>QHVV01000051.1:0-8534 GCA_003222385.1 Acidobacteriota bacterium
CGGGAATACGACCAACGCGACGGATACCCAACCTTTCTTCCTGAACTCGGCTTGCGCGGGCGGTGGGATGGTCACGAGGCCGGGCCCGGATGTTGTCTACTCGATTACGGTCTTTCCCGGAAACAGCCTGACGTTTACCCTCACTCCATCCGCGACGTACGACCCGACGCTTTATATCGTCGGCGGCTCTTGCGGCAGCGGATCGGGCTGCGTCGTCGAAAGCGACACGGGAGGGGAAGGTCAGGTCGAGACGATCGGCCCGAGGACCTTCAACCCCGGAACCTACTATGTCTACGTCGATTCGATCTTTTCTCCCGAGGAATGCCCCTGTGATCATGGGACGTACATGCTGTCGGTCACTGGCACTCTCGGTGTTCCCAACAACACGAGCTTCTACACGCTGACGCCGTGCCGGATTCTCGACACGCGCGATCCGAACGGCCCATACGGCGGTCCGGCCCTCGCCGCCAGCTCCACCCGGGTTTTCACGATCGCCGGGCAGTGCAGCGTTCCGGCGAGCGCGAAATCGGTCTCCGTCAACGTGACCGTCACGCAGCCCACGGCGCCCGGTCACCTGATCCTCTTCCCAGGCGGGACCCCTCCGAGCGTCTCGACGATCAACTTCCGGGCGGGTCAGACCCGGGCCAACAACGCGATCGTGCCGCTCTCCGCGATCGGAACGCTCTCGGTCACCGACGGGCAGAGCTCCGGGACGACCCATTTCATCCTGGATGTGAACGGGTATTTCCAGTAAAAACGTGGTTGAGATGGTCCGGGGTGCGACCGGCCCGGCCCGGTGTCCCGTTACCGGTCTCGAACCTGGGCCGAAAAAAAGTTGCTCCCCGCCCTCCTCTTGATATTAGACTAGGGTCCAAGGAACCAGAAAGAGTCGATAGCTGATTCTTCGATGAAACGGCTTGCAGCCGTTATCCATCCGCAAGGGAACAGGGAGGAGAAATGGTGACAGCGTCCCCCGGCGTCGGGCGATCGAGCGCCCCACCAAGAATCTCGGTTCGAAGTCTTCCTTTCTTCGGTCTCGTCCTGCTGATGCTGCTCGCGCCGGCAGCGGTATGGGCTCATACGGATCCGCCCGGCGCAACGCAGACCGGCGTCAATCTGTCGATCACGGCATTTCGGAGCGACGGGGTGACCCCCGTTCTCCCGGGATCCGTATCCCAGTGCGGAGAGACCATCATCTATCGCGGCACTCTCTCGTGGGCGGGTGGCGCGAACGCCGCCATCCAGGGTGGAACCTTGACGATCACGACGCCGGACGCTGTGCCTCACAATGTGACGCCGGTGGGAGGAATCCCCTGTCTCGGCGGGACGGATGGGGTCATCTGCACACCGGGGGTCAATTCGATCAACTCTCAAAACGTCCCGTTTACCGTGGGGCCGGCGACTCCTTGCGCCCCGGGGGCAACCCTTCTGGCTAGCATCACGTACGCCAACGGTACTGCCCACCTCGGCGCCAACGACACGCCTGGCGTGGGAGGCATGACCCCGATATCGATCCCGCTGCAGTGCTGCCCGACCCCGACCCCCACTCCGACGGCCACCAACACCCCGGTTAATACGCCGACGAATACTCCGACACTCGTCCCCAACACGCCAACCAATACACCCGTGGTGGAAACCCCTCCGGTTCCAACGCTCTCGTTCCCGATGATGGCCCTGCTCGGGTTGCTCCTCGCAGGCGCCGGACTCTTCCTGGCTCGCCGCCAGTAACGCCTCGCAGCGAACTCTTTCGCCCGGAGCCCCGAGGCTCCGGGCTTTTTCTTTTCCCGACTTTCCGCATTTGCGGATTTCGAAGTCCTTGAATTAGAAAACCTTCAAGAAGGGGGAAGCATGCGCTCGCCCGGGGGATCGTTCGCTTCGTGACGCGGGCGGTCGCATCGAGAGCTCGAGACCTTCTGATTGCGGGGGCGACCGCAGCCTTGTTCGGCGCGTCATGGCTTCGCGCCGATCAGACCGTCCAGGTCGGTCCGGGCCTCGCCTTTTCCCCCGCGACGGTCACCGTTTCTCCCGGGGAAACAGTGATCTGGAATTTCCAGGCGTTCCACACCTCCACGAGCGATACCGCGACCGGACCCGAGGTCTGGGATTCCGGCATTCTTTCGACCGGGACCTTCTCCCACACGTTCCAGACACCCGGAACCTATCCGTACTACTGCCAGGTCCACAGCTTCCCGGGTGGTACGGCCATGAACGGCGCCGTCGTGGTCCAGGGCGGCGTCCCCACGCCGACGTCCACGCCGATCCCGGCGACGTCGACGCCGGTTCCGCCGACGTCCACACCGTCCGAATCCGCGACGCCGGTCGCTCCCGGCTCGCCGATTCCCACGCTGGATGGCCGCGGCCGGATTCTCTTCGTGCTCGCGCTCCTCGCAGCGGGTGTGACCGCTCTCTCCCTTTCCTCGCGAAGATAGGTTCCGATCGCTCCACCGCGCTGTGCGGTATACTTCCTCGCACACGACAATCGAACATTCGATGGACACAGCGCTGCGGGTTTTGCTCGTCGCAGCCTCCGCGGCCGACGCCGAGCCGCTGCTGAACGAGCTGCGCGGGGCCGGACACGACGTCCGCGGGGAGGTCGTGCGTTCCGCCATCGAGATGGAACGTGCCCTGGAGGGTCGGACGTGGGACGTCCTCCTTTCGGACGACGGCTTCTCCGAGTTCCCTCCTCTCGACGCGCTTGCGGTCGTCCGCGCGGCGGGCGTCGAAGCGCCCTTCCTGGTCGTGGCGAGTTCCGGTTCCGAGGACGGTCGCGTCCGCGTCCTTCGCGCCGGTACCAACGGCAGCCTGTCGAATAGTCCCGTCGCCGACCTCGCCGGGGTCGTGGACAGGCAGCTCCTCGAATGGCGGCTGCGTCGGGAGCGGCGTCGGGCCCGACAGGTCCTTCGTGACAGCGAGTCCCGGTTCCGGGCGCTGGCCGAGAGCGCTTCCGACGTGATCCTGACGACCGACGGCGAAAATCGGATCGTCTTCGCCAATCGCGCCGCGGAGAGCGTGTTCGGCTACCCGGTTCCCGCCATGATCGGTCGGCCTCTCGAACGGATCATTCCGGGCGTTTCTCCCCCGGCGGAGCCGGAAGCCGTCGGGTCGACCGGTCCGGCTTCGCGCGAGCACATCGCCATTCACGCGAGCGGACGGCCGATCCCGCTGGAGCTCTCGGTCGCGAAGCTGCCGCGCAACGGCCGCGGTCCGTTCTCGACGATCGTGGCGCGCGACATCTCCGAGCGCAAACGCGCCGAGGACGCTCTCAGGGCGTCGGAGGCCCGGAAAAGCGCGATGATCGAAGGGGCGCTCGACGCCATCGTGACGATCGACGCTCGAGGCCGGATCCTGGAGTTCAACTCCGCCGCCGAACGGATGTTCGGCTACGCGCGCTCGAACGCCGTCGGACAACCGATGTCGGACCTCCTGATTCCCCCCTCCCTCCGGGAACGGCACCGTGAGGGAATGGCCCGATATCTGGCGACGGGCGAGGACCGGATCTTCGGCAAGACGCTCGAGATGAAGGGGATGAGGGCGGACGGGTCGGAGTTCCCGATCGAGCTGACCGTCACCCGACTCCCTTCCGACGGACCTCCCGTCTTCACCGGTTACATCCACGACATCTCCGACCGCAAGCGGGCCGAAAGCGACCTCCGCGAGTCCGAGGAGAGATTCCGGGTCGCCGCCCAGATTTCGACCGACCTCGTGTACGAGTGGGACCTGGAGAGCGACCGGGTCCGGGCCTTTCACGTGGGAAGCGGCAGCTCGATCGGGATGCGGCTGCCCTCGACCGGCGAAGAATGGGTCCGGCTGATCCATCCGGAGGATCGCGAGCGCGTTCTCGCCTCGGTCCAGCGAACTCTCGACATCGACCGGCACTTCTTCGAGGAATACCGGATCGTTCTGCCCGACGGCTCCATCCGTGTCCGTCTCGGTTACGGCAAGGTGATCCGGGATCCGGAAGGCCGGCCGTTGAAGTGGATCGGCGTGAACAAGGACGTGACCGACCGGCGCCGGACGCAGAGGGCTCTGAAGGAGAGCGAGCAGAAGTTGCGGACCCTCGTGACGAACGTCCCGGTCGTGTTGTTCGCGATCGACCGCGACGGAGTGTTCACGCACTCGGAGGGCAAGGGGCTGGAAGGTCTCGGTTTGAAGCCCGGCGAGGTCGTCGGCCGCTCCGCCTGGGAGCTCTACGAGGACCGTTCGGACATCCTGGACCATGTCCGGCGCGCGCTGGCGGGAGAGTCGCACACGGCGACGGTGCAGCTGGGTGAGGTCGCGTTCGAGACCCGATACGCGCCATACCGGGATTCGAACGGCCACGTGATCGGGATCATCGGTGTCGCCACCGACGTCACCGAGCAGCGCCGCTCCGAGGAGAAGCTCCGCGCGTCCGAGGCCCGCTACCGCACGCTCTTCGAGCGCAACCTGGCGGGCGTGTTCCGCACGACGCTCGACGGCAGGATCCTGGACTGCAACGAGTCGTTCGCGCGGATCTTCGGGTATTCCTCGCCGCAGGAGGCTCTCGACAAGCCGGCGCTCGACTTCTACCTCCATCCCGGGGACCGGACCGCGTTCCTGGCGCGGCTGTCGGAGCGGCACAGCGTGAGCAATCACGAGATGTGCGCCCGCCGTTGCGACGGGAAGCCGGTCTGGGTACTCGAGAATGCCGCCCTCGTCGAGGGGCCCGACGGCCCGGGAACGCTCATCGAAGGTACGGTCATCGACATCACCGAGAGAAAACGGGCCGAGGAGCAGGTCAAGCACCTCGCCTTTCACGACGCGCTGACCGGTCTTCCGAACCGGCTGCTTTTCAATGACCGACTGGCGATCGCTCTCGCGCAGGCACGCCGAGGCGGCGAGAAGTTGGTCACTTTGTTCCTGGACTTGGACCGGTTCAAGGTGATCAACGACTCACTCGGTCACGCCGCCGGAGACGAATTGCTGCGCGGTGTCGCCCAGCGGTTGCAGGAGAACGTGCGGGCTGGGGACACGGTCGCTCGCCTGGGAGGAGACGAGTTCATCATTCTCCTCACGCGGATCTCCTCGGAGGAGGACGGGGCCAACGTCGCGGCGAAATTCCTTCGAAGCATTCGGAATCCGTTCTCGGTCCAGGAAAGGAACGTTTTCATCACGACCAGCGTCGGCGTCAGCATGTACCCGAACGACGGCCTGGACCCCGAGGCCCTCATCCAGAATGCGGATATCGCCTTGTACCGAGCGAAGGAGGAAGGACGCGACAACTACCAGCTTTACGCGCCGGCCATGAATGCCCGGGCTCTTCAACGGCTCTCCCTGGAGAACCGACTGCGACAGGCGCTGCCCAATGAAGAGTTGGTTCTGCACTACCAGCCCATCATCGACGTCCGAAGCGGACAGGTCTGCGGGGCCGAAGCCCTGTTGAGGTGGCAACATCCGGAGGCAGGCCTCATCCCTCCGTCGGAGTTCATCACTCTGGCTGAGATCTCGGGTCTGATCATCCCGATCGGCCATTGGGTCCTGAAGACGGCTTGCGAGCAACTCCGCGAATGGCAGGAGATGGGCTATCCGAACTTGCGCGTTTCCGTCAATCTGTCGCCGAGGCAGTTCCAGCAGTCGAAGCTCGTGTCTCAGGTGACCGGCTCACTCGCCGCGAGCGGCATCGATGCGGCGTCACTCGATCTCGAGATCACCGAATCGAGCGCGATGCAGAACGCGGAGCTCACGATCAATACCCTCCTGGAGCTCAAACGGCTCGGCCTAGCGATATCGCTGGACGATTTCGGAACTGGATACTCCTCACTCAACTACCTCAAGCGATTTCCGATCGATCGAGTCAAGCTCGACCAGTCTTTCGTGCGCGACATGACACGCAATCCCGAGGATGCCGCGATCGTCCAGGCCGTGATCTCCATGGCGCATACCTTGAAGCTCGTCGTTGTGGCGGAGGGCGTCGAGACCGAAGACCAACTCGCGTTCCTCCGCAAGCACCGGTGCGACGAGATGCAAGGTTTTCTCTTCAGCCCGCCGGTCGAGCCGGAGGAATTCCAGAAACTGCTCGTCCGACGGCAGCCGCTGCCCGCGACCGCGTGAGCCGCCGCGAACGGCTTCAGGCCCGCGGTCGAACGATTTCCCGCTGCATCTCGAAGGCGTCGAGTCCCGGCCCGTAGTAGGACGGCAGCCGCCCGGATTCGCTGAAACCCTGCTTCCGGTAGAAGGCGATCGCGCCGGAGTTCCGGACGTCGACCTCGAGGAGAGCGCGCGTCGCGCCGGACGCCGCCAGCCGGCCGAGCAGCCCATCGAGAAGCTTCTCGCCCAGCCCGCGCCGGCGAAAAGAGGGAGCGACGTCGAGCGTCACGACGCGAGCCAGATCCGGGGGGTCCGGATGTCCGATCGCGAACCCGGCGAGCTCGCCGGCGGATTCGGCGATCACGCTTTCCGCGCCGGGCATCGAGAGGAAGCGTCGGATGTCCCGCTGCGAGTACGCGATCCCGGGCTCGAAGCAGAGCCGATCGAGGCGCGTCAGACGTGGGAGGTCTTCCCCGGCCACGCTCCGAAAGACCAGCCGGGTTTCGTCCGTCGACGAGCTCGAGACCCGCATCGCAATCTCTTCCGGCACGTAGTCTAAACTCGCCCGCCATGCCGGCCGGCCTGGTCGTCTCCCTCCACGTCGCTCCCGCCGCGGGCGCCCGGATGAAGTGCATCGATTCGGTCCGTGCGATCCCGGGACGCGGCCTGGAAGGCGACCGCTACTTTCTCGGAGTGGGCACCTACTCTTCGAAGAAATCGGCCGACCGCGAAGTCACGCTGATCGAGACGGAGGCAGTCGAAGCCCTCGCGAGGGATTACGGTCTGCCCTTCGAGCCCGGGGAATCACGCCGCAACGTCGCGACGCGGGAAGTGGCTCTCAACCATCTCGTGGGCCGGTCCTTCCGCGTCGGCGAAACGACGCTCCAGGGAATCCGCCTGTGCGAACCGTGCTCCCACATGGAGCGCCTCTGCGGAAAGCCGGTCCGAGCCGGGCTCGTTCACCGCGGAGGCCTGCGGGCGCGGATCGTCGCCGGCGGCCGGATCCGCGTGGGAGATCCGGTCATAACTTAAGTCCGTCCCCTGATGTCGGCTGAGCGTTGCCGCATCTCGCGGTCCGCCTCGCGGCGCAGATCGCGCTCGCGGATCGCGTCGCGCTTGTCGTGAAGCTTCTTGCCTTTGACGAGCGCGATCTCCGCTTTGGCCATCGGACCCCGGAAGTAGAGCGAGAGGGGGACGCAGGCGACGCCCCGCGTCGCGACCGCGCCGGCCCATTTGTCGATCTCGCGCCGGTGGAGGAGGAGCTTGCGCTCCCGTTCGGGAAGGTGGTTCGACCACGAGCCCGCCGCGTACGCGGAGATGTGCGCTCCGATCAGAAAGGCCTCCCCTGCGCGGAACTGCACGTAGGAGTCCTTCAGCTGTGCGCGACCGTCGCGAAGCGACTTCACCTCGGTGCCGGTCAGGACGAGCCCCGCCTCGGTCCGATCCTGGATGAAGTAGTCGTGAAACGCCTTGCGGTTCGTCGCGACCGGCTGGACGCCGTCCTTCGATTTCGACGATTTCGATGGGGTCTTCGCCAAGTCGATTCTCCGGTCGCGATTATTGCCTCTCTCTACGACCCCCTCCCGTCTCGCGGGAGCCACAGGGTTGTCTTGCGCGCGCCACGCTCCGGCGACGCGACGAAGCGGTGATGAAGTCCGTAAACTCCGGTCAGAGAAAGACTTGAAAAAAAAACGCGTCTCCCTGCCGGGCCTGGCATCAACGGTGCGGTAGCAGGGCTCTGTACCGTGTCGAGATCTCAGACGACATTGAAGACGAGCGTCTCGATCGAGGGGGTCGGACTGCATTCCGGCCACCCCGTTCGGACGGTTTTTCGTCCGGCGCCGGCAGGCCACGGCATCGTGTTCCGCAGGTTGGACCGCGACGGCGCCGAGATCCCCGCGCGTGTCGGGTCGGCGAGCACCTTCGACTACGCGACGACACTCTCCTCCGGCGGCGTTTCTGTAGGAACGGTCGAGCACGTCCTGTCGGCGGCCTATGGCGAGGGACTGGACAACTGCTCGATCGAGCTCGACGGCCCCGAGATCCCGATCTTGGACGGGTCGGCGCTCCCGTTCGTGCGTCTCTTTCACGCGGCCGGGTTCGAGCGCCTCGACGTCCCGGTGACTCCGCTCGCCGTGAACCAGCCGGTCGAGGTCTCCCGGGACAGCCGCGGCGTCTCCTTCCGGCCGGACGGTCCCGGCCTGACGATCACGTACGAAATCGAATTCCGCCATCCCGTGGTCGGCCGGCAGGAGCTGACGGTCGCGGTCAAGCCCGAAGAGTACTCGTCGAAGATCGCGCCGGCGCGCACGTTCGGATTCGCCCGCGAGGTCGAAGCGCTTCGCTCTCGCGGTCTCGCCCGCGGAGGGAGTCTGCAGAACGCCGTGGTCCTGGACGAAACCGGTATCCTGTCCGGGCCCCTGCGCTTCCGCGACGAGTTCGTGAGACACAAGGTCCTCGACCTGATCGGAGACCTCGCGCTCCTGGGC
>QHVV01000051.1:8631-9101 GCA_003222385.1 Acidobacteriota bacterium
GCCGAGCAGCCGCGCCGCCGGGCCTCCAGCCGGCGGTAGCTCGGGGCCGGATAGCGCCGGCTCTCGCTCGTGACCGTCTGCGAGGCTTCCGTCGCCTCGGTAGCTCTCACTCTCTCTTCGGACCGGCGCAGCCGCGTCGGCGGTTTGCGACTCAGCTCCTGGCGCCGGTCCGCGACAGAGTCCCCGTAACCTAAAATCGGGCGGTCATGCCCCGCCACATCCGGGCCGCGCTCGTCTCGTGCGGCTTCCTCGCTGCGGCCCTCGCGCCCGGTCAGGACGGCAAGGGCCCGCGCGTCACACAACTTCGGGTCGACCCGCGCGGCCGGGACGTTTTCGTCGGCTTCACGCTGGCGGGAGCGCTGAACCCAGAGCTGGCACGCAAGATCGAAGCCGGCCTGGAAACCGCCATCCGCTACGAATTCCGGCTGTACCGCCGGTATCCTTACTGGTTCGATGACTTCATCGAGAAG
>QHVV01000051.1:9106-12883 GCA_003222385.1 Acidobacteriota bacterium
ATCCGGTGACGCGGGAATACGCCGTGGACGAGACGCTCGACGGAAAACCGCTTCGCCGGACGACGACGCGGGACTTCGCCGAGGCGGCGCGCCTGCTCCTGACGCGCGAAAACCTGCTGGCGTTTCACGTCTCTCCCGGCCAGTCCACCCGGAACCTCTACGTCCAGATGCGGGCGAGCTTCGACGCCGGTTACGTTTTCACCATCATTCCCGTCGACTCGCGCACCGACTGGAAGAAGTCGAAGCGCTTCAACGTGCACGGTTCCGAGAAATGAGCCGGGAGAGGCGTCCCGATCGCCCGCCGTCGCGCCGCGCGACCCTCGTCGCCGAGCTGAAGAGGCATCGCAAAGAGAACCGGCTTGTCGTCGTCCTGGCGCTCGCCGTGCTCGTGGTCTGGTCGGCCGTTTCGGTGCTGCGCCAGCGCGCCGAAGAAATGGAGCCGGCGACGATCACGCGCGGTCTGCTCCTGTTCGTCCTCTCCTACCTGAACGTCACCCTGATCGCGGCGGTCCTCTTCGTCCTCTGCCGGACGCTCATCAAGGTCTGGCTCGAGCGGCGGCGCGGCGTCCTCGGTTCCCAGTTCAAGACCCGGCTGCTCGTCACGTACGTCGGCCTGGCCGCCATCCCGATCGGGCTCCTCTTCTTCACCGCGACCGGGTTCCTCCAGCGGTCGATCGACCGGTGGTTTTCCTCTCCCGTCCGCGAGGTCGTGGGGCGGGCGCGTTCGGTCGAGGACATGGCGGAGCGCCGGATCGCGGATACCGCGTTCGAGGGCGCGCGGGTCCTTTCCCGATTGCCGCTCGAAAGCGTCGCCGCGAAGCGGCTTCCCGAAGCGCTCGAGAACTTCCGGCGCGACCAGCGTCTCGACTCCGCCGAGATCTACCGCCGGGGCCAGCGCGAAACCGTCGCGGCGGCGCGGGCCCTCGACATTCCGCCGCTCCCGGCCGAGACGCTCCGTTCCGCCGACGCGCACGGCGACGCGCTCAAGATCGAGGTCGAGCGCGACGGGTCCCACCTTTTTCGCGCGGTGCGTCGCTCCGGAGATCGCGCCTTCGCCGCGGGCATCCGGGTCCCGCCGGGCGACGCGCGCGCCATGCGGGCGATCGCCTCCGCCTGGAGCGACTACCAGAAGCTCGAGGTCCAGAAGCCGTCGATCAAGGCGGCCAACGTCTCGACGTTCCTGTTGATCACGCTCGCGGTCCTGCTCGCATCGATCTGGACCGGCATGACCCTCGCCCGCCGAATCACCGAGCCGATCGCGGCCCTGGCCGACTCGACGCGCCGCCTCCGGTCCGGAGACTTCTCCTCGCGGGTGGACGTCGCCGCCAACGACGAGCTCGGCGTGCTCGTGGACTCGTTCAACAGCATGGCAGCCGGCCTCCAGCAGGCCCGGGACGACACCCTTCGCTCGAACCAGGAGCTGCAGGAGATCAACCGGCGCCTCGACATCGAGCGGCGGCTGCTGTCCACGGTCCTCGAATCGGTCACGACCGGCGTTCTCGCCTTCGACGCGGCCGGACGGGCGACGGTCGCCAACCCGGCCGCCCGCTCGCTGCTGTCGCTCGGAGAGGCCGACGACGTGACGCTCGAGCGGCTGCGCCGGCGGCCCGAGCTCGGACCGCTGGTCTCGCTGGTGGAAGAGGCGGGATCCGGGACCGTCCCGGCGAGCCCGCGGGAGCTGATCCTTCCGGACCCGGGGGGGGAACGTCGGCTCGAGATCGCGCTGCGGCCTCTCTCCTCCGCCTCGGATCGCGCGGGATGGGTCGTCGCGGTCGAGGACACGACGCACGTCGCGCGGGAGCAGAAACTGGCCGCCTGGAGCGAGGTGGCGAGACGGGTCGCGCACGAGATCAAGAACCCTTTGACGCCGATCCGGCTCTCCGCCGAGCGCATCGCGCGCCGGCTGCGCGCCGGCGGACCCGATCTGGCCGAGACGATCGAGCGCGGGACGAAAGTGATCGTCGACGAGGTGAGCTTCCTGAAGTCTCTGGTGGACGAGTTCTCCCGGTTCGCGCGGCTTCCGGAGATGCGGCCGGAGCCGGTCGATCTCCCGGAGCTCGCGCGCTCGGCGGTCCGGCTCTTCGAAGGCGCGCGGGACGGCGTGCAGGTGCGCGTCGACTCCGACCTTTCCCGGAACCGCGTCCTGCTCGACCCCGAACAGATGAAGCGCGTTCTGATTAACCTGATCGACAACGCACTCGAGGCGTGCGGCCCGGCGGGCGAGATCACGGTCCGGCTTTCCGACCGGGCCGGCGGAGTCACCCTGGAAGTCGCGGACACGGGCCGCGGAATCCCGGCCCGCGACCGGGAAAAGCTCTTTCTCCCGGACTTCACCACCAAGGGGCGCGGCACCGGCCTCGGCCTCGCGATCGTTTCGCGCATCGTCGCCGACCATAACGGCACGATCCGAGTCGAGGACAACCGGCCGCGCGGCGCGCGGTTCATCATCGAGCTCCCCGCCGCGTGAAGAAGCGGCGCATCCTCGTCATCGACGACGAGCGATCGATCCGGGAGACGCTCTCGGAGATCCTGACCGACGAGGGCTACGCGGTGACCGCTGTCGAGAGCGGCGAAGACGGCCTGCGCCGCTTTCTCGATGAGACCTTCGACCTCGTTTTCTTAGACGTCTGGCTCCGCGACCGGGACGGGCTGTCGCTTCTGGAGGCGGCCGACGGGCGGCTCGCCGAGGTGCCGGTCGTGATGATCTCCGGCCACGCGAACGTCGAGACGGCCGTCCGCGCGGTCCGGCTCGGCGCCTACGACTTCCTCGAGAAGCCGCTCTCGCTCGAGAGGGTCGTGCTGACCGCGCAGAAGGCGATCGAACGCCGTGACCTGCTGGCCGAAGTCGCGAGGTTCCGGGGAAGCCGTGAGTCGGAGTCCGAGCTCCTCGGGGACTCCGTTCCCATGCGGAAGCTTCGGGAAGAGATCGCGCGCGTCGCCCCGACCGACGCCCGGATCCTGATCACCGGAGAGAACGGCACCGGGAAGGAGCTCGTCGCCCGACACATCCACCGGCTCTCCGAGAGGCGGGAGTCGCCGCTCGTCGAGGTCAACTGCGCCGCGATCCCCGAAGACCTGATCGAGTCGGAGCTGTTCGGCCACTCGAAAGGCTCGTTCACGGGGGCGTCCGAGGACCGGCGCGGAAAGTTCGAGGAAGCCGACGGCGCAACGCTATTCCTGGACGAGGTGGGCGACATGTCCGCGAAAACGCAGGCGAAGGTCCTCCGCGCCCTCCAGGAGGGGCGGTTCACCCGGGTCGGCGGCAGCCGGTCGATCGCTTCGGACGCGCGCGTGCTCTCCGCCACGAACAAGACGCTGCCCGAGGAGATCCGGCGGGGAGCGTTCCGGGAGGACCTGTACTTCCGCCTTGCGGTGGTCCCGGTTCACGTACCGGCTCTCCGGGAGCGGACCGACGACATCCCGCTCCTCGCCGGGCATTTCCTGCGGGAGGCCTCGGCCCGCTTCGGAAGAAAACCCAAGTCGCTCTCCCCGACCGCCGTCGACGCGCTCTGCGCCTACCGCTGGCCGGGCAACGTCCGGGAGCTCAAGAACCTGATCGAGCGGCTGATGATCCTTTCACCCTCGGAGGAGGTTCGACCGGAAGATCTGCCCCCGGAGTTCCGCGACGGGGAGGCCGAGGCGACGGTGGACGGCAACGCTCCGCTGCGCGACGCGCGGGACGACTTCGAGCGCCGCTACATCCTCGCCGCGCTGAAGAAGTACCGGGGGAACGTCTCGAGGACGGCCGAGGCGCTCGATCTGGAACGGTCGAACCTG
>QHVV01000051.1:13132-13629 GCA_003222385.1 Acidobacteriota bacterium
GACGCCGTGGCGCTCGGCCTCCGACCGCACGCACTCGAAAACGCGATGGAGCGGGCTCTTGCGGTAATTCGTCATGTTGATCGAGACCTGGACCTGGCCGCGGTCCGCGAGCTCGACACCCATCGCCTTGACGTAGCGGAAGCCGCCGCCCAGGTGCCGGATCGCTTTCGCGATGCGGTCGGCGACTCCGAGGTCGCGGGTCGCCAGGTTGATGTTGTAGGCGATGAGCGGCGCCCGAGCGCCGACCGCCACGACGCCCGCTGTCGGGTGCGGCGCTTCCGGCCCGAAGTCCGGCTTCCAGTCCGCGCCCTTCATCTTCGCGGCGAAACCTTCGAACTCCCCCTTGCGGATTTCCGCCAGGTTGCGGCGCTTCTCGGAAGTCGCGGAATCCTCGTAGAGATAGACCGGGATCCCGTGCCTCGACGCGATCTCGGCCGCGACCTCGCGGGAGAGCGCGACGCACTCCTCGACGGTCGCGCCGCCGATCGGGATGATCG
>QHVV01000051.1:13652-34121 GCA_003222385.1 Acidobacteriota bacterium
CCATCCGGGGGTGCTCGCCCGAGTGCTGAGTGAGGTCGATCCGTGGGACGGCCGCGTCGAACAGCGCCCGGGCTCCGGCCCGCACGCCCTCTGCGTCCGCGACGAAAGTCAGAACGCTGCGGTTGTGGGAAGGATCGGACGAGACGTCCAGGAGGCGGACCCCCGGCGCGGAGCGAACGGCCTCGGCGATTCCGGAGACGATTTTCGAATCGCGCCCTTCGGAAATGTTCGGGACGCACTCGATCACGGTTCGCATTCCGGGTTTTCTCTGGCGGCGCAGTTTATAATTTCCGGGATCGTGAACCCGACCAACACCGGAACAGAAGAGTCGCCCCGCGGCGACTCGGAGGGAAACCTGTGAGCGCGCCGACCCCGGTCGGATCGTATCCGGGCAATCTTTCCCTGCCGGTCGAGGTCCGGGAAAAGATCCTTTCGACGTTCCGCCACACTCTCGACCTCTTCAAAGACGGCAAGATCGACGATTGCCTGATCGGCTGCGACTTCATCCTGAAGATGGATCCGCGGTTCGCTCCGGCGAGAAAGCTCCAGGAGAAGGCGAAGAACCCGAATGCGGAAGTGGACGTGAACGAGCTGTGGGCGGTCATCGCGCCTCCAGCCCCGCCGGCGCCGCCGTCGCGAGAGACCGGTCCGGTCGCGCCGGCGATCGGGATCGCGCTGCCGTCTTCGGGAGCGACCCCCTGGATCCAGCCGACCGACGCGGGGGCGACTGCCGCCCACGACGGCGTCCGGCGCGACACCGATCCGGCGGCGGTCTCCGGTCTCGAAAACCTTTCGCTCGACTCTCTCTCCTTAGACGGCCCGCTCCGTGACGCTTCTGGCGCGGGCCGGGCGGGCGAAGCCGGGATTCCGCTCCGCTCGGGTCTTCCGGCGGGAGACCCGGGCGCTCCCGGGTTCGGAGATCTTTCTCTCGGGCCGACGGCCGCGGATCCGGGGCTCGCGAGCCCGCTCGCAGTCTCCGCCGAGGAGGAGATCGAGGGCCTCTTGAGGCAGGGGGACGACGCGCGGGCCGGCGGCGACCGGCAGCAGGCGATCGAGATCTGGTCGCGCATCTTCCTGCTCGACATCAACAATGCCGACGCGGCCTCGCGGATCGAGAAGACACGGGCGGAGATGGCCGAGGAAAGCCGCCGGGCGGCGAGGGCTCCGGCGGCGGTCGCGCCGGGCGGGGCCCGTCTGGACGCGAATCCGGCTCCGCGGCCCGCTGCGCCGGCGAGCGCGCCGCTCCTGCCTTCGCCGCACGACCTCTCGACGGTGGTGGCGACCGGCGACGTGCTCGCCGAGGAGATGGACCAGTCCGGCCCGCCCGGACGGAAATCCTGGGGCCCGCGCCCGAAGACCGGCACGACTGCGGAAGCGGAGCCGGAGGCGGCGCCCGCGAAGCGGGCAGCGATCCGGATCAACCGCCGCGTCGCGATGCTCGCGGCGGCGGTCCTCGCGGTCGTCGTGATCGGAGTCTTCCTCGCGACGCGTCCGCGCGCCGAGAAGACGACCGTCGCCCGGCCCGGGTCGGCGCCTTCGCTGGAGCACGCGACGATGCTCTTCGGCGAAGGAAAGATCGCCGAGACGCGCCAGGAGCTGCGTCGAATTCCGGTGAGCGATCCGGATTACGCGAAGGCGCAGAAGCTGCTCGCCTCTCTCGAAACGCCCAAGGGCACGGGCGAGTCGGCTCCCTCGGCGAACGCGCCGGCGGCCGCGCCAGGTGAGACCGCGACAAACCCGGCGGCAGTTCGCGCCGAAGGCGAAAAGGCGTTGAGCGAGAAGCGTTATATCGACGCCATGAAGGCGTTCAGCTCGATCGCGTCGTCGTTTCCGGCGGACCCGACCTTCGCCCAGGAGATCGCGACCGCGTCCGAGAAGGTCACGGAGCTGACTCCCGCCGTCAAGCTGTTCAACGACGGCGAGTACGAGACCGCGATTCCGATCCTCTGGCGCATCTACCAGGCCGGGCGGGACAACCAGGACGCGCGGTCGTATCTCGTGCGGTCCTACTTCAACCAGGGAATCTCCCAGCTCCAGAACGGTCTCTACGACAAGGCGAAGGAATCGTTCAACGAGGTGCTCGGGCTCGACGCGTCGGACGCCGACGCCGCCCGGCACGCGCAGTTCGCCGAACACTACCGCGGCGGCGATCTCGACCTGCTGGGACGGATCTACGTGCGGTACATCTCCCCGCGGCCGTGACCGCTGCACCGCCGACCGACGAGTCCGGGCAACAGCCGCTCGGCGACTTCCCGCTCCGGGCGGAGCCTCCTCTCGAGCTGACTCCTTTCCGCACGGACCCGACGGCGCCGGTCGTCTCGGGGTTCGCCTCGCTGCCGGACCGGGCGCTGGGCACCGCCGCCGATGCGGCGACGGCGATCCTGCTCGTCTCAGTCGCTCTGCTCGGAGCGTTTGCCGCCCGCGGCCGCACGCCTGAGTTCGAGGGTCTCGGATGGGCCTCCGCTTTCTTCCTGTACGTTTCGTTCTTCGTGGTCGTGGTCCCGCTCGTCCTCTTCGGCCGCACCGTCGGGATGGCTCTCGCCGGGCTTTCGGTCCGCGGGGAAGGGTCGAGCCGCCAGCTCACCCCATCGGAAGCGGCGCGGCGGTGGGCCGGCACGCTCGCGACCCTGGCCGGTTTCGGAATTCCCCTTTTCTGGACCGCGCGGGATCCCGAGGCGCCGACGCTGGCCGACCGTCTCTCGGGGCGGACCCTGGTTCGAGACGGTTGACGGATCGCTCGCTGCGCGTCGCGGTCGCGCAAATCGACACGACCGTCGGGGACTTCTCCGGCAACTCCGAGAAAATCGTCGCGTTCGGACGGCGCGCCGAGAAGGAGGGATCGGACCTCGTCCTCTTCCCGGAGCTGGCGGTGTCGGGATATCCCCCCAAGGACCTTCTCGACCGGCGCTCTTTCCTCGCCGAGTCCGACCGCACGGTCGCGCGCATCGCGCGGGCTTCGGGTTCCGCGGTCTGGCTCTTCGGCGCCCCCGTCGAAAATCGAGCGAAGAGCGGCCGCCCCGTTTTCAACGCGGCGGTGGCGGCGCGCGCCGGCCGGCGAGTCGGCGAATACCACAAGAGGTTGCTGCCCACCTACGACGTTTTCGACGAAGGTCGGCACTTCGAGCCCGGCCGCGGCCGGCCGCTCGTGCTGCGCGTCAAAGGGATGCGGGTCGGCATCACGATCTGCGAGGACATCTGGAACGACAAGACGTTCTGGAAGCGGCCGCTCTACACCGTCGATCCGGTCGCCGAGCTCGCGCCGCTCGACCTGGATCTGCACGCGAACATCTCGGCTTCGCCGTACACGCTCGGCAAGGAGCGGTTACGGCGACGGATGATGGGCCAGATCGCGCGGCGCACCCGCGTGCCGCTCGTCAGCTGCAATCTGGTCGGCGGAAACGACGGCCTGGTGTTCGACGGCCTCTCGAAGGCGTTCGACGGAAGCGGGCGGGTCGTCGGGCGGAGTCGCTCGTTCGAGGAAGACTTTTGGACGATCGACCTTCCGGGCGGCCGGGGTCCGATGCCTCCCGAGGAGAGTGAAGTCGCGGGCCTCCGCAAGGCCCTGGTCCTCTCGCTCGCCGACTATGCCGCAAAGTGCGGCTTCTTCGAGGCGGTCCTGGGCCTCTCCGGGGGGATCGACTCGGCCATCACGGCAGCGCTCGCTGCCGAGGCGCTCGGCTCGCAGAAAGTCCTCGGCGTGGCGATGCCCGGGCCCTACTCCTCGAAAGGGAGCCTGCGCGACGCGCGGGAGCTCGCGAAGCGGCTCGGAATCCGATTCGCGGAGATCCCGATCGGGCCGGTCTTCGAGGCGTACCGGCGGGCGCTCTCGCCCGCCTTCGGCAAAGGGGACTGCGTCCCCGCCGAGGAAAACCTCCAGGCGCGCATCCGGGGAGCTCTGCTGATGGCGCTGTCGAACCGCTTCGGATACCTCGTCCTCTCCACGGGCAACAAGTCGGAGATCGCCGTCGGATACTGCACGCTTTACGGCGACATGGCCGGAGGTTACGCGCTCATCTCCGACATTCCGAAGACGCTCGTGTACGAGCTCGCCGCGGAGATCAATCGGGAGCGGGAGAAGATCCCGGCGGTGATCCTCGCCAAGGAGCCGTCCGCGGAGCTCCGTCCGAACCAGAGGGACACCGACTCGTTGCCCCCCTACTCCGAGCTCGATCCGCTGATCGAGGCGCTGGTCGATCTCTCTCTGCCCACGGACGCGGCGGCGCGACGGGCGAAAGTCTCTCCGGAGGTCGCCCGGGACGTGGCGCGCCGCGTGGACCGGAACGAGTACAAGCGCCGGCAGATGCCGCCCGGCCCCAAGGTCACGGCGAAAGCGTTCGGGGAGGGGCGGCGCTATCCGATCGCGCAGCGCTTCGGGGTCTGACCGTTGATCCCGGTCGACTCGGGAGGAAAAGCGTCGCTGGTCGTGCCGGCCTTCGACGAGCGCGGACGGATCGAGCGCGCGATGGCCGAGATCTCGTCGTGGCGGCGCGCCCGGCCCGGCGGCTGGGAATGGGAGGTGATCGTCGTCGACGACGGCTCCTCCGACGGCACGGGCGAGCTCGCGCGGCGCGCGGCGGCTGCGGCCGGTCTTCCGGTCGAGATCCTGCGCCACCCGGAAAATCGGGGAAAGGGCGCGGCGATCCGGACCGGCGTGCTCGCGTCGATCGGCGATCCCGTCCTGGTCTCCGACACGGATCTCTCGACGCCTCTTGCCGAGTGGGTGAAGCTCGCGGAGCGCCTCCCGACGCATCCCGTCGCCATCGGGTCCCGGGCGCTCCAGGAGGACCTCGTCCGGCGGCGGCAACCTTTCTACCGCCAGACCATGGGCAAGGTGTTCAACGCATTCGTCCGGCTGCTCGCCGTGCCCGACATCCACGACACGCAGTGCGGATTCAAGCTCTTTCGGGGAAGCGTCGCCCGCGAGCTCTTCACGGACGCCCGCATCGACCGGTTCGCCTACGACGTCGAGATTCTCTTCCTCGCGCGGCGGCGCGGGATCTCTGGTTCAACTCCCCTGAGTCGAAAGTATCGGTGGTCCGGGACTCGCTGCGGATGCTGCGGGACCTCGTGCGGATCCGCTGGCTGCATCGGGGGAAGACCCGGCAGGTTCCGGCCACAGCGGAATGAGCCGCGCGCCGGTTCCCGCGACGACGAGCGGAGCGAGCCCGGCCACCGTCCGGAAGAACGCAGTGCCGACCAGCCAGGCGGGACCGCGGACGGAGAGCGCCGGCAGGAGAAGGTAGGCCGCGAAACCGCACGCCGCGAGGACGAGCAGCCGGTTTCCCGCCGTCGAGTCGCGGCCGGCCAGGAGGAGCGCCGCCAGAGCCGCCACGCCGAGCCATGCGGCGACCGGCGTTTCCGCGACCGCGACCGCGATGCTCTCCTTCACGCGGGGCGCGAGAGCGCCGGGTTGGACGAGCAGAGAAAAGTCGAAGTCCCGGAGCGGGAGGCTCCCGCGGAGGAGCCGGTGCGCGCCGACGACGAGAGCCGCCGGGAGAGCGAGCATGGCAGCGGCGCGCGCGGCGAAGCCCCTCTGCGCCAGTGAAAAGATCGCGGCGAGCACGAGCGCCACGGCCACGAAGTAGAGACCTTCGTTCTTGGTCGCCGTGCAGATCACGGATGCGACGGCGACCCGCCGGGACGCTCCGCGATCGGTTCGATCGAGTCGGTCGCAGACCGAAGTGCCCAGGAGCAGCAGGCCGAACGAGAGCGGCACTTCCGCCATGCCGGTGGTGAACGCCCGATAGAGCGGTTCGAAGAAAGAGAGGAGTCCCGCGGCGCCGAACGCCAGCTCGCGCGACGCGCCGCGTCTCCGGAGCCAGCCGAAGAGCGCGAGGAGCGTGGCCGCCTGCAGGAAGGGAAAGAGAAGCGCCATCGCGTGGTCGTCCCAGCGACCCAGGAGGAAGGCGATCCCCGCGTACAGGAACGGCAGGCCGACCGGGTATTCCGGATGCGAGAAGCCCAGAGAAAGCCAGCGGAAGAGGCGCTCGGGGACGGCTCGCTCGAAGAAGAACGTCTTGCCCTTGAAACCCCAGACCGCGACGAAGTCGTTCGCCCACATCGGCTCGGTCAGGGCTCTGGCGGCGTAGAGAGCGATCCCCGCGATCAGGATCGCGAAAAGGACCTTCGAAGCGGCCGAGAGACGGCGGACGGGAGCGGGATGCGCGCGCTCGCGGATGCGCAGGACTCGCGCGAGAGAGACCACGACCGTCGCCAGGACGAGGAACGGCAGCCACCCCGGCGCGGCCCGCATCGAAAACGCGAGCGCCACGGAGCCGGCCAGGATTGCGAGACCCGCGCCGAAACCCCAGGCGAGCCGGTCGGCGCGCCAGGCCGTGCCGCGCGGCACGAGAGCCACCGCGGCGCCGAACCCGACCGCCCCGACCGCGAGCAGGATCGCCGCGAGCGCGGCGAGAGGCAGGACGAAAGCGCTCACGGCCGCGCGTACAGCGCGCCGCCCGGGATCGCGGCGATCTCGCGCCAGCCGACGGGCTGTCGGGCCCCGTAGACCGCGGCGATCCACCGCGGAGGCACCTGCCGCGGCGACAGGAGGACCGGAACCGGCGCGAACACGTAGGAGGCCAGGTAGAGCGCGGTCGTCGTCGGCTGCTCCACGGAGATCGCGACGCCCGGGGTTCCCGCGGGAACGAGGCGGCGGGCCGACTCCAAGAAAACGAAGTAGGCGCGATCGAAAGCCGCGCCCGACCCGGCGAGCCGGCGCAGGGCGAGCTCGCGGGACGCGGTCGCCTGCAGGACCCTGACCCGGCGGAGGACCTCTGACGGCCGATTCTGCAGGAGAAAGAGTAAGAACAGGACCGCGGAGGCGGTCAGCGCCGAGAGCCGGCGGCCGCTCACACCGGGAGCGGGAAAGCCGCGCAGAGCTCCGCGACCGTCGAGCGGACCTCCCGCTGCACGTCGGCGTCGCCGCGCGACTCGAGGACGCGCGCGATCGAGTCTCCGATCGTCTGCATCTCGGCCGTCCCCATGCCCCGCGTCGTGACCGCCGGGGTGCCGATTCGGATTCCGGACGCGACGAGCGGGGGCCGCGTGTCGAACGGGATCGTGTTCTTGTTGACGGTCAATCCGGCGGCTTCGAGCATCTTCTCGGCTTCCTTGCCGGAGAGGCCGGCCGCGCCGACGTCCATGAGCATCAGGTGGTTGTCGGTGCCGCCCGAGACGAGGCGGAGACCCCGTCCGGTCAACCGGGCCGCGAGCGCCTTCGCGTTCTCGACCGTCCGGCGCTGGTAGTCCGCGAACTCCGGCGTCGCCGCTTCCGCGAACGCGACCGCCTTCGCCGCGATCACGTGCTCGAGCGGCCCTCCCTGGACTCCGGGGAAGACCTTGCGGTCGAGGTCCTTTGCGCGATCCGCCCGACAGAGGATGAAGCCGCCGCGCGGACCGCGCATCGTCTTGTGCGTCGTCGACGTCACGAACGGTGCGTGCGGCACCGGCGACGGATGGATTCCCGCGACCACGAGCCCCGCGATGTGCGCGATGTCGACCATCAGGACCGCGCCGACTTCCTCCGCCACTTCGGCGAAACGCCGGAAGTCGATCTCCCGCGGATAGGCGGAAGCCCCCGCGATGATCAGGCCCGGCCGGTGCTCGCGAGCGACGGCCGCGAGCTGGTCGTAGTCGATCCGCTCGTCCTCGGGCCGCACGCCGTACGCGACGACCCTGTACTCGAAGCCGGAATAGGAGAGCGGGTGGCCGTGCGTCAGATGCCCCCCGTGAGACAGGTTCATGCCGAGGATCGTGTTTCCCGGCTTCAAGACCGTCATGTAGACGGCCATGTTGGCCTGCGAGCCGGAGTGCGGCTGGACGTTCGCGTGCTCCGCGCCGAAGAGCTTCTTGACGCGTTCGATCGCGACCGCCTCGATCCTGTCGATGAACTCGCAGCCGCCGTAATAGCGCCGGCCGGGGTATCCCTCGGCGTACTTGTTCGTCAGGACGGAGCCTTGCGCTTCCCGCACCGCTCGGGAAACGAAGTTCTCCGACGCAATGAGCTCGAGACCCTCGTTCTGCCGCCGCTCTTCGTCGCGGATCCAGCCGGCGACGTCCGGATCCACGACATCGAGGTCGCGGTCGAGAAATGCCGCCGCGGGAGCCGCGAGAGTCGTGGGGTTCATCGCGATGCCTGCCTTTCGGTGGACTTCATTCCGTCACGAGCTCCCGATATTCCGCGATGCAGTAGCTGTCGGTCATTCCGGCGATGTGGTCCGCGATCGATCGGTAGAACCCGGGCTGCGGCCGGTAGCTGCGCTCGACTTCGGGCTTGACCTCGTCGAGAGGGACCTCGCGCAGGAACCGGACTCCGAGGTCCTGGTGCAGCACTTCCAGGACGGAGTCCGGGAGGAGGCGCGGGTTCTCGCTGTACGCGTGATAAAGGCCGGCGATGACGCGGCGCGCGCGGCCGTCGTGCCGCGAGACCGGAAACGAATGGATGATGTGGCGATACACGAATTCCCGCAGCTCCGCGTAGAGTCTCTTGCCGTCTTCCGAGAAGCCGACGAGGTCGCCGGGCAGCCGCTCCCTCCGGCCGAAGAACTCTGCGGGGGTCGAGATCCCCCCGGCGTCGATCCACCGATCGATCCGGGACCGCGACGCTTCGACGAGGTCGGTCGTGAGCGTGGCGATCATCCCCCGGATGAGGGAAGCGCGGCGGACCGCCGGGTCGGAGCCGCCGCCGCGGACGGCGCGCGCAACCCGGGACACCGCGAGCGCCTCGATCGCGTCCTCTCCGGCGAGCTCGATCCCGTCCTCGAGGTCGTGCGTCTGCTGCGCGATCTCGTCGCACCAGTTGACCACCTGCGCCTCGAGCGTGCCGCCCGACTCGAACCGCAGCCCCTCCACGAAGTCGAGCGGGAACGGGAAATCGCGGCGCCAGCCGGTGTGCTTCAGGAGGCCCTCACGGACGTCGTCGGTCAGGTTCAGTCCGGGCTCCTCGTAACGCCGCTCGAGGCGGTCGACCACCCGCACCGACTGGTAGTTGTGCTTGAAGCGGCCGGCTTCGGGATGGCCCTTCTGGAGAAGGTCGTCGAGGACGTTCTCACCCGAATGTCCGAAAGGCGTGTGGCCGAGGTCGTGGCCGAGCGCGATCGCCTCGGTCAGGTCTTCGTTCAGGCCCAGCTCCCTCGCGACGCTCCGGGCGATCTGCGAGACCTCGATCGTATGCGTCAGGCGGGTCCGGAAGTGGTCTCCCTCGAATGGGATGAAAACCTGCGTCTTGTGCTTCAGCCGCCGGAACGCACGCGAATGGATGATGCGGTCGCGGTCCCGGACGTACTGGGTCCGGAAGTCTTCCTCCTCGGCCGGAAGCGGACCGCGGGACCGGGTGGCGCGCGCGCTGCGAGAGGCGTAGACCGCGAGCCGCTCTTCCTCCATCCGCTCGAAGCGTTCCCGGGTGAATGCCGATGTCGCGACCGTCATGCGTCCTCGAGACGCCGGGAGAGGAGCAGAGAGCGAGCCTCCCCGACGAGGTAGAGGGAGCCCGCGACGATTATAGGGGCGGGGTCCGGGTCGGCAACGAGTTCCGAGAGCGCTGCCTCCACGCTCGGCGACGCGGCGGAGGGCGGGCCCGCGCCGGCGGTCCGGCGGAGGAGCTCTTCCGCGGTCGCGGCACGGGGCGACGGCGCGCGCACGACGCGCACGCTCGACACGGCCGGAAAGAGGTGCGCCGCCATCCCTTCCACGTCCTTGTCCGCCATCGCGGCGAAGACGAGTCGCGTGCGCCCGGCCAGTCCGACGTCCCGGAGGAACCCGGCGAGCGCGAGGGCGGCCGGCGGGTTGTGACAGCCGTCCAGCACGACGTCGACTCCCCGGCAGGAGAACTTCTCCAGACGGCCGGGCCAGCGCGTGGCGGCGATCCCCCGGCGGATGGCCGCGGAATCGAGTCCCGGGAAATCCCCCGACAGGAGCTCCGCCGCCCTCGCCGCGAGCGCGGCGTTGTGCGCCTGGTGGCGTCCCGGGAGCGGCGTCTCGAGGGTATAGCGCGCGACTGGTGTCGCGGCCGAGAAGCGCGTTCCGGTCAGAAGCGTCTCTACCCGCGAGACCCCGATCTCGTCGGCCGCGTCGTGCGCGACCGCGCCGCAGTCGCGCGCCGCCTCGAGGAGCGCCTCCCGGGCCTCCGGATCGCGCGCGGTCAGCAGGGCGGGACGTCCCCGGCGGAAGATCCCGGCCTTCTCCCGGGCGATCGAAGAGAGCGTCGGGCCGAGCTCCTCGGTGTGGTCCAGGCCGATCGACGTGACAACCGACAAGGCCGGCGACGCGACGTTGGTCGCATCGAACCGTCCTCCCAGTCCGACCTCGAGGAACGCGAGGTCGAGCCGGCGCCCGGCGAATGCGACGAAAGCGGCGGCCGTGAGCGCTTCGAAATAGGTCACCGGGATCTCCGGGGAGTCGTCCGCGGCGCGCAGCACCGGCTCGAGCGCGGAGTCGAGCTCCTCGTCGGACAGGTCGGATTCGCCGATCCGGATGCGCTCGCCGACTGAAACGAGGTGCGGCGACGTATACAGGCCGGCGCGCACGCCGCCAGCCGCGGCGATGGCGGAGAGGGTCGCCGCGACCGAGCCTTTTCCGTTGGTGCCGGCGAGGAGCACGACGGGGACGGCGCGCTCCGGACGGCCGAGGCGGTCGCAGAGGGCGTCGATCGCGGCGAGGCCGAGCTTCATACCGCGGATGGAGAGGGATTCGAGACGAGCGAGAGACGGGAAGGGGTCGGACGTCTTCGGAGCTACGCCGCGCGCCACAGGAGCTCGAGGCACCGCACGAGCGTCTCCTTCATCTCGGTGCGGTCCACGACGAAGTCGAGCATTCCGTGCTCCAGGAGGAACTCGGAGCGCTGGAACCCTTCCGGCAGGGTCTGTCGGATCGTCTGCTCGATCACCCTCGGGCCGGCAAAACCGATGAGCGCGTTGGGCTCCGCGACGTTCACGTCCCCCAGCATGGCGTAGGAAGCAGTAACGCCTCCGGTCGTGGGATCCGTCATCACCGAAATGTACGGAATCCGGGCTTCGGCGAGCCGGCTCAAAGCCGCCGAGATCTTCGCCATCTGCATCAACGAGAGAATCCCCTCCTGCATCCGCGCGCCGCCCGAGGTGGAGACGATGATGAGCGGCTTGCTTTCCACGAGCGCGCGCTCCGCCGCCCGCGTCACCTTCTCTCCGACGACCGAACCCATCGATCCGCCGAGGAAGAAGAACTCCATCGCCCCGATCAGCACGGGGATTCCTCCCATCGTGCCGGTGCCGATCCGGATTGCTTCGGAAGTTCCGACGTTCTCCTCCGCGTTCTTGAGCCGGTCCCGATAACGCTTGGAGTCGCGGAATCTCAGCGGATCGACCGATCGGAGGCCGACCTCGAGCTCCACGTACTTCTCGTCGTCGAAGAGCATCCGGAGGCGTTCGGGGGCGGAAAGGCGGAAGTGATACCCGCACTTCGTGCAGATCTTGAAGTTGCGCGCGAGCTCCTTGTTGTACAGGATCTCGCGGCAGCTCTCACACTTGACCCAGAGCCCCTCCGGGACCTTGCTGCGCTTTTCGCGCGGCTCCTTGGGAGCGCGGTCTTTTCGGAACCACATGGCCGGACCCTCTATCGTATTTCAACGGGAAGGGGCGAAGGGCACGATCCGGCGCCGGCCCCGATCGTCCGTCACGATCCGGCTTTCGACCCCGAACGCCTCCCGCAGCCGATCCGGGGTCAACGTCTCGTCGGGCGAGCCCTCCGCGAGCGCCCGCCCGCCGCGGAGGAGAACGACCCGGTCGGCGATCTCGCCCGCCAGGTCGATCTCGTGCGTCACGAGGAGAACGGTCGTTTCGCGATCCGCGCGGACGCGCGCGACGAGCTCCAGGAACTCCAGCCGGTGCCTCGGATCCAGGCCGGACGTGGGCTCGTCGAGCAGCCAGATCTCCGCCTCCTGCGCGAGCGCCCGGGCGAGGAAGACCCGCCGGGTCTCGCCTCCCGAAAGAGCGGAGGCGTCTCTCTCCGCGAGGGCCTCGACGTCGCAGGCCCGCATGGCCGCGACCGCGCGGTCGCGGTCCTCCGCGGAGTCGGCCGAGAAGCCGCGCGCGTGCGGCGCCCGACCCTGCAGCACGAGGTCCAGGCACCGGAGCGCCGTCGCCCGTCGCGGAAAGCCGTCGAGCGGCCGCCCCTCGAGGAACACGTCCCCCGCCCTCGCCGGAACGATTCGCGCGATCACTTTCAGGAAGGTGGACTTGCCCGATCCGTTCTCCCCCAGGATCGCGACGAGCTCGCCCCGTCCGAAGACGGCATCGACTCCGTCGAGCGCCGGCGTGGCGCCGTAGGCAGCGGAGACGCCGCGCGCTTCGAGAAGAGCGGTCACGGGTTTCGCAGGAGCAGCCAGGCGAAGACGGGCGCGCCGATCGCCGCCGTGACCGCGCCGACCGGGAGCTCCGCCGGAGCGAACGCCGCCCGCGAGACCGCGTCGGCCGCGACGAGGAGCGCGGCCCCGGCGATCGCGGACACCGGAAAGAGCGTCCGCTGATCGTTTCCCACCGCGGCGCGGACGGCGTGCGGGACGAGGAGGCCGACGAAACCGATGATTCCCGCGAAGGCGACGGCGGCGCCAGTCAGGAGCGAGGAGGCGAGGAACACGATGCGTTTGGATCTCTCGACGTCGACCCCGAGCGCCGCGGCGTTCTCCTCGCCGACCGCGAAGAGATTCAGCCTGCCCGCGAACGCGAGCAGGACGGCGAAACCCGCGGCGACGTACGGGGCCAGGGCGAGGACCTTGCTGGCCGTCGCGTCGGCCAGGCTTCCCATCATCCAGAAGAGCATCGTGCGCGCCGTCTGGCCCGACGCGACCGAGAACACCGCCAGCAGGACGGCCGAGAAGAACGCATTGGCGATCAGCCCGGCGAGCAGAAGTCTCTGAAGATCGAGCCGGCCGCCCCGCCGCGCGAGCGCCGCGACGGCCACGGACGAGAGAACGGCGCCGCCGAACGCGGCCGCCGGGGACACGAGCGGCGAGAGTCCGGCGACCGCCGCGATCGCCGCTCCCGTCGCGGCTCCGCCGGAAGTTCCGAGCAGGAACGGGTCGGCCAGCGGATTCTTGAGAAGAGCCTGCAGCGCGGCCCCGGCGACCGCCAGGCAGCATCCGACGAGAGCCGACAGTGCGACCCGCGGCGCGCGAAGCGAGGCGACGAGCCGCGCGGTCTCCCCCGAGGGCCCGACCCCCCTCACCAGGTCGGCCGGCGACAGGCGGACGCCGCCGGCAAGCAGGCCGAAGACCACGGCGATCGCGAGGAGGGCGATCGCCCCCGTCAGGCCGGCGGCCCGCCTCGCCTTCACGGGGTCCCTGCCACATCGGCACGGTGGAGCGCGCTCGCCAGCTCGTCGAGCGCCCCGAAGACGCGCGGCCCCGGCCGCGTCAGAACCGCGTCGTCCATCCAGAGGAGCCGCGCCTGTCGGATCGAGCCGCGCGAAAGCGGTCCGGCCGAGAGCGCCCGCTCGAACGCGGGACGCGTCGCCGGTGACACGGGAAGCACGAGCGCCTCGACGGGCGCCGTGGCCAGGTACTCCGCGGAGATGACCGGCCATCCCGGGCGCGCTTTCATGAGGTTGTCCGCGCCGGCGTCGGAGAGGACTTCGTCCAGGAACGTTCCGCCTCCGGCGGCCTGCGGCGGCTCCGGCCACACGAGGAGAAGCGTCTTCGGGCGCCGCTTTCCGGCGACCCGTTCGCGCACGGCCGCCCGCCGGCGCGAGAGGGAGTCGGCGAGCCGGTCCGCCTGCTCGCGGCGCCCGAGAGCTTCTCCGCCCCTGCGAATGCTCTCGAGAACGGCGTCGAGCGAGCCGGTAGGCAGCACGAGAACCGGTAACCCGGCGGCGGCGAGCGCCGTGACGGGCCCCCGCGCGTTTCCCTCCCGGGTCGCGAGAACGAGATCCGGCCGGAGAGAGGCCACCTTTTCCGCGCTCACCTCGAGCCCTCCGACGCGCGGGATCGCGCGCGCCGCCGGAGGGTAGTCGGAGTATTCGGACACGCCCACTAAGGACCCGCCGGCGCCGAGCGCGAAAACGATTTCCGTCAGGTTCGGAGCGAGAGAGACGACCCGGCGAGGGACGCGGGAAGTCCCGGACCGCACCGCGCGCGACTCGGCCCGACACGCGAGGATCGCGGCGAGCGCCGCGAAAAGAAAGAGGAATCGCCGCCGAAGGCGCTCGGGAATTTCAGGTCGCGCGGCCAGCGACTCGCCGGTCAGCCGTGGGATTCGGCCTCTTCGAGGTCGTTCGGAATGCCGAGGCGCATGCATGCGGCGTCGTACATCTGTCTCGCCGCCTTCTGCGCGTTCTGGAGCTCTGCGAGGCGGTCCTTGACCTTGGCCAGCTCCGCCTGGATCTCCGCTTCGGCGTCGCTGATTTCCTGGCGGGTCACGTCGAGGGTGTGCTCGTAGAACTTTCTCTGATCCTGGGACAGACTCATTCGCTTCTTCCTCCTGCTCGCACGCGTTCGATCGTATCGGAGCGGAGGGGACTCAACCCCGCCGCATCACTTTCGACGGCGACCCTGACGATACTCGCACGAGAGATCTCACGGCTTGACGTCCACCACACGGTCGATGCCTCTTTTCAGAGACCTCAAGGCTTGAGCTCCACCACCACCGTACGCCACATTTTTACAGGGATTCCATTCTTCGTCGCCGGGCGGAAGCGAGCGCTTCGCACGGCGTCGAGCACGACCGTGTCCATTCCATTGCGGCCTCCGACGCCCCTCTGCACACGAGCATCGGACACGTTTCCCTGTTCGTTGACCAGCACCAGGATCACGACGCGGCCGGCCACCTTCTGCTGACGCGCCATCGCGGGATAGTTGATCCGCGGAGGAGCGAGAAGCGCCGGCTCGACGACGCCCGGGCCCGGCCCGACGAGGTCGCCGCGGGCGACTTCCGGCTCGGAAGGAGCGGCAGCGGGCGGCGGGGCCGCCTGAGGTGCCGCCTCTCGAGGCACGGCTGCAGCCCTCTCGCTCGAGGCGATCGTCTCCGCGGACTCCCGCGGGGCCGGCGGCGGCGCCAGGACGATCTGCGTGGGCTCGGGCGGCGGCGACGTCGGGACCTTCGGGACGGACGTCGGCTCGGCGTGCGCAACGACGGCCGCAGCGGGCCGCGCGGGAGCCGGCGTGGCAGCTGCCGCTTTCGGGACGGCAGTCAGGCGCGCCGCCAGCTCCAGAGCTTTCTGGTTCCGGGTTTCCTGCCGCTTCGCGGCGAGCTGCCGCTGAACTTCCTGTTCGACGGACCTCTGATCGCGCGTACCCGGCGTCGCGACCGGCGGCGCCGGAGTCGAGTCGGCGAGGACGGGAGCGACCGTGGGCGCGGGGGCGGGTCGAACGGCGGCCGGCGGCGCCGGCGCCGGGCCCTTGCGGGTCAGGAGAAGCGCGAGGACGACGCCGATCGCGACGACCGCGGCCATCCCGATGTAAAGGGGGGCGCGTCCTTTCTTCTCCGACTCGATGCGGGCGGCGGAAAAAGATCCGAAGACGCCGCCTTCCGCGGCCTCCCCCGCGGCGGGCTGCTGCGACGCCGCCGGGGGGAGCTCTGGTTCCGATGCCGCAGCGAACTCGGCGACCTCGGCAACCGGCACCGCTTCGCGGGCCGGCGCCAGGGGCACGGCGCCGGACGGGCGCGCCGCGGCGGGCCGCTCGACTTCCGAGGTGCGGGCTGCGGAGAGCCGGTCGAGGTAGATCGCGACGTCCGCCGCGCCGGGCGCGGGAGAATAGGAGTAGAGAACCGAGTCGAGGTCGCGGAGCATCTCGGCGCCGGTCCCGTAACGGTCGGCCGGATCGCGGGCGAGCGCCTTCATCACGATCGCGTCGAGAGCCGGAGGGACGTCGGGATTGACGCGCGACGGAGGCGGGATTTCCGCCTTCCGGACGAGCTCGAGCACGACGAGGTCCGAGTCGCCCTGGAAGAGCCGCTGTCCCGTCAACATCTCGTGGAGAACGGAACCGAGCGAGAAAAGATCGCTCCGGTGGTCGATCGGTTTCCCCCAGGCCTGCTCGGGAGACATGTACTGGAGCTTCCCCTTGAGCGACCCGCTCTCGGTCTGCGAGACCTTCCGATCCGCTTTCGCGATTCCGAAGTCGCAGAGTTTGATCTCTCCTTCGTGCGAAATCAGGATGTTCTGCGGCGAGACGTCGCGGTGCACGATGTGGAGCTCCTGTCCCTTCCCGTCGCGCCGGCGATGCGCGTAGTCGAGTGCGGAGGCCACTTTGCCCGCGACGTAGACGGCGAGCGGGATGGGCAGCGGGAGATCGAGCTCGCGTCCGGAGCGGAGGATCGTCTTCAGGTCGGTCCCTTCGACATATTCCATCGCGATGAAGTAGCCGCCCGCCTGAATCTTGCCGAGGTCGTAGATGTGCACGATGTTCGGATGGTTCAGCTGGGCCGCGAGCTTCGCCTCGTCGGCGAACATCGTGATGAACTCGTCATTGTCCGCGATGTGCGGCAGGATCTTCTTGATCGCGACGATCTTCTGGAAGCCTTCCACGCCGGTGCGGCGCGCGCGAAAGAGCTCGGCCATCCCTCCGCTCGCGATCTTTTCGAGGAGCTCGTATTGACCGAACCGGTCGGGCCCCTCCGGGGCGACCGCCTCCCGCGGCTCGGCGCGTCGCGAAAAGCCGCCCGTCGACTCGGCGGCCGGAGGGGGCGTGGCCGGCTCGGCAGCCCGGACGCGCGGCGTCGGAATGCGCAGCGTCTCCGAGAGCATCCGGTCGATGTCGGCCGCGCCGGAGGCGTGGGCGCGGTCTCTCGGCGGAGCCGCTGGCGCCGGTCGGCTCGCGGCGCGCACGCCGGAAAGCGTGTCGCGCAGGCGACGTTCGATCTCCTCGTCGGCCGACGGCCGGAGAGGCGCGGGCGCCGGAGGCCGCGCGGCCGCTGGCTTCCGGCCTGCCTTCCCCGGCGCCGCCGGAGCTTCGGGTCCGCCCTCTCTTCCGAGCTCTTCTAAGAGATCCGAGAAGATGTCCGACGACGTCAGCGACGCGGTCGGGATCTTCACGGTTTTCGCGCCGCGGCCGGAGGCATCCAGAGCGGAGCGGACCGCGCCGAGCAGAGCCTGATCGGTGAACGGCTTCGGGACGATCTCGAACGCTCCGACCTTCTGAGCGTCCGCTTTCGTGTTGGAGCCGGCGTACCCCGCCGGAAGGAGCACGATCGGAGGCGCGTCGAGCCCCCCCTTGTTGCGGATGTCGCGGATGACGTCCGTCGGCGACATGCGCGGCAGCTTCCCGCAGAGCAGGACGACGTCGAAGCGCGACGGGGCGAAGGCAGCCAGGCCTTCCTCGCCGTCGCGGGCCTCGGTCAGGTCGAATTCCGGAGGGCCGAGCAGTGAGCGCACGCGGTTGCGGTCCCGCTGCTCGTATTCGATCAGAAGTACGTTTTTTGCCATCAGATGAGCAGGTGTTGCCGGAAAAAGCAGTTTGATGATACGGCATCACCGTCGAAAAACCAATGAAGGACGGGGGTTTTCGACGCTCGCTCGAACCATATAATCCGCGCCGGAGTCGGGAGAGCACATGTCCGGCCACAGCAAGTGGAGCACGATCAAACACAAGAAGGGCGCGGCCGACGCGAAGCGCGGTCGTCTCTTCACGAAGCTCATTCGCGAGATCACGATGTCCGCGCGGCTGGGCGGCGGATCCGCGGACGCGAATCCCCGACTCCGCAAGGCCATCGACGACGCGAAGGCCGTCAACATGCCCGCGGAAAACATCAAGCGGGCGATCCAGAGGGGCACGGGCGAGCTTCCGGGAGTCACTTACGAAGAAGTGACGTTCGAGGGCTACGGCCCGGGGGGCGCGGCGATCCTGATCGAGGCGATGACGGACAACCGGAATCGGACGCTGCCCGAGATCCGCACGATCTTTTCCAAGCATGGCGGGAACCTCGGCGAGTCGGGCTCGGTCAAGTTCCTGTTCCAGAAGAAGGGCTACATCGCGATCGAAAAAGAGAAGGCGACCGAAGACGACGTCATGGAGGCGGCGATCGAGGCGGGGGCCGAAGACGTGTCCTTCACGGACCAGCACCACGAGATCCAGACGTCTCCCGAAATGTTTCCACAGGTCAAGGCGCATCTCGAGCAGAAAGGTCTTCCGATCGCGATCGCCGAGCTCTCGATGATCCCGATGACCGAGGTCCCGCTCGACCAGCGTAAGGCGGAGCAGACGATGAAGCTCATGGAAGCGCTGGAAGACCACGACGACGTCCAGAACGTCTGGGCGAATTTCGACTTCGAAGAGGCAGAGCGAGAAGCCTGATCACTCTGGGCCTCGACCCCGGCATCTCGGCGACCGGCTACGGCGCCGTCGTCTTCGATCGGGGCTCTCTCGCCCTCTCGCGGTGCGGGGTGTGGCGCCCTCCGAACGGGCTTTCGCTCTCGAGCAAGCTCGACTTCCTCTCCGAAAAACTCGTCGCGATCTTAGACGAGATCCGGCCCGCGGCCGTGTCCATCGAGACCGTCTTCGCGGGGAAGAACGTGTCGTCGACCTTGAAGCTCTCGCACGCGCGCGGAGTGCTTATTGCCGCCGCGGCGCGGTTCGGCATCCCGGTGTTCGAGTACGAGCCGCGCCTGGTCAAGAAGGCGATCGTCGGTTACGGACACGCGGAGAAGCCCCAGGTCCGCGCGATGGTGCTCGCGCTCCTCGCGCGGCCGCGCGATCGCGTCCCGCTCGACGCCGCGGACGCGCTGGCCGTTGCGATCTGCCACCTCCACGCGCGTCCGCAGGGGGCGTAGTTGTTATCATGATGGAGTCTCATGTCCTTCCAGGGATCCCTGCGCGAACTCCAGCTTCCGGACATCGTTCAGCTGGTATCGGCTTCCGGGAAAACCGGCAAGTTCACCCTCGTCCGTGACGAAGAGAAGGGCTCGCTCTTCCTGAAGCAGGGCCGGATCGTCCACGCCGAGGTGGGTGACGTCACCGGCGACGAGGCGGTCCACGTGCTCGCTTCCTGGTCGTCCGGCGAGTTTCAGTTCTCGCCGGACGAGGAGACTGCCGTCGTCTCCATCTACAAGTCGAACGCGCGTCTCCTCATGGAGGCTGCGCACCAGCACGACGAGTGGCGGGTCCTTTCCCGAAAGGTCCCGGGCATCGACTTCGTGCCGACGCTCGCCTCCGCCGAGGCCGCGAGGCCGGTCACGCTGTCGCCGATCGAGTGGACCCTGATCGTCCGGATCGACGGAAAGAAGAGCGTCCGCGAGCTCGCGCGCGAGTCGGGCTCTTCCTCCTACGAGGTCGCCAAGGTCCTCTATGGTCTGGTGACGGCGGACCTCGTGGTCATGCAGTCGCCGCCCCGCGAACGAACCCCGGCGGGCCCGGGCGAGGAGAGAAGGATCCTGGAGATCCTGTGCATCCGCATCAAGCAGGAGGCGGAGATCGCTCTCGGAGAACAGAGCCCGCCGCCGCTCGAGCGCGCATACCGCCGCGCTGTCTCGCAGATCGAGAGGGGAGCGGGGCTCGAAGCGCTCCGTTCCCTCGTCTCGGAGACCGAAAAAGCGATCTCGTCGCGGCGCGGTGCGGCGCCGACCAAGGCCTTTCAGGAAAAGATGCCGGTGCTGCTGCAGCCGAAGGCCTGACCGACTCGAGCTCCTTGCGGCACATCGCGGCAGCCTCTCTCCTCGTTCTCGCGACCGCCGCCCGCGTTGCCGCGCAAACCGCCCCGCCCGCTCCGACGCCGACTCCGCCGGCTGTCCTGTCGGAGGCGCCCCCGGCCGCGCCCGCGACCACTCCGACGCCGACTCCCCCGCCGCTTCCCGAGCCCGAGAAAACGGGCATTTTCCCGGACGTCAACTTCTATCTCCCCGAGGGCCGGGCCGACATCCGGCTCATCAAGCCGATCCGGAACTCTCTCTTCGAGAACCAGATCAACTACAACTTCGTGTCGGGAGACATCTCCGCCTTCCTCCGCTACAAGTACTACGGCCGGCGCGCCACCTCGACTTTCAGCTTCTTCGACTCGATCGAGTTCGAAGAGCTGGAGCGTTTCTCGAACGACTTTTCGCGAACGCGGGGCGGCCTCTACCTGCAGAGGCGGCCGATCAATTATTACAACCGCCTCTACGGCCTCTTCGAGTTCGACCGGTTGACGTTTTCGAAGCCCGTCGACCATCCCGACGCGAATCGAACGAACGTCTACGTGAAGTTCGGCTATCAGTTCGGGACCCCGTCGGACGAGCGGTCGAACGCCCTCGTCGGCGAGGCGCGCGACCGGATCCTGAACCTGTTCACGGCCTATCGCGACATCGGCCCGAACGGGCGCGGCCTGTCCGTCGCGGCCACTTACGGATTCGACTTCCTCGGAGGCGATTACCGCTACGTCAAGGCGGAGATGGAGGCTCTCCAGGCGATCGCGCTTCCCCACCGCAACCGCCTGGTGGTGCGCCTCCATGCGGGCTACTTTCCTTACAAGAAGACGGTTTTGAAGGAGTTCGACCCGCTGATCGGCACGCCCTTTTCGATCCCGAGAT
>QHVV01000051.1:34207-47243 GCA_003222385.1 Acidobacteriota bacterium
TCGACGAGAGCCGCCGGTTCCTGGGCATGCACTGGACCAGCCTCCACGCGGTCGGATACGCGGGAGCCGGAAATGTCGGGAACGTTGGCTCGATCTACACGCGAATCCAGGACTACAAGGTGGATGCCGGCGTGGGGTTCGAGGCCTCGATCTCCTGGCGCAGCTACCGGGCCCTCCTCGGGGCGCTGGCGGCGAAGACGGTCGTCAACGGGGTCGGCGGACCGAGGCTGCTGATCACATTGAGGACGTATCGCTGACGCCGGCGGACGGCGGTCGGGCCCTCCGGGAGCCCGGCCTTACCGCTCAGGGCGAACGGCTTACGGCCGAAAACGTTTGGGGATTCGAGCTTTTCGGCTTATTCTATTCGGCACAACAGATTTCTCCCCCGGCGCGTTCGAAAGGAGCATTCATGAAGGTAAAGCGTTCCGCGCTCCTCGGCCTCCTCGTTTGCCTGACGGCGGCGACCGCCGCGGCGCAGATCGCTCCGAACAACCAGGGGGACATCGGGCTGTTCACGATGCCGACGGCCGACAGCCCGCGCGCGGGGCAGCTGACGCTCGGGTTCTACGGCTGGAAGGAGCAGCTCGTCGCGGGGGACCTTCCCATCGATGCGCCTTTCCGGACGCGCCTCTATTCGCACGGCGAGGGCTCGATCGGTCTCGGCCTGACCGATCACTGGTCGATCTTCGTCAGCGCCGGCGCGGATCGCTTCGAGTCGCGCGGCGGATGGCGGGGAGGCGTCGTAAACGGCCTCCAGTTCCGGAGCGACTTCGATAGCGACGAGGGGCGCAAGGTTCGCATCGGGACCAAGGTCAACTTCTTCTCCGAGGCGGATTCCGATCTGCGGGTCGCGGCGTTCGTGGCTACGCATGTCCCGGTCTCCAACGCCACCATCCGACAGGACCAGCAGGGAATCGTGGCCGATCAGGTCAACTCCCGCCGGGCCGACTGGGAGTGGGGCGCGGTGCTCACGAAGGGCATCTTCACCGCCCTCGGCAGCTATACGCTCTCCGGGCGGCATGACCTCGACATCCGGGTCGCGAATCGGTTCCGCATCGGCGTCGGCGTCGACGTGCCGATCGTGCCGTACTTCCACCTGATCGGAGAGCTCGACCGCAACATCTACGACGGCGGCGACTTCCCCGCCAAGGACTATTCGCTCGCTTATCTCGGCGGACGCTTCTGGCTGGGGCACTCGGGAGTGGCGATCTCGGCGGCCGTGAACCTGAACATCGACGAGGTCGCGGAGGTCGGATGGGGACCCGCCCCGGCAGCCGGTTTGATCGGCATCACCTGGGCCCCCTGGCCGCCTCCGCCTCCGCCCCCCGTGGTCGTTCCGCCTCCGGCCCCCGTGGTCGAGGAAGTCGTCCCGGAGGCCCCGCCACCGCCTCCGGCGCCGGCTCCGAGGTCGACGACCGACGAGATCCTTTTCGACGCCGGCAGCGCCCGCCTGACGAACATCGCCAAGGCCATCCTGGACGGGGTCGCGCTCCGGATGAAGAACGACCTGAACTCCACGGCGGTCATCACCGGCTACTCCGACAACCTCGGTTCGCCCGAGTCGAACCTCGAGATCTCCCGCCGGCGCGCGGACGCGGCCAGGGAATACCTCGTCACCCGCCACGGGATCGATCCGGGACGGATCACGACCCAGGGGAAAGGGTCCATGGAGCCGGCCTACGACAACTCCACGGCCGAGGGCCGTGCGAAAAACCGGCGCGCTTTGATCGTGGTGACGCTAGTCTCCGGTTCGTGAGCCGGGAGGCCCGAGAGAGCAAGCCCTCGCCCCCTCCGCCGGAGGGGGCTTTTTTGACTCCTCCGCCGTCCGCGCGGGCGGCGGAAGAAGCTCTTCCGCCGAGAAACGCCGGCCTCGCGGTGGTCGCGGCGGCCGCGGCGATCGCGCTGTTGTACTACGGCCGGCATCTCTTCGTGATCGTGGCGTTCGCCCTCTTTCTCGCTTTCGCGATGCGGCCGTTCGTCTCGCTTCTCGAGCGCGCCGGCGTCCCGCGGGTCATCGCGATTCTGCTCTTGATCTTCCTGCTCGTCGGCGCCGTCGTCCTTCTCGTCATCAACGTCACAGCGCAGGCGAACGAGCTCTACCAGCAGCTTCCCCGGTATCAGCTCCGGATCCGCGACCTGGTGTCCAACGTCATGGACTTCATCGATCGTCTCCGCGAGCGGATGGGGAGCATCCTCCCGCAGGACCGCGGCGGAGGTATCCGCGAGGTCAAGATCTCGGAGTCGCCGCTCGCGACGACGCGCGTGTTCCTCGAGAAGATCGGATCCACGCTCTCCTTCGTGCTCTACGCGGCGGCGGTCCCGTTCCTGACCTTCTTCATGTTGAAGGATCGGGAAAAGTTCGGCCGCGTCATCGAAGGCATCTTTTCCCGCAGCCGGCGGTTCGGAAACGTGGACGTGACCGGCGCGGTCTCGCAGAAGATGACGTCCTACGCGCTCGGGCTCTCGTTCGTGATGTTGATCATGGCTTCGGCGACGACGGTCGCGCTCATGATCCTGCGCGTGAACTACTACTACCTCCTGGGCCCCCTGGCGGGGCTCGCCATCCTCGTTCCCTACGTCGGCGTCCTGTTCTCGACGATTCCGGCGGTCGCGGTCGCATACTTCCAGTACGACATGGGGAAGGCGCTGATCGTCCTGATCGTCTACACGTGCCTCCAGTTTCTGGAAGGAAACGTCCTGACGCCGTTCATCGTGGGCGGAAAGGTGCGCCTGTATCCGCTCACGATCATGGTCGCATTCCTCTTCTGGAGTTCGATGTGGGGAATCCCCGGAGCGATGCTCGCGGTGCCCCTCACGTCCGCCATCAAGGTCGTTTGCGAGCACGTCCGCGGATGGGAAGGCGTCGCGCGCCTTCTCGGCGACCCCGATCCTCCGCCCCGCGTCTAAGCGGCCGGCCTCGTTTTCTGAAGCGACAGCAGGCTTCCGGCAAACCCGGCGAAAGCGCCCACCGCCGGCAGCAGCAGCGCGGTCGGCAGGTCCAGGAAGCCGACCCAGAAGAGCGAGAGGACCGGGTGCGGCTCCCGGGACAGCAGATACAGGGCTCCGCGATACGTCGCGAACAGGAGAAGGAGAGCGAAGGCGCCCCCGGCCAGACCTTCGAAGGCGGCATGGAGCCAGAACGGAGCGCGAATGGCTGCCTCGGTCGCTCCCATCCGCCGCATGATGTCGATTTCGTCTGAGTGCATGTCGAGCGCCAGCCGGACCGCGGACGCGACGGACAGAACCGCCGCGAAGACGAGCAGACCCCCGAGGAAGAGGCCCGCTCCGCGCAGCAGCCGGACGCCGTCCGAGAACTTCTTCGCGAACTCCTCCTCGGATTCCGCGGACTCGACGCCCGGCCAGTTCCGCGCTGCCGCGGCGAGGTCCAGCGAGGCGTGGGCGGGAGCCGTCGGGTTGAGCGTGATCTCGATCGTCGGGGGGAACGGAGTTTCTCCGAGATCTTTCAACGCCGCGCCGAGCTCGGGGTAGGCGCGGCGAAACCTCTCGAGCGCCGCCGCGCTCGGCACGATGCTCGCCCGGGCGACGCGCGTATCCTGCGCGAGCCGGTCGGCGACCGCCCGCGCGTCTGCCGCCGGATCGAGGGTGAGAACCGCCGCGACCGGCCTCTCCGCGCCGCCCGCGAGGCGGCCCAGGTTGCGCGCGAGGAGGGCGAACAGACCCGGGACGTAGAACGCGAGCGCGATCAGCGTTATGGCGATCGCCGTATGGCGGGGACCGCTGCGGGCGATGGCCCACGCCTCTCCGAACAGGTAGCGGGAGTTCATCCGATGTTCGTCATTGCGAGGGCCGAAGGTCGAGAAATCTTTCGACGCAGGAGATCCCTCGCTTCTCTCGGGATGACAAGAGGATCACTACCCCGGCAGGAACGGCGCCTCGCGCGCGAGCGCCACTTCGCGGGCGAGGTCCCGGTCGCGCAGCTGTCCCTTCTCGATCGTCAGAACGCGCTTCCCCATCCGGCGGATCAATTCGATGTCGTGCGTCGCCACGAAGACCGTCGTCCCCCGGATGTTGATCTCCGCGAAGAGCTTCATGATCTCTTCGGAGAGCACCGGATCGAGGTTGCCGGTTGGCTCGTCGGCGAGGAGGAGAACCGGCTCGTTCACGATCGCGAGCGCGATGGCCGCGCGCTGCTGCTCGCCGCCGGACAGCTCCGAGGGGTGCGAGTTCATCCGGTGGTGGAGGCCGACCCGCTTGAGTGCCTGGTAGGCGCGCCGCTTCTGTTCCCCGCGGGAGAGCCCGAGGACGCTCTGGACGAAGGAGAGGTTCTCGAAGATCGTCTTGCGGCCGATCAGCTTGAAATCCTGGAACACGACGCCGAGCGTCCGGCGGAAGTAGGGCACCTGCGAGTCCGGCAGGACGCCGATGTTCCGTCCGTTGACCAGGATCTGCCCGGACGTCGGCAGCTCCTCGCGGAAGAGCATCTTCAAAAGCGTCGACTTCCCGGCGCCCGATGGCCCCGTCAGGAACACGAATTCGCCCCGCGCCACGTTGAACGAGACGTCCGAGAGGGCGTGCCGGAAAGGCCCGTAATCCTTGCAGAGCCGGAAGACCTGGATCATGCGAGGGCGCGGGTCAAGGCCTCGCGAACAGACAGCGGATCCGCGCGCCCGCCCGTGCGCTTCATGACCTGTCCGACGAACCAGGCGAACGTCTGGGTCTTTCCGGACCGGTAGAGAGCCACCTGGGAAGGGTTCTCGCGGACCACGTCGGAGACGACGACATCGAGCGCCGACGCGTCCGAAATCCGCCCGAGCCCGCGTTCCTCGACGATCGCGGCGGCATCGCCGGAAGAGTCGAGCATGACCGCAAAGACCTCCTTCGCCGAAGATGCCGAGATCTTCCCCGCCTCCAGGATCGCGAGAAGACCGGTGAGCCGCTCCGGCGATACTGGAAAGGAGAGGGCATCCTCCGGAGAAACCTTCCGCTCGCGCATCCAGCGCAGCACTTCGCCGGTGACCCACGCGGCGGCGGCTCGGGCAGGCGCGCTGCGCGCGACCTCTTCGAAGTAATCGGCGAGCTCCCTCGCGGAGACGAGCGTCTCGGCGTCGCCCGGCGAGATCCCGTACTGCGAGATCAACCGGCTCCGGCGGGCCCGCGGAAGCTCCGGCAGGGAGCGCGCCGTCTCCTCGATCCACGCGCGGTCCACCACGAGCGCGCCCAGGTCGGGCTCCGGGAAGTAGCGGTAATCGTGCGCTTCCTCCTTGCTCCGCATGAGGACGGTCCGCCCCCGGGCGACGTCCCAGAGCCGGGTCTCCTGGACGATGCGCTCTCCCCGGGAGAGCAGGTCCGCCTGGCGGCCGACTTCGTACTCGAGCGCCTTCGCGACGAAACGGATCGAGTTCAGGTTCTTGATCTCCGCACGGGTTCCGTAAGGCGCGTCCTCGGTCGGCCGCACCGACACGTTGGCGTCGCAGCGAAGGTTCCCCTTCTCCATGTCGGCGTCGGAGGCCCCGGTGTATCGGAGCAGGCGGCGCAGCTCCGTCAGATAGGCCGCGGCTTCTTCGGGGGCGCGCAGGTCCGGCTCGCTGACGATCTCGACCAAGGGCACGCCGGCCCGGTTCCAGTCCACGAGCGAGAGCGAGGGCGGCACGTCATCGAACGGGTTCTCGTGAAGAAGCCTTCCCGCGTCCTCTTCGATATGGATGCGGACCAGTCGGATCTTCTTCGGGCCCGAAGGCGTGTCGATTTCGATCCCTCCGCCGGTCGCGAACGGCCGGTCGTACTGGGAGATCTGGTAGCCCTTCGGGAGATCCGGATAGAAGTAGTTCTTCCGGGCGAAACGGGAGTCCTCGTGGACGGTCGCGCCGACCGCGAGCGCGAGACGCATCGCGAGGGCTACGGCTTCACGGTTCAGGACCGGAAGGGTTCCGGGGAAGCCCAGGCAGACCGGGCACGTCGCGGAGTTGGGGGGCGCGCCCACGGTCACCGGACAAGCGCAGAAAATCTTCGATCTCGTCAGGAGCTGGGCGTGGACCTCCAGCCCGATGACCGGAAAAACCCGCGTTCTCTCAACTGTTTCAGAGGAGGACACCGCGAAAAAATCTTAGCATGCGCTCTGTGGACAATCGCGCGATGGGACTCCCGCTGCTGGTCGCGCGCGACGCGGAAAACGGCGCGCTCGTCGCGGTCTCGGAACGCGGCAGCGCGCCGGAGGCAACGCCGTCGCCCACGGAGGTTCTCGCCCGCCGCCTCGTCGGTCGCCTCGGCCTGCCGGATCTCCCCCTCGTGCGCGCCACGCAGGTGCACGGCAGCGAAGTCGCCGTGGTCGAAGAGGCGCCGCCGCCGGGCGGGATCACGGACGCGGGTCCGTGCGACGCGCTCGTGACCCGGCTCTCCGGAGTCGGTCTCGTCGTCCAGACGGCCGACTGCGTTCCTGTTCTGCTCTCGTCGCGCGGGACGATCGGCGCGATCCACGCGGGCTGGCGGGGAGCCGCTTCGGGCGTCGCGAGCGCGGCGGCCGAGATCTTCCTGCGTCTCGCGGGAGATCCCGACGGCGCGCGAGCCTGGCTTGGACCGGCGATCGGCCCCTGTTGCTACGAGGTCGGAAGCGAGGTGGCGGAACGGTTCGCCGGAGCATTCGTGACGAAGGCGGGCGACCGACGTCCCCGGCTCGACCTTCGCGCGGTCGTGCGCTCCCAGCTCGAAGCCGCGGGGATTCGCCGGGACAATATTATGCAACCGTGTGGTTGCACGATGTGTGGCGGCGAACGCTTCGCCTCGTTTCGGCGCGACGGCGCGCGGGCCGGCCGGATGATCGCTCTCGTTGCGCGGTTCCCGACGGGCAGCTGAGGCCGCGAATCAGGCCGGCGTCAGGTCCGCGTAGCGCGCGACGAACTTCTTCTTGCCGGCTCGGTCGAAGTAGACCGTCAGGCGGGTCTCGTCGCCCGAGCCCTCCTGCGACAGGATCACGCCGTAGCCGTAGCGCGGATGGCGGACGCGGCGGCCGCGCCGCAAGTCTCCGGCCCCGGGAAGCTCGACCTCCTGAGATTCGTCCTCCGTCGCGAAAGGCGCGAAAGCCGCCGGCCGCGAAATTCCGAACGTCCGCTCTTCCGTGGAATTGGACGGGATCTCCGAGACGAAACGGGACTCCATCCGGGGCTGGACCCGGCCGAAGACCAACCGCCGGCGCGCCAGAGTCAGCGTGAGCTCGTCTTTCGCGCGGGTCATCCCGACGTAGAGGAGCCGGCGCTCCTCCTCGAGCTCGTCTTCCTCCTCTCCCGATTGCCCGTGCGGCAGGTAGCCCTCCTCGAGGCCGACCACGAAAACCGCCGGAAACTCGAGACCCTTCGCGGCGTGCAGGGTCGAGAGGGTCACGCCGCGCCCGCCGCGCGCCGCCTCGGCATCGGTCGCGAGCACGACCGAATCCAGGTACTCCGCCAGCGTCGCATCTTCCCCGCTGCGCCTCTCGAATTCGCGCGCCGCGCTGACGAGCTCGGCTAAGTTCTCCCGCCGGGCGACGTCTTCGGGCTCGGACGACGCGTCGTACAGGGCCGCGTAGCCGGTCGATTCGAGGAGGTGCTCGAGCAGCGCGGAGGGCGGCTCGCTCTGCGCCCGATCCGAGAGCTCCGAGACGAGCGCCCGAAACCGGGAGAGCGCGGTCCGCGCGCGGTCGGCCAGCTCCGGCGGAGGGTTCGCGGAAACCTCCCACCACGACTTTCCGCTCTCCCGCACCGCTCTCCCGATCCGGTCGAGCGTCGCCTGACCGATGCCGCGAGCCGGCACGTTGACGACGCGGCGGAACGCGAGATCGTCCTCGGGCCGCGCCGCGAGGCGCAGGTAAGCGAGCGCGTCCTTGACCTCCGCGCGCTCGTAGAACTTCATCCCGCCGACCACGACGTACGGAATCCGCCGCCGGACGAGCTCCTCCTCGAACGAGCGTGACTGCGCGTTGGTCCGGTACAGAATCGCGACGTCTCCCACCTCGCCGCGGCGCTCTTCGACCGCTCGCGCGACCGCCTCGGCTTCGGAGCGGTCTTCGTCGAAACGCCAGAGACGGATCCGGGCCCCCGCGCCGCGGTCGGCGATCAGCCTCTTCGGCCGGCGGCGTCGGTTGTTGGCGACCAGCCCGGACGCCGCGTCGAGAATTCCGGACGTCGACCGGTAGTTGCGCTCGAGCGGAACGATCCGCGCGCCCGGAAAATCCTGGTCGAAGCGCAGGATGTGCTCGACCTCCGCGCCGCGCCAACGGTAGATCGCCTGGTCCTCGTCGCCGACCGCGCAGAGGGAGTCGGCGCCCTGGCCGAGAAGCTTCACCAGGGCGTCCTGCGAGGTGTTCGTGTCCTGGTATTCGTCGATCAGGAGATGCCGCACGCGTGCGCGCTCGGCCGCCGCGGCGTCCGGCCGGTCGCGCAGGAGCCGGACCGCGCGGACGATCAGGTCGTCGAAGTCGAGAGCGCCGGCGGCCGCGAGCTTCTTCTCGTAGAGCAGGAACACGCGCCCGATCCTCTCGCCCGCGTAGTCCGTCTGGGAGTCGGCGAATGCCTGCGCGCTGACGAGCGCGTTCTTCGCGTGCGAGATTCGGGAGCGCACCGCGCCGGGAGGCAGGACCTGCTCGGAGACCCCGAGCTCTTCCATCGCTTCTTTGACGAGCGCGAGCTGGTCGGCCGAGTCGGCGATCGAGAAGCGAGGCGGCAGGCCCGCGAGAGCGGCATGTCGCCTCAGGAAGCGCAGCGCCCACGAGTGGAACGTTCCGACGAACGAGACGAGCGGCCGTCCCCCGAGAAGCCGCTTCGCGCGCTCCCGCATCTCGTCTGCGGCCTTGTTGGTGAACGTCACCGCGACGATCGTGCGCGGATCGGCCCCGGTCTCGACCAGGCGGGCCAGACGGTTCGTGATCACCCGGGTCTTTCCCGAGCCGGCACCGGCGAGCACGAGAAGCGGCCCGCGCTCGTGGAGCACCGCGGTCTTCTGTTCGGGGTTCAACCCTTGAAGAGACGGAGATTCCGGCATGAAGAGAACCGACTACCGGGACTACTCCACCGTGACCGACTTCGCCAGATTCCGCGGCTGGTCCACGTCGCAGCCGCGGCGCACCGCCATGTGGTAGGCGAGGAGCTGCAGCGGCACGACCGAGACGATCGGCTGGAGCTCCGGAATGGTCTCGGGGATAACCAGCGAATGATCGGCGAGCGATGCGATCTCCTCGTCCTCACGGGTCGTGACCACGAGAGAAATGCCGTCGCGCGACTTCACCTCGCGCAGGTTCGAGAGGGTCTTCTCGCGCCAGGCGTCGTTCGGGGCGAGCACTACCACGGGCAGGTTCTCGTCGACCAGTGCGATCGGGCCGTGCTTCATCTCTCCGGCCGGGTATCCCTCGGCGTGGATGTACGAGATCTCCTTCAGCTTCAACGCCCCTTCGAGAGCGACCGGGTAATGGAGCCCCCGACCCAGGAACAGGAAGTTCGTGGCGGAGTGAAAGTCGCGCGCCAGGTTCTCGATCTTCCTTTCGAGCGAAAGGGCGCGCTGGATCGCGGAGGGCAGATGGACGAGGCCGGCGCGCTCTTGCGCCGTCAACCCGCGGCCGAGCGCCCGTGACTCGCGAAGCTTCGCCGCCAGCAGGAAGAGCACGGCGAGCTGCGTGGTGAACGCCTTGGTCGACGCGACCCCGATTTCCGGGCCGGCGTGCGTTTCGATGACGGCGTCCGCGGTTCGCGCCATCTGCGATCCGGCGACGTTCACGATCGCGACCAGCGGCGACCCGGCCCCGCGGGCTTCGGTGAGCGCGGCCATCGTGTCGGCGGTTTCCCCGGACTGCGAGACCCCGACCGTCAGGGTGCGGCCGTCGACGACCGGGCTGCGATAGCGGAACTCGCTGCCGTAGTCCACTTCGACCGACATTCGGGCCATGCCCTCGATCAGGAACTTGCCGATCAGCGCCGCGTGCCACGACGTCCCGCACGCGAGCAGCAGCACCCGGTCGAACCCGGTCACGCGCTCCGGCGCGAGCAACGGGAGATCCAGGAAGAGCTCGCCCGTCTCGAGCGAGACCTTGCCGCCCAGCGTCTCGGCCACGGCGGTCGGTTGTTCGTGGATCTCCTTCGCCATGAAGTGCCGGTATCCCCCTTTTTCCGCGGCGACGGCGTCCCAGAGGATCCGGTGCGTGGCGCGATCGCGCGGACGGCCCTCCGCGTCCGAGATCTTCACGCTCTTCGCGTCGACGCGGGCGACGTCGCCGTCTTCCAGGAACACCACGTCCCGCGTCCAGGGAACGAGCGCGACCGGATCGGACGCCACCCAGTTCTCGTTCTTTCCGAGCCCGAGCGCGATCGGAGGCCCGGAGCGGGCGGCGACGAGCACGCCCGGCTCCGCGCTCGACGAGACCAGGACGGCGTAAGCGCCGGTCACCTTCTTCGTCGCGCTCCGGACGGCGTCGAAGAGGTCGCCGCGGAAACCCTGCTCGACCTGGTGCGCGAAAACCTCCGTGTCGGTCTCGCTCGTGAAGCGGTGGCCGAGGGATTCGAGCTCCGCCTTCCGTTCGGCGAAGTTCTCGAAGATGCCGTTGTGGACCGCGACGACCTGTCCCTTGCAGTCCGTGTGCGGGTGCGCGTTCGCCTCGGTCGGTCGGCCGTGCGTGGCCCAGCGCGTATGGGCGATCCCGACCGATCCGGGCGAGCTCGATCCGGCGAGCCTCTCGAGAAGGGTCGACAGCTTGCCGGCGCTACGGTGGATCGTGAAGTGGCCGTTGCACAACGTGGCGATTCCGGCAGAATCGTAGCCCCGGTACTCGAGCCGCTTCAGACCGTCTAAGAGCAGCGGAGCTGCTTCCTGAGATCCGACGTATCCGACGATTCCGCACATCGTTAGGTCTGTCCCCGTTCCTTCCTCCGCCGCTTCGCCGCCCACCCCGCGAGGTTCTTCTGCGGAGTCCGCGTCACCGCGAGGTCGCCGTCCGGAACGTCGCGCGTGATCGTCGAGCCCGCGCCGACGTACGCGCCCTTCCCGACCGTCACGGGCGCGACGAGCTGCGAGTCGCTGCCGACGAACGCGCCTTCACCGATCGACGTGCGGTGCTTGCGCACTCCGTCGTAGTTGCACGTGATGACGCCGGCTCCGATGTTCGCCCCCGCGCCGATCTCGGCGTCCCCCAGGTAGGAGAGGTGCAAAGCCTTTGCGCCCTCCCGCAGCACCGCTTTCTTGGTCTCGACGAAGTTCCCGACCCGCACGTCTTTTTCGAGCACGGAGCCGGGCCGCAGCCGGGCGAACGGTCCGACGCGCGCCCGCGCCCCGATCTCGGCCCCTTCGATCTCGCAGTGAGGGCCGACGACGGCGCCGGGACCGATCTTCGAGTCGACCACGCGGGTGAAGGCCAGGACCTCTGAACCCTCCTCGACGACCGTCGTCCCTTCCAGGCAGACGAACGGATGCACGATCGCGTCCGGCTCGAACCGGACCTGCGCGCCGATGCGGGTCGTGGCGGGGTCGACGATCGTCGCGCCCGCGTCGAGCGCGCGCTCGAGGCACCGGCGGCGCTCGATCTCTTCGGCCGCCGCGAGGTCCCGCCGGGTGTTGACTCCCCAGCCTTCGCGCCAATCGTCGGCTTCCACCGCCTCGACGGCGCCTCCCGCCGACGCGAGAATCTCGACCGCGTCGGTCAGGTAGAACTCATTCGTCGACCGGTTCGCAACCAGCTTTGCGAGCGCACCGCGGAGCGCGCTCGCCGAGAAACAGTAGACGCCGGCGTTCGCCTCCGCTAGCCGGCTCTCCCTCGCGGTCGCGTTGCGCGCTTCGACGATCCGGCGGACGCGCCCGCGAGAGTCGCGCACGATCCGTCCGAGATCGCCCGGGTCGGGCGGCCGGAACGTCAGGAACGCGAGATCGAGGTCCTTTTCGCGTCGCCTCTCGATCAACCGGCCCACGGTCGCCGCGGTCAGGAGGGGGGCATCCCCCGAAAGGATGACGACCGGGCCGCTCCCGTTCAACGCGGACAGAGCTTGCCGGGCGGCGTCTCCGGTGCCGAGCGGCGGATCCTGGACCACGATCGTCACGTCGCGCCCGGCGAGGGCGCTCTCGACCTTCTCCCGGCCCGCGCCGATGACCGCGACGACCCGAGAGGGGGACACCCCCCGCGCCGTGTCGAGGACGGCGTCGAGCAGCGTCCGGCCGCCCACCCGGTGCAGGACCTTGGGCAGGGTCGAGCGCATGCGGGAGCCGACTCCCGCCGCCAGGACGACGACCTGCGGCGGAGGCTCGGTATCGCGTGGTCGGCTCCGCGGTCGAACGTTGCGCTTTCTCTTCGCGGACGCCTTCATGGATCACTCATCGCCCGTCTCGGGCGAGAGCCTGCAAGTATAGGGCGAAGATGCCGATTACGAGGCGAGCAACTCCCGGAACTCGGGCGAATCGCGGACCGGATCGAAATCGCGATCGTTGCGGGCCAGGATCCGGTTGCGCTGGTCCTCGTCGATCGCCCGCCGGAGATGCTCCAGAGCGGATCCGGACTCGCCCCGCTGCGCGTAACAGCAGGCGAGGAGGAAGTCGACTTTGCCCCCTCCGTTCTTGCGCGCGGCGCGCTTCAAGTGCTCGATCGCCTCGTCGACGTTTCCCCGGTTCTTCTCGAGGACCGCGGCGTAGTAGAAGTCCTCGGGCTCCGAAAGGGACGGCCGCGCCTCCGGCTTCTGGCGCTCGCAGACGGCGAGATAGACGCGCGCGCGGTCCACGAGCTCCTTCTCCTCCGGATACTTCTGGATGAGGTCGAGCAAGTGCCGCTCGGCCTCGTCGAGCTTGCGCCGCTGGAGCGCCGCGACCCCGCGGTCGTACTCTTTCCGCGCGTTCTCCGTCGAGCGGGAGAGCTCCTTCATGGTCTGGGCCTTCTTCGGCGCCTCGACCGCCGCGGAAGCTCCGTCTAACCTTCCGAGTCTCTTCTCGAGGTCGTCGACGCGTACCGAAAGCGCGTCGGCGAGGGCCTGAACGCTCATCTTCGAGGAGTTGTCCCTGAGGAATCGAAGCTCGGCTTCCGACCAGCGTTTTGCCATGTCTGACTTGCCTCCGGAGACGTGAGAAAAACGGCGTATTGTAG
>QHVV01000052.1 GCA_003222385.1 Acidobacteriota bacterium
GAAGCGTTGTTCTCTTCCCGGAGGCACCGATGTCCAAAACGAGCTGGAAGGCTTCGCTTCTCTTCGCGGCCGGCGCGGCGCTCGCCGTCGTTCTCGTCGCGGGGAACGCAGCCGCCGCCGAGAAGACTCTGACCGCGACGGGCACGGTCTCGAAGCTCGACGCGGCGGAGCGGACCATCGTCGTCGCCGTGGCGGAGGGGCCCGAGACGAAATTCGTCTGGTCGGCCGACACGAAGATCAACGGCACGCTGGCGCCCGGCGCCAGGGTCACCGTTCGCTATACCACTCTCCCCGACGGCCAGAACCTCGCCCATCAGATCAGCGTGGCGC
>QHVV01000182.1 GCA_003222385.1 Acidobacteriota bacterium
CTCTGATCTGGAACGCGGGCCAGAACCTCGCACAGACGCCCGGGACCGGCGCGACGAATTCCTCAGCGGTCCTCGCTCCCAATGCGACGAAGACCAACGGAACCTACTCGGACGGCTCGAACGACACGGTCTCGACGATCGTGACGACGCGCTACCCCGGGCGAAAGATCGTCTTCTCGCTGCCGACGGGCTACACCGATCCCGTTCCGACTCTTCCGATCGCGCCGTCGAGCTCGGTGCCGGAAGACCGGCACGACCTGACCGCCTCGACGGGCGCGACCTGGTGGCCGGCGCTGAAAGCGCTGCTCGGGCCCCAGACCTCGCCGCCGGCGGTGGTTTCGCCAGCGCTCACCGACACCGACGCGACCGACTCTCTCCGGTTCATCTGGGGAGATCGGGACGCCGTCATGGGCGCGGCCGCCTCGACCGCCACCCAGAAGTACACGCCGTCCAACAGCTCGTTCCAATTGAAGCTGGGGGACATGTTTCACGCGGGCCCGGTCCTGGTCGGCCCGCCGAACGAGTTCGCGTATTTCGCGAGCAACCTGAACGGCTACCAGACGTTCCTGAATACGTATCGTCACCGGCGCCGCGTTCTGTTCTTCGGCGCGAACGACGGTCTCTTCCATGCCGTGGACGCCGGGGGCTGGAACCGGGACGTTTCGAACTGCACTCCCAACCCGGACGGAACTCAGGGAAGCTGTTATGACCTGGGAACCGGCGCGGAGCTGTTCGCGTACGCACCGCGCGCGATCATGCAACTCTACAAGCCCCTGAAGGACGCGGTCGGAGCGCAGTCGAAACGGGACGAGTGGTCCGTGGACGGTTCCCCGACTGCGGGCGACGTCTTCATCGACTCCGTGAACAACGGAGTGGGAACACCTGCCGAACGGGCCTGGCATACCGTCCTCGTCGGCGGAATGCGGGAAGGCTCGCCCTTCGAAGGGACGTCCGGTGCCGCGCCTTCAGTCTCGCTGGGAAGCTATTACGCGCTCGACCTGACCCAGCCGGACGAGCTCGTCCCGGACGGCAGCGGCGGCTTCACCGTGCCGATCCCGGCGAGGTTCAATGCCCCGAAATGCCTGAACGTCTCGGGCGACGGGACATGTGCCCGCGACTGGCCCCAGGTTCTCTGGGAGATCTCCGACGTCGGCGACCTCGACGTCGCGCCGTCGCCGGGGGCCGGATACGGAGACATGGGCGAGACTTGGTCGAAGCCGGCGGTCGGACGCGTCCGGATCTGCACGGCCAACTGCGACACGAGCACACCCACCACCGAAGACCGATACGTCGCCATCTTCGGCGGCGGGTTCGACCGGGAACGCCTGAACCGGCGCGGCAACTGGATCTATTTCATCGACGTCGAGACCGGCCACGTGCTCTACCGCGCGAACTCGAGCTGCGGGATCAATTCGGGGTCGGGCTGCTCGCCGACCTACTTCGGATCGATTCCTGCGGAGCCAGCGGCGCTCGATGCGAGCGGAGACGGGTATCTCGACTTGGTCTACTTCGGCGACCAGAAGGGGCAGCTCTGGCGGATCGACCTTTCGGACCTGAGGATGAGTGCGACACCGCCGGGCAGCCGCTGGCAGACCCAGATCGATCCGTCGGCCGGGTCCGCCAAGCCGTTCCTGGTCTTCCAGGCGCCGCAGCCAGTCGCCCCGGCGGTCGATCCCTTCTATCCGGTCTACTACCGGCCGACGGCGGTCTATCTCGGCTACAACGTCAGCGGCAAGCCGGCCCTCGGTCTCGCGTTCGGAAGCGGTGACCGGGATGACATCCTGTCGAGGAACTTCCCGGGAAGCCTCAACTTCAAGCAGCGCTTCTACTACGTGGTCGATAAGGCCAATACCCAGACGCGGTTCGAGAGCGACCTCTACGACGTCACGTCCTCGACCGCCCCAAGTACCACCTCGGTGCCGGCGAACGGATGGATGATCGAGCTCGCCAAGGGCGAGCGAGTGATCACCGACTCGATCTCCATCAACGGCGTCATCTTCTTCACGACGTACAACCCGAACGCTTCGATCACGGGTCCCAACACGTGCGGGAACGCCGGCAAGTGCGGGCTCGCGATCGGAACGGCAAGGTTGTATCGGGTTCTGTACGCGACCGGGAACCCGTACAGCGGCACGGACCGCGCGGAGACGCAGACCCAGGGCGGCTTCCTGTCGGAGCCGGTGTACTTCCAGTCGAAGGATCAGCAGGGCAACATCTTCTACACGACCGAGAACACCGTGAAGACCGAGAATGCGCCGGGCGGCAAGAAGACGTCGATCAAGGGCTGGAAAGAACGCTCCCGACGGCCCTAGTCGGGGGGGCGAAACGGAGGACCGGGGCGGCCATTCGGCCGCCCCTTTTTTTCTACTTTTCGGTCAGATTCCTCGTCGCTTCGCTCCTCGGAATGACAGGGGGGGCTCAGGCGCTTTCGGCGCTCTTCCGCCGGCTATGGTCGAGGATCCGTTTGCGCACCCGGATCGCAGACGGCGTCACCTCGACGAGCTCGTCGTCGTTGATCCACTCGATCGGCTGCTGGATCGTGAGTAACCTCGGCTGGTTCAGCCGGACCGCGATGTCGGCCGTCGAGGCCCGCATGTTCGTCAGCTGTTTGCGCCTGCAAGGCTGGACGACGAGGTCGTTGTCCTTGACCTGCTCGCCGACGATCTGGCCGCCGTAGACCGCCTCGCCCGGCTTGACGAAGAACGTGCCCCGGTCGGCGAGCTGGTCGAGCGCGTACGCGGTCACGTCGCCCGCCTCCTTCGCGATCATCGCTCCCCGCTTGCGGTTCGGAAGAGGCCCGCGGTGCGGCCCGTACTCGTCGAACAGGTGATTGAGGAGTCCGGTCCCCCGCGTCAGCGACAGGAACTCGAGCCGGAAGCCCAGCAGTCCCCGCGACGGGACGGTGAACTCGATGCGCGTGCGGTCGCCGTGCCGTCCGATGTGGCGGAGCTCCCCTCGGCGCTCGCCGACCGCCGCGATGAGCGGCCCCGTGAACTCTTCGGCGCAGTCGATGACGAGCTCCTCGTAAGGTTCCAGGAGCTCGCCGGATTCGCCGGTGCGCAGGATGACCTGCGGGCGGCCGAGGGCAAACTCGTATCCCTCCCGCCGCATCGTCTCGGCCAGGATCGAGAGTGAGAGCTCCCCGCGCGCGAGGACCAGGGACGCGTCCGGCTCCTCGGTTTTCTGGAGACGCACGCCGACGTTTCGTTCGAGCTCCTTTTCGAGGCGCTCCCGGAGATGGCGGCCGGTGACGAACTTTCCGGAGCGGCCGGACATCGGAGAGTCGTTCGTCCGGAACTCCATCGACAGGGTCGGCTCATCGACGCGGATTCCGGGAAGCGGCGCCGGATCGGCCGGGTCGAGCAACGTGTCGCCGATCTCGACTCCAGGAAGACCCGAGATCATGCAGATGTCGCCGGCCGAGACTTCTTCGACCTCGACCTTCTCGATGCCCGCAAAGAGCTGGATCTTGCCGGCGCGCCCCCTCTGAACGATCTCGCCGCCCGGCCGGACCGCCGCGAGCTCGCCGCTTCGCTCGAGGACTCCGGAGAAGACGCGGCCGACTGCCTGGCGGCCCACGTAGTCGGAGTACTCCGTGTTGGCCACGATCATCTTGAAAGGCCCGTCTC
>QHVV01000053.1 GCA_003222385.1 Acidobacteriota bacterium
ACTTCGCCCCGGACAACCGGCTCATGGCGGCGCGAGTGAAAACGGACGGCGCCACTTTCGACGTCGGGGGCATTCAGCCTCTTTTCCAGGCGAGGATCCTGGGTCTCACCTACCGTTACAGCGTGGCGAACGACGGGAAGCGGTTTCTGGTCGTCGCCGGGCTGCCTCAGGACCTCTCGCCGATCACGATCCTGACGAACTGGACCGCGGAGCTCCCGAAGAAATGACGCTCTCGGCCGGCTCCCGCCT
>QHVV01000054.1 GCA_003222385.1 Acidobacteriota bacterium
CCCGCTCGAGCAGACGCTGCGCTACGGGATGCAGATCGCCGAGGCTCTGGACAAAGCGCATCGGCAGGGGATCGTCCACCGGGACCTGAAGCCCGGCAACGTGATGCTGACGAAGTCGGGCGTGAAGCTTCTCGACTTCGGGCTGGCGAAGGTGATCGCGCCGGCGTCGCAGCCTTCGAGCCTGACGGCTTTTCCAACCCAGCACGCGCTGACGCAGGAAGGGACGATCCTGGGAACCTTCCAGTACATGGCCCCCGAGCAGCTGGAGGGGCTCTGGGAGTTGCCCTGTACGAGATGGCGACGGGGAAGAAAGCATTCTCCGGTGCGACGCAGGCGTCGCTCATCTCGTCGATCCTGCGCGACGAGCCGCAGCCCATCTCGCAGGTGCAGCCGATGTCGCCGCCGGCGCTCGACCACGTCGTGAAGAAGTCCCTGGCGAAGGACCCCGAAGATCGCTGGCAGAACGCGGCCGATCTCGGGGGCGAGCTGAAATGGATTGCGCAAGGCGGGTCGCAGACGGGAGCCGCGGCGGTCGCCGGTGGCCGGCGAAGAAAGCGCGACTGGATCTCGTGGGCCGCCGCCGCGCTCCTTCTTCTGGGGGTTCTCTTCCTCGGAAACGAAGTCCGCCGGCTCCGGACCGGCGATCGCGTTCGAGCGATCCATTCCTATCTCGATCCTCCCGAGAAAACCACTTTCCGGTTGACCGGAGACGACTCGGCTCCGATCGCGCTCTCGCCGGACGGCACGCGCGCCGTCTTCGGCGCGGGGGGAAAGCTCTGGCTCCAGTCGCTCGCGGCCGGCACGGTCGCGCCGCTCGCCGCGACGGACGGAGGCCGATTTCCGTTCTGGTCGCCCGACAGCCGTTCGATCGGTTTCTTTTCGGGCGGCAAGCTCAAGATCATGGACTCTTCGGGTGGACCCGTCCAGACCATCTGCGACGCTCCGAATCCGCGCGGCGGCGCGTGGGGCCGGAGCGGAATCATCGTCTTCGCGCGGGACGTCGGGACCGGCCTTTCGCGGGTGGCGGCGTCCGGGGGAGCGCCATCGGCGCTCACCGTTCTCGGCGACAAGAAACAGCACACCACCCATCGCTGGCCGTACTTCCTGCCCGACGGGAAGCACGTCCTCTATCTGGCAGCAAACCATGCGAGCCCGCGATCCGAGGACAACGGAATCTACGTCGCGTCGCTCGACGGAGCTGCCCCCCGTCGCCTGATGTCGTCTTACGGCAGCGCGCAATACGCTTCCGGCTGGCTCCTCTCGGTTCGAGAAACGAGTCTGGTGGCGATTCCGTTCGACGCGAAGCGGATCGAGGTTTCCGGTCAGCCACTGCGCGTCGCCGACGACGCGAACTTCGATACGGGAGTCTGGCGGGGAACGTTCTCGGCCTCCGACAACGGGATGCTCGCCTATCAACTCGCTCGGGAAGGAGGCGGTGGCCGGTTGACGTGGTTCGATTTTTCGGGACGTCGAATGGCGTCCGTCGCCGAAAAGAGTCCGGCCTATTCGCCGGAGCTATCGCCGGACGGTCGTCGGGTCAGCGTCATGATGGGCGACCCCAATAACGACGTCTGGGCATACGAGCTCGACCGCGGAGTCCAGACCCGATTGACCACGGACGCTCAGGCGCAGATCGCGCCGGTCTGGTCGCCCGACGGATCGCAGATCGCTTTCGTCCAAGGGCTCGGAGGGGGTAGCGACTTCGTCCTCGTCACGATCGCGGCGGACGGAGCCGGCAGGCCGAAGGAGCTCTACAGATCGAAAGAGCGCCTCGAAGTTTCGGACTGGTCCCGCGACGGCCGCTACCTCCTCGTGGACCGGGGCAACATCGGGGCGAGCGACATCTGGGCTTTTCCGATTGCGGATCCGGCGAAGGCGTTTCCTCTCGTTCAATCTCCGTTCCTCGAGTACAACGGCCAGTTCTCGCCCGACGGAAAGTGGGTCGCGTACGTGTCGCAGCACACCGGCCGCGACGAGGTCTACGTCACTTCGTTTCCGAGCGGGGGGACCCGTTGGCAGGTCTCCGGCAGCGGCGGGACGCAGCCCAGATGGGGTGCCGATGGACGGGAGCTCTACTTCGTTTCAACCGGAGACGAGTTGACCGCGGCCTCCATCGACGGCAGCGGATCGCGCTTCGAGGTGAAAGACATCCGGCCGCTCTTCCGCGTGAACATGTACACAGGCCCGAGATCCGGGATGTATGGGTACGACGTTTCCCCCGACGGGAAGCGGTTCCTCGTCAGCGATGCCGGCGAGGCCGGGCAGGCGCGCGTGGCGCTCGTCGTCAACTGGACGGCGGGGCTGAAGAAGTGAAGACCATTTCCGCAGAGCGGTTCGAGGCCCGATGTCTGTCGATCCTCGACGAGGTGAAACGTCGCCGAGAGCCGGTGTTCCCATTGAGTCCTCTGTCGCTCCAGACGAGCGGATCCGTTCAAGGCGTCCGGACCGCCTGGTAATAGCGGATGAGCCTTTCCTCCGGCTCTCGCCTCGGTCCTTACGAGATCGTCGCGCCGCTCGGCGCGGGCGGGATGGGAGAGGTCTACCGCGCGAAGGACCCGCGGCTCGGGCGCGAGGTCGCGGTCAAGGTTCTACCGGCGTCGTTTTCGAACGACCCGGATCGACTCCGCCGCTTCGAGCAGGAGGCCCGCGCCGCCGGACTCCTGAACCATCCGAACATCACGGCGGTCTTCGACATTGGTTCGCACGACGGGGCGCCGTACGTCGTCAGCGAGCTCCTGGAGGGCGAGACGCTTCGAGCCGAGCTCGCGGGCGACCGCCTGGCCCCGCGCAAGGCGATCGACTACGCGATTCAGCTCGCGCACGGACTCGCGGCAGCGCACGAGAAGGGGATCGTCCACCGTGACCTGAAGCCCGAGAACGTGTTCGTGACTCGAAACGGGCGCGTGAAGATCCTGGACTTCGGCCTCGCGAAGCTAACGCACGCGGAAGAGGGAAGCTCGGCGGGACAGACAAACCTTCCGACCGGAACCGCCGGCACCGAGCCGGGCGTCGTCCTCGGAACGATGGGGTACATGGCGCCGGAGCAGGTTCGGGGCCGGCCGGCGGACGCGAGAAGCGACATCTTCGCGTTCGGAGCGATCCTCCACGAAATGCTGTCGGGCCGACGCGCGTTCCACGGCGATTCGGCGGCGGACACGATGTCAGCGATCCTGCGAGAAGACCCGCCGGATCTCTCCGCGACGAACCAGAACGTTTCGCCAGGGCTGGAGCGGATCCTGCGCCACTGCCTGGAGAAGAATCCCGAGCAGCGTTTTCAGTCGGCCCGTGACCTCGCGTTCGACCTCGAGGCGCTGTCGGGACTCTCCGCTTCCGCGACGCAGGTTGCGGCAATTCCACGGGCTCGGCCGAATCGCGTTCTCCTTCCGGCGACGGCGATCGTTCTGCTCGCGGCGGCGGCTTACGTTTCGTACGTCGTCGGACGGCGCGCCGGGAGAGAGGTCGCAAAGCCGACTCGGTCGTTCCAGACGCTTTCGTTCGCTCAGCAGGCGATCTTCAACGCCCGATTTGCTCCTGACGGCAAGACAATCGTCTACAGCGCCGCGCGCAAGGGAAACACGCCGGAGATCATCTCGGTCCGTTCCGACTTTCCGGGCGGAAAATCCCTGGGGCTCCCCGGAGTTCAACTCCTTTCTGTGTCGTCACGTGGCGAGCTGGCGGTCCTGACGCGGGTCCGCTACATTGGGCACTCGTTTTTCTCTGGCACCCTCGGTCGGATGCCCCTCGAGGGCGGAGCGCCCCGCGAAGTGCTTGCCGGAGTTCGCGAGGCGGACTGGTCCCCGGATGGAAACGACTTGGCCATCATCCGGAAGGGATCGCCTGGAGTATCCCGTCGGCAAAGTTCTCGCGGAGGCGGGAGGGTACCTCTCGAACCCGCGAATCTCTCCCGACGGCAAGCGGATCGCGTTCTTCGAGCATCCGACCAAGTACGACGATCGCGGGGGAGTGGCCGTCGTGGACCTCTCCGGCAGGAAGAAGGTTCTCTCCGACGGTTACTGGGGAGAAGAAGGCCTCGCCTGGTCCCCGGACAGCCGCGAGGTTCTCTTCTCGGCGGGTGACTCCTGGAGCAACTTCAAGGTCCATTCCGTGACGCTCGACGGCCGGCTGCGCATCGCCGCGGAGAGCGCGGGCGGTCTGACCATCCTGGACGTCGCTCCGGACGGCCGGTGGATCGCGTCCCGAGACGACTTTTTCCGCGACATGCCCGTGCAGGGGCCTGGCGAGAGCACCGAGCGCGACCTTTCCTGGCTGGATCTTTCCGCGGCGAGTTCGCTGTCACCGGACGGAAAGATGCTGCTGTTTTCGGAGGAGAGCGGCAGCATGGGCGTCAACTACGCGGTGTGCCTGCGCCCGACCGACGGGTCCGCAGTGGTGCGGCTCGGCGAAGGGTCGGCACAGGATCTCTCGCGAGACGGAAAATGGGCGCTCGCGGTCGTTCCCACCTCTCCCCAGCAGATCGTTCTCTACCCGACCGGCGCCGGCGAGCCGCGACGGCTCGAGCGGGGCGGCCTTCTGGGCTACGACTCCGCCAGATTTTTCCCGGACGGGAGGCGGGTGCTCGCGTGCGGACACGAAGCGGGACGTTCGGTCCGGTGCTACCAGCAGTCGGTCGACGGCGGTCCTCCGAGACCGGTGACCCCGGAAGGTGCGACTCGCGGTGAAATCTCACCCGACGGACGGATGGTGGCCGCGATCACGACCGAGGGGGTGCGCGTCTATCCCGTCGCGGGCGGCAGCTCGAGCGCGGTCCCCGGGACGACCGCCGACGATCAACTGATCCGGTGGGATCGGGACGGGTCGGTTCTCGTCTTCCGGAACTCCGAGATTCCGGCGACTGTCGAGCGGGTGGACGTCAAAACCGGGAAACGGGACCTCGTGCGCAAGGTCGTACCCGTGGATCCGACCGGCGTTTTGAACGTACGCTCCGTCGTCTTGAGCGAAGACGGAGGCGCGCACGCTTACACGTTCCGGCGAATGCTGTCGCACCTCTTCCTGGTGGGCGAGGCGAAGTGAGTCTCTCGGCCGGCGCTCGGCTCGGTCCCTACGAGATCGTCTCGCCGCTCGGCGCGGGTGGGATGGGGGAGGTCTACCGCGCGAAGGATCCGCGGCTCGGCCGCGAGGTCGCGATCAAAGTGCTGCCGGCCTCGTTCTCGAAGGATCCGGATCGGCTGCGCCGCTTCGAGCACGAGGCTCGGGCGGCGGGAGTCCTGAATCATCCCAACATCACCGCGGTCTACGACATCGGCTCGCACGACGGCGCGCCGTATGTCGTCAGCGAGCTCCTCGAGGGCGACACGTTGCGCAGCCGTCTCGCGGCGGGGCCGCTCTCGCCGCGCAAGGCTCTGGACTACGCGATCCAGATCGCTCGGGGCCTCGCGGCCGCGCACGAGAAGGGGATCGTCCATCGGGATCTCAAGCCCGAGAACCTGTTCGTCACGAAAGACGGGCGCCTCAAGATTCTCGACTTCGGTCTGGCGAAACTGACGCAGCCGGAGGCGGGCGCAGAGCAAGTGACCGAGCTCCCGACGGGGACGATCGGAACTGAGCCCGGCGTCGTTCTCGGGACGATGGGCTACATGTCGCCCGAGCAGGTGCGCGGCCAGCCCGCCGACCGTCGGTCGGATCTCTTCGCCTTTGGGGCGATCCTCTACGAGATGTTGTCGGGCCAGAGGGCGTTTCGGGGGGACACGGCGGCCGACACGATCACGGCGATCCTGACGAAGGAGCCGCCGGATCTCTCGCAGACGAATCGCGAAATCCATCCCGGTCTCGATCGGATCCTCCGGCACTGTCTAGAGAAGAACCCGGAGGAGCGGTTCGAGTCAGCGCGCGACCTTGCCTTCGACCTCGAGGCGCTGTCGGGGATCTCGGCGCCGGCACCACTCCCGACGACGGTCGCTCCGGCCACTCGGAGGCTGAGACTGCTTCCGATTCTCGTCCCCGCGGCAGTTCTCATCGCCGCCGCAGGAGGTCTCATCACCGGTCGGCGAATGGGCCGGGATCTACCCGCGTTTCACCAACTCACCTTCCGCCGGGGAGAAATCCTGTCGGCTCGATTCGCGCCCGACGGCCGGACGATCCTCTATTCCGCGGCCTGGGAAGGAAATCCGATGGAGATTTTCACCGGGACCGTGGAAGCTCCGGAGTTCCGACCGTTCGGACTTGCCGGTTCCGAAATGCTGTCCGTCTCACGCTCGGGCGAGCTCGCGATCTCGCTCCGCCGGCGAATTACTGCGGGTTTCGTCCGCACGGGCACGCTCGCTCGCGTCAGTGCCGCGGGGGGACCGTCGCCGCGAGAGGTCCTCGAGGACGTCCACTGGGCGGATTGGTCGCCGGACGGTCAGAATCTGGCGATCGTCCGCGACGTCGGGCCATTGAATCGGCTGGAATATCCGATCGGTACGGTGCTGTACCAGACGAGCGGCTGGATCAGTCACCCGCGCATTTCCCCACGCAGCGACCGGGTCGCTTTCGTGGACCATCCGATCAAGAACGACGACGGCGGGACTGTCACCGTCGTCGATCGCCGCGGAAACCGGAAAGCCCTGTCGCAGACTTTCGGGAGCGCCGAGGGGTTGGCCTGGTCTCCCTCGGGCGGTGAAATCTGGTTCACCGCCGCGGCGCTCGGCAACCGGGATCTCTACTCGGCGACGCTCTCGGGTCGCGAGACAATTCGCGCACGCGTCGCCGGGTCTCTCACGTTGCACGACATCTCGGCCGACGGTCGGGCTCTGATCACCCGTGAGACGATCCGAATCGGGACACTCGGCCTTTTTCCGGGCACCGAGAAAGAGCGCGAGCTGACCTGGCTCGACTGGTCGTTGGCGAGAGATCTCTCTTCCGACGGGCGCATGTTCCTCTTCGTCGAGGGCGGAGAAGGGGGAGGCGTCGGATACTCCATCTACCTTCGGCAGACGGACGGATCGCCGCCGATTCGACTCGGTGAAGGGTCGGGCGAGAGCATCTCGCCCGATGGGAAATGGGTGTTGTCAATCATCCATCCCACTTCCGATGCCCAGCTGGTGGCCTACCCGACCGGCGCGGGAGAGATTCGGAAAATTCCGCGCGACGGATTGAACGCACAGGTCGCGGGCTGGAGCCCGGATGGGAAACAGATCGTCTTCTCGGCGAACGAGCCCGAGCACGGCATCCGGATCTACGTCCGTGATTTCGCCGGCGGGAAACCCCGTCCGGTGAGCCCCGAGGGCTACACGATGTTCCGTCGCACGATCTCTCCCGATGGCCGATTCGTTGTCGCCACCGGTCCAGACCAAAAGATCTATCCTCCCGGGCTCGGCGCCCGGAGACTTCCCCACGCGATGGACCGCCGACGGTCGCGCGCTCTTCGTGTATCGCCGCGACCGGTTGCCGGTGCAGCTCGTACGGCTCGACGTCGCAACCGGCCGCAAAGAGCTCTGGAAAGAGCTGGTTCCGGCAGATTCGGCTGGTGTCACCGAGGTCGCGGCGGTGATTCCGACCTCCGATGGGCGCTCCTATGTGTATTCCTATATCCGACAGCTCTCAGACCTCTACGTCGTCAAGGGAGTGAAGTGACGATCTCCACGGGCGCGCGGCTCGGCCCCTACGAGATCGTTTCGCCGCTCGGCGCGGGCGGGATGGGAGAGGTCTACCGGGCGAAAGACCCGCGGCTCGGGCGCGAGGTTGCGATCAAGGTCCTGCCGGCGTCGTTCTCGAAGGATCCGGACCGGCTGCGCCGCTTCGAGCACGAAGCGCGCGCGGCGGGAGTCCTGAATCATCCGAACATCACTGCGGTCTACGACATCGGGTCGGTCGAGGGCGCGCCTTACGTGGTCTCCGAGCTCCTCGAGGGCGAGACGTTGCGGAGTCGGCTCGCGACGGGGGCGCTCTCGGCGCGGAAGGCGCTCGATTACGCGATCCAGATCGCGCGCGGGCTCGCGGCGGCGCACGAGAAGGGGATCGTGCACAGGGATTTGAAGCCGGAGAACCTCTTCGTGACGAAGGATGGCCGGGTCAAGATCCTCGACTTCGGACTGGCGAAGCTGAAGCAGCCGGAGGAGGGGACCGATAAGACCGATCTCGCGACGGCGACCGTCGGAACGGAGCCGGGCGTCGTGCTCGGGACGATGGGCTACATGTCGCCCGAGCAGGTGCGGGGGAAGCCCGCGGACTACCGATCGGACATTTTCGCGTTCGGCGCGATCCTCTACGAGATGCTGTCGGGAAAGCGCGCCTTCCACGGCGACACGGCGGCCGACACGATGTCGGCGATCCTGACGAAAGAGCCGCCGGAGCTTTCGGCGACCAATCGCGACGTTCACCCGGGGCTCGACCGCATCGTCCGGCACTGCCTCGAGAAGAATCCGGAGGAGCGATTCCACTCGGCCCACGATCTCGCGTTCGACCTCGAAGCGCTCTCCGGCGTCTCCGGTCCGCTGGCGTTGACGGTTGGGTTGCCGGCGGCAAAAAGACCGAGACCCTGGCTTCTTGCTCTCGCTGCCGCGGCCGTTGGTGCGCTGATCGCTGCGGCAATCGCCGGTCCTCTCGCGTACCGCTCCGGGAAAAAAGCCGGATACCTTCCTCCGCCCTCCTTCTTCCAGTTGAGCTTCCAGCGCGGCGAGGTCGGCGGATCGTTTTTCGCTCCCGACGGCCAGACCATCATCTATTCGGCTGCGTGGGAAGGTAAGCCGATGGAAGTTTTCGTCCATCGGGCGGAGAGTCCCGAGTCGCGCCCCTTCGGTCTCCGGGGCGAGGTCCTCGGGATGTCCCGAACCGGTGAAATGGCGGTCTCGTTGAACCGCCGTCCCTATGTTCCTTTCGTCGGAATCGGTCGACTCGCGCGTATCTCGATCGCCGGCGGAGCTCCGAGAGAAGTTCTCGACGACGTGCAATGGGCCGACTGGTCCGCCGATGGAAAGAGTCTCGCGATCGTTCGCGACGTCGGATCGCACAACCGGCTCGAGTTTCCGATCGGAAAAGTGATCTACGAGACCGAAGGCTGGATCGGCCATGCCCGCGTTTCCCCAGACGGCGAGCGGATCGCTTTCCTCGATCACCCGGTCCTCCGAGACGACGGCGGCTCGGTGGCCGTCATCGACCGCAGCGGCAAGAAAGCGACGCTCACACCGATCTACGCGACCGCTCAGGGCCTCGCCTGGAGACCGGATGGTCGGGAAATATGGTTTACGGCGGCCGAGGGTGGTTTTAATCGCGCCATTCACGCCGTCTCGCTGTCCGGTCAAACTCGTGTGATTGGCAGAATCCCCGGAGTGAGCACCCTCAAGGACATTTCCAGGGATGGCCGGGTTCTGATGGCGAATGAAACGTATCGCCTGGGGATTCTGGGTCGCCATATCGGAGATCAAAAGGAAACCGAGCTCTCGTGGCTCGACTTCTCGCTCGTGAGCGACATTTCTTCCGATGGGAGCACGATTCTTTTGACCGAGTCCGGCGAAGGGGGCGGTCCGGGTTACTCCGCGTACCTTCGGAAACTGGACGGCTCCCCGGCGGTCCGGCTGGGCGAGGGCCGTTCGGACGCATTCTCTCCGGATGGTCGATGGGCGCTCTGCATCCTCCATCCCGCGACCGACGCAACGCTCGTCGCCGTTCCGACCGGAGTCGGCGAGACACGAACGTTCAAGGACGAGCTGCGGGTCCGGGTCGCCGACTGGTTCCCCGATGGAAAGCGAATCCTGATCACCGCCACTGAGCCGGGCCACGGAATGCGCCTTTTCGTACGCGACTTCGCCGGGGGGAAAGCCAGACCCCTGACACCCGAGGGATACAGACACTTCGAGCGCGCCGTCTCGTCGGACGGCAAGTTCGCCGCCGTGCGGGGCCCGGATCGCAGAATCTATCTCTACCCGCTCGGAGGTGGAGAGCCGACGCCGCTCTCCAGCTTGACGCCAGAGGACGTACCGCTGCGATTCGATCGAGAAGGCCGATGGCTGTACTTTTATCGGCAGGGAGAGGTCCCCCTGCGGCTCTCTCGTTACGAGATCTCCTCGGGGCGCAAGGAAACCTGGAAAGAGGTAAGTCCCGCCGATACTGCGGGACTCTCCTCGATCAACCGGATGGTGACAACGCCCGACGGTCAGGCGTACGCCTACAGTTATTTCCGCGTCCTTTCTTATCTGCAGATCGTCGATGGCCTGAAATGACGATCGCCCCCGGCAGCCGCCTCGGCCCCTACGAGATCGTTTCGCCGCTCGGCGCGGGCGGGATGGGAGAGGTCTACCGGGCGAAAGACCCGCGGCTCGGGCGCGAGGTCGCGATCAAGGTCCTTCCGGCGTCGTTCTCGAAGGATCCCGATCGGCTGCGCCGCTTCGAGCACGAGGCGCGCGCGGCGGGAGTCTTGAACCATCCGAACATCACGGCCGTTTACGATGTCGGTTCCGCCGAGGGCGCGCCGTACGTCGTCTCGGAGCTTCTCGAAGGCGAGACGCTCCGCAGCCGTCTCGCTGCAGGCCCTCTCGCTCTGCGCAAGGCGCTCGACTATGCGATCCAGATCACGCGGGGTCTCGCGGCGGCGCACGAGAAGGGGATCGTCCACCGGGACCTGAAGCCCGAGAATCTCTTCGTCACGAAGGACGGCCGGGTGAAGATCCTCGACTTCGGCCTCGCCAAGCTGACGCACCCGGAGCGAGCCGGGGCGCCCGTCACGGAAGCTCCGACGGAGACGCGTGACACCGAGCCTGGCGTCGTGATGGGCACCGTCGGATACACGTCCCCCGAGCAGGTACGTGGCCTGCCGGCCGATCAGCGATCCGACATCTTCGCGTTTGGCGCGATCCTCTACGAGATGCTCTCCGGCAAGAGAGCGTTCCACGGCGCGACGTCGGCAGATACGATGTCGGCGATCCTGACGACGGAGCCACCGGACCTTTCCCAGACGAATCGGGAAATTCATCCCGGCCTCGAGCGCATCGTGAGGCATTGCCTCGAGAAAAATCTCGAGGAGCGGTTCCAATCGGCGAGAGATGTCGCCTTCGATCTCGAGGCGCTGTCGGCGGTGTCCTTGCCGGGAGCGATCCCGGTTGCCGCCGCGCCGACCGTTCGAAAAGCCCGACTCCTCCCGATCCTGGTGCCCATTGCGCTCGCCCTATTTGCCGTCGCGGGTCTCTTCGCCGGTAAGAAAGTCTGGGAGCGTCCGCCTCCCTCCTTCCATCAGCTCACGTTTCGGCGCGGGGAAATCTCTTCCGCTCGCTTCGCTCCCGACGGCCAGACCGTCCTTTATAGCGCTGCCTGGGAAGGAAAACCGATGGAAGTTTTCACGAGCCGCGTGGAGACGCCGGAGCCCCGTCCATTTGGTCTGGTCGGGGCCGACGTATTGGCGGTGTCACACTCTGGCGAGCTCGCCGTATCCGTCGGCCGTCGCGCGACGGCAAACGGCTGGATCCGCACCGGGACACTCGCGCGAGTAAGCGTCTCCGGCGGGACGGCGCCCCGGGACGTTCTCGAGGACGTCCAGTGGGCGGATTGGGCGCCGAACGCAGAGAGCCTTGCGGTCGTCCGAGACGTCGGTCCGATGAACCGTCTGGAATACCCGATCGGGACGGTGCTCTATCAGACGACCGGGTGGATCCAGCATCCTCGAGTCTCTCCGGGCGGCGACCAGGTCGCCTTCATCGATCACCCGGTCAAAGGCGATGATGGCGGGACCGTCGCCGTCGTCGATCGCGGCGGCAACCGGAAGGTCGTCTCGCAGCCCTTCGGGAGCGTGCAGGGATTGGCCTGGTCGCCCTCGGGCGGCGAGGTCTGGTTCACCGCCGCGGCGATCGCGAACCGGGATCTCTACTCGCTGACGCTTTCCGGTCGAGAAACCATTCGCGCTCGCCTCGCCGGTTCTCTGACGTTGCACGACATCTCAGCCGGCGGTCGAGCTCTGATCGGCCGCGAGACGTTCCGCGTCGGGACGCTCGGTTTTTCTCCCGGCGCCGACAGAGAGCATGAGCTGACCTGGCTCGACTGGTCGCTCGCCCGGGATCTCTCTCCCGACGGCCGGACGTTCCTCCTGGCCGAGGAAGGAGAAGGCGGAGGTGCCGGATACTCCGTCTACCTTCGACAGATGGATGGATCGCCGCCGGTTCGGCTCGGCGAAGGAGCCGGTGAGAGCCTCTCGCCCGATGGGAAGTGGGTACTGTCGATCGTTCATCCCATTTCCGATACTCAACTGGTCGCCTACCCGACCGGCGCCGGCGAGCCGAAGCGATTCTCGCGAGACAGCCTCGCCGTGCAGATTGCCGACTGGACGCCGGATGGGAGGCGAATCGTCTTCTCGGGCAACGAGCGGGGACGCGGAGCCAGGATCTATCTCCGCGAGTTCGCCGGCGGCAAGCCGCGCCCGGTCACGCCGGAAGGCTATCGGATGTTCCGCCACGGAGTCTCCCCCGATGGGCGGTTCGTCATCGCGACCGGCCCCGACCAGAGGATCTATCTCTATCCTCTTGCGGGAGGAGAGCCGACGCCGTTACCCGGCTCCATCCTGGGAGATATCCCTGACCGGTGGACCGCCGATGGCCGCGCCGTCTACATCCACCGTCGCGACCAGATGCCGGCGAAGGTTTATCTCCTCGATGTCGCGACCGGCCGCAAGGAGCTCTGGAAAGAGCTGATTCCGGCCGATGCGGCCGGTGTCACGCAGATCGCGTTCGTGATTCCGACTCCCGACGGACGCTCGTACGTCTATTCCTACCTCCGCTTGCTCTCCGACCTGTACGTGGTCCAGGGGTTGAAGTGACCGTCGCCTCCGGCTCCGCCTCGGTCTCCACGAGTTTGACCGTTGATTCGATGTGGACCAGAGTCCACATATGGGGACGATCCAGATCGTCCTGGAGCCCGATCTGCTGCGCGCCGCGGACCGCGCGGCCCGAAAGCTGAAGACGAACCGGTGCGCACTTTTTCGTGAGGCGCTCGCGCCCCATCTCAGGCGATTGGATACTCACGACAGAGGGCACCACGACCGCGAAGGTTATCTTCGATACCCGGATTCGCTGGACGATCCAGCCGTTTGGGACCGGGTGGCCGATTGGCCGGACGAATAGAACGCGGGGAAGTTTGCCTCTGCCGCTTTCCTTCGCCGGACAAGGAGCGGCCGGTTTTGATTCTGACCCGCGGCACTGCCATCCCATACCTGTCGCGCGTGAGCGTCGCGCGGATCACCTCGACGATTCGCGGTATTCCTTCCGAAGTCACCCTCGGCGGGGAAGATGGGATGCGACAGCCGTGTGCTGCCAACCTGCACAACGTGGTGACCGTCGCCCAGAGCGTGCTGGGCCGGCGTCTGACGCAATTGACTGCTCGTCGGATGCACGAGGTCTGCGCGGCGCTGGGGTTCGTGCTCGGATGCGAGGCATCCCACGTCATGAAATGAGTCTCGGACTGAAATAGCCTTTGGCGATGGCCAGCCCGGTCCCCACAAACGTCGTCGACGTCGGCAAAGAGCTCGTGATCGTCTGGGACGACGGCCGCGAGGACTACCTGCCGTTGGAGAAGCTCCGCCGCGAGTGCCCCTGCGCGATGTGCCGGGGCGAACGGGACTTGCTCGGAAAGGTCTACCGCGGTCCGAACCGACCGTTGACTGAGAGGTCGTTCCAGCTGGTCTCCCACCGTCCGGTCGGCGCCTATGCGCTCCAGATTCGGTGGGCCGATGGCCACGACGACGGGATCTATTCGTACGAGACGCTGCGCAGGATCGGAGACGAGACGAGATAGCGAGAAAAGGGGACAGACTTATTTATCGGAGGTCCCGTCGAAAACAAGTCTGTCCCCATATCGTGTGGGCTTTCGGCCTCGGAACGACAGGCGAAATGGTGGCGGAGAGGGAGGGATTCGAACCCTCGGTACCTTTTGGGCACACACGCTTTCCAAGCGTGCTCCTTAAGCCACTCGGACACCTCTCCTGAGCGCGGAAATGGTACCTCAGCGCTCTTTTTCGCCCGCCGACTAGAATGCTCTCCTTGAATCCTTTTCGTCCGATCGCGCGTCTTTCCCGATGAAGACGGACGGCAGCGCCGCACCGGCGGAGCCGAGCGACCTCGACCTGGTGCAGCGCATCAAGTCGGGGCAAGAGGACGCATTCGAACAGATGGTGGATCGCTATCACGCCCGGGTCTACTCGCTCTCCTACGGCGTCCTTCGCAACGCGGAAGACGCGGAGGAGGCGACCCAGGACACGTTCCTGACCCTCTACCGGAAGATCGGGACGTTCGACGAGTCGAAGAAGTTCTTCTCCTGGTTCTACCGCGTCGCCTTGAACCAGGCCTACAGCCGCGCCCGCCGCAGGCGTCCCGCGTCCACTGTTCCCATCGAGGACTATCTGCCCCGGTTCTCCTCGGACGGGCACATCGCGTCGCCGGAGCTTCCCGACTGGAGCGCCTCGATCGAGGACGGCGCGATCGCCCGGGAACTCGCGGGTCGGGCGGGCGAGTTCATCGCCGACCTGCCTCCGGCGTACCGGGACGTGATCTGGATGTACGACGTGGAGGAGATGAGTACCTCGGACATCGCGGAAACGCTCGAAATCTCCATTCCCGCTCTCAAATCGAGGCTCCATCGCGCCCGCCTCTACGTCCGGCAGCGGTTGGCGGAAATCTCGCAGGCGCCCGCGCAGGAAGAGGTGTCGCGTTGAGCGACGTGACCTGCAAGAAGTTCATTCTCGACCTTCTGGTGGACTACGAAGACGGGACCATGCCGGCGGAGGAGCGCGCGCTCTTCCAGCAGCACATGGAGCTCTGTCCTCCGTGTCTCCGGTTCCTGACGAGCTACCAGGCCACGGGCAAGACGCTCAAGCTCTTGAAGCCCGAGGAAATCCCGCCCGATCTCGCCCGGTCGGTTCTCGCTTTCGTCCGATCGCGCGCCGGAAAGAAGACGTGATCGGAGGACGGCGGCTCGCTGCCGCGGTTCTCGGCGGACTCCTCTGGCTCGCTCTCTTCTCTCTGCTGTACTCCCTCGGCGACGAGATCGGAGCCTGGCCGAAGGCTCCGCCGGGCGGCTTTCGAGACGTCGATCTCTTCGCCGGCTTCGCGGGCGCGATCGCGCTCCTCGTGGCGCTCGTGCTCCCGCGCCGAAGCACGCCGCGGTTCGGATAGAATCGCAGCCCGGCCGCCGAAGATGGGTTCGGGTCCTGTGCGACGGAAGCCTCTGAACCTCGTCAGGTCCGGAAGGAAGCAGCGATCAGGAGGCGCTCCCGTGCGCCGCAGGTCAACCTGAGCCCATCTTCGACGGCCGCATTTCGATGATCGATCATTCGACCACGCACCTCTCTCTCCCGCGCAAGTGGCGCCCACGGACTTTTGCGGACCTGGTCGGCCAGGACTCCGTCGCGCGCACGCTGACGAACGCGATCTCCGAGCAGCGCATCGCTCCGGCGTACCTGCTGACCGGCCCGCGCGGGGTCGGAAAGACGTCGACCGCGCGGCTCCTCGCCCGCTGCATGAACTGCGACCGCGGGCCCACGATCGAGCCGTGCGGAGAGTGCGCGTCCTGCCGCGAGATCCTGGCCCGAGGCGATTCTCTGGACGTCCAGGAGATGGACGGGGCGTCGAACCGCAAGATCGAGAACGCCCGCGAGCTGATCGAGACCGTGCGGTACGCCCCGCAGCGCGACCGGTTCCGGATCGCGATCATCGATGAAGTCCACATGCTGACCACCGAGGCCTTCAACGCGCTCTTGAAGACGCTCGAGGAGCCCCCGCCGTACTCCCGGTTCATCCTGGCGTCGACCGAGCTGCACAAAATCCCGGCCACGATCGTCTCGCGCTGCCAGCGGTTCACGTTCCGGGCGCTGTCGGCCGCCGAGATCGCCCGGCACCTGGAAAAGGTCGCGCGGGAGGAGGACATCCAGGCCACCCGGGACGCTCTCGCGACGCTGGCGACGGCCGCGGAAGGCAGCCTCCGCGACGCGCTTTCGCTTCTGGAACAGGCGGCGACGCTTTCCGGGGGCAACGTGGACGCCGCGACGTGCGCCGACATCCTCGCGCTCGTCGATCGAGAGCTCTTAGAGGCCGTGTACTCCGGAATCGCGTCGGGGGACCGCGCCGCCGCCGTCGCCGCCTTGGCGAAGCTCACCGAAGGAGGGGAGGATCCCCGTCACGTCCTGAAGGAGTTCATCGAGCTCCTCCGACGCCTCCTGCTTTCCTCGGCGGGCGCCGTCCCGGACGTGCCGGAGGGGGACCGGGAGCGTCTTCTCGCGCTCGCCCGGGCGATGCCTTACGAGAACCTGCTCCGAGCGCTGGCGCTCGCGGTCGACGCGGACCAGCTCAGCCGCCGGTCCGACGAAGGAGGCCTCGTTCTCCAGATGCTCGTGCTGCGCCTCGCGGAGCTGCCGCGCTTGAAGTCGATCGAGCAGGCGCTCTCGGGCCTTCCGCCCGAACGCTCCGCGCCGCCGACGCCGTCGACCGTGGCAGAGGATGGCTCACGCGCGCGCGAGGAAGGCCCGCGAATCCTTTCGCTGGCGCCGGTGGGCGGGGAACCCGAGCCCGCGCCGGCGGTCCCGGCCGGAAGCGAGGAGAACCGCATCCGCCGGTTCGCGGAGCTACTGGGCTCGCGGCGCCGCGTCACCGCGGCGAAAATCAGTCTCGCCGAGTCCACGACCGCGGAGGGGGACGAGGTCGTCCTGCGGTTCGGCATCGACCGCGCCGCCGCCAAGGAAGCTCTCGACGATCCGCCGACCCGCAAGCTCCTCTCGGACGTCGCCACCGAAGCGTTCGGGCGGCCGATGCGAGTCCGCCTGTTGACCGGGCCTCCGGCCGACGGCGATTTGGGCAAGGCGGCCCGGGACGTCCCGCGTGCCACGCTCGCACGGGAGCACGCCACGACGCGGGCGGAGACCGACCCGGTCGTACGGTCCGCGATGGATCTCTTCCGCGCGGAGCTGACGGAAGTGAAGGAAGAGGAGTGATCCGGAGACTCCGACTCACCCGCCCATGAACATCGAAAAGATGATGCAACAGGCCCAGGCGATGCAGGGCAAGGTGCAGGCCGAGCTGAAAGCATTGCGCAAGAAGGGCTCGGCCGGAGGGGGGCTCGTCTCGATCGAGATGTCCGGCGAAAAGGAAGTGCTCTCGGTTTCGATCGACCCCTCGGCGGTCGACGCGAGCGACGTGGAAACGCTCCAGGACCTGGTGCTGGCTGCCCTGCGCGACGCCTCCCGGCAGGTGGACGAAGCCGTCCGGCAGAAGACCTCGGCGATGCTCGGGGGGATGCTGCCGGGGATGCGGTAGGTGCGGCTCAAGGGCTTCGACCGCCTCGTCTCGGAATTTCAGCGCCTGCCCGGAATCGGAGCGAAGAGCGCGGCCCGGCTGGCCTATTTTCTCCTCCGAGCGCCGCGCGAGGAAGCGGACCGCCTCTCGCAGGCCATCTCGGAGTCCCGCGAGGCCGTGCGCCGGTGCTCCGTCTGCAACACTCTGACCGAGACGGACCCCTGCGAGATCTGCTCCGAGCCGGAGCGCGATTCCACGCTGCTGTGCGTGGTCGAAGAGCCGGGCAACGTCGCCGCGATCGAGAAGACCCGGGAGTTCCGCGGCCGCTACCACGTGCTGTGGGGGGCGCTCTCGCCGCTGAAAGGGATCGGGCCCGAAGAGATCGACGTCGCGGGGCTCATTCGCCGGGTCACGCCGGAAGTCCGGGAGGTCGTCCTCGCGACGAACCCGAACGTCGAAGGGGAGACGACCGCTCTCTACATCGCCCGGCGACTGAAGCCGACCGGAGTGCGCGTGACGCGAATCGCTTTCGGTCTGCCGGTCGGAGGAGACATCGAGTACGCCGACGAGGTGACCATGGCGAGGTCGCTGGAGAACCGAAGAGAGCTTTGAAAAAGGGGACAGACTTATTTTTGATTCACGCCGGTTAAATAAGTCTGTCCCCATTATGCGGGCGCTACAATGAATCGATGTCGCCGGCCGATCTGGTCCTCTTCGAAGAGGACTTCCGGAGCCTTCGAGAGATCCTGCGTCGGCTCCGTCAGGAATCGGGGGCGAGCGTCGTCCTGCTGGTGGACAAGAACGGCCAACGGATCACGTCGGTGGGAGACGTCGAAGCGCTCGACATGACGGCGCTCGCTTCGCTGACGGCCGGGAACGTGGCCGCGACCGACGGCTTGGCGCGCATTCTGGGAGAGCGGGAGTTCTCGGTCCTGCTCCACGAGGGGGAGAAAGAGAACATCCACGTCTCGATCGTGGCGCAGCGGGTGATCCTCGTGGTCATCTTCGGGGACCGCTCCTCTCTCGGCCTCGTCCGGCTCCGGGTCCGCCAGGCGGGAGCGGAGCTCGAGCGGACCTTCGCGGAGATCACGCAGCGGATGGACCGGGAGCCGGTCCTCCACTCGGGCTTCGAGCCTCTGCTCGCCGAGATCACCGACGAGGACATCGACCGGCTGTTTTCCGAGTGACGAGTGGCGTTCGTTGATTTCTCGGCCCGCGAGATCCACTGCAAGATCGTCTATTACGGTCCGGGGCTCGGCGGGAAGACGAAAAACCTGCAATATCTCCACGAGAGGACGGCCCCGTCCCGTCGGGGCCAGCTCATTTCTCTCGCGACGCCCAACGAACGGACTCTTTTTTTCGACTTTCTCCCACTCGACGTCGGAAGCCTGCGGGGGTTCCAGACCCGCCTTCATCTCTACACCGTCCCGGGGCAGGTCTTCTACGACGCCGCCCGCCGCGCGATCCTCCGGGGGGTGGACGGAATCGTGTTCGTCGCCGACTCGCAGGAGGCGCGCCTGGCCGCGAACTTCGAATCGATCCGGAACCTCGAGAAGAACCTCCGCGAGCAGGGCTACGAGATCGCCGACGTTCCGTACGTCCTGCAGCTGAACAAGCGCGATCTCCCTTCGGCGATGCCGGCGGACGAGCTCGCCCGCCGCCTGGTGATCAAGGGCGAGCCGGCGCTCGAGGCGACGGCGGCGACCGGCGCGGGGGTGTTCGAGACCATGAAAGCGATCGCGCGCCTGGTCCTTCTCGACCTGAGGAAGAGGAGGACGCCGTCGGGCTTCAGCCGCGCGACAGCCGCGAGCTGATCGCGGCTCGCGGCGACGTCGCCGCGAGGACCTGTCCCGCGAGGACCAGGAGACCGACGTCCCGCAGAAGGACCCAGCGCATGTCGGCGAGCTGTTCGTCGCGACTCTTGCCCGCCGAGCGGACGTCGAAGCAGCCGCAGTCGATGCCGTGGCCCCGGAGCAGGTTCCAGCCGATCGCCCCCAGGAAAACGACTAGCAGAGCTCCGGCGACGAGCGCGGCCTCCCTCCTCCAGACGCCGAGCACGAGCGCGAGCCCCGCAAGGAGCTCGATCCAGGGCATCACGAGGGCGAGCGCGTTGACCAGTCCACCCGGGACCAGGCGATAGTTGTAGATCATGTGCGCAAAGGCGGGCGGGTCCAGGATCTTGGGGATCGCCGCTGCTACGAAGACCGCGCCGAGCGCGATCTGAACTCGGATCGACAGCCACGGACGAGTCAACCAATCCGCGAACCGACGTCTCAGGGGTTCGCTCCCTTCGAGCTGGGAAGCGCCCTCTTCTGCCAGTCGGGAAAACCGTCCTTGTAGATGAGGACGTTGTCGAAACCGACCATGTAGAGCTTTTCGGCGAGCATGTGCGAGTCCTCGCAGGTTCCGCCGCTGCAGTAGACGACGATCGGCGCTTTCTGGTCGAGCCCCTCCTCGTAGAGTCCTTTGACGCGAGCGTCGATGTCGGACTCCCAGACGGGAAAGCTTCGCGCGCCGGCGATGTGTCCCTCTGCATAGACCGAGGAGCGCCGGGCGTCCAAGAACAGAGCCTTCCCCCTGTAGAGGCGCTCGACGTCCGCCGGCGCGATCTCGACCGCGGGCTTGTCCGGGTGCGGCGGAAACGCGCGGGCGAGGCCGGCCGTGTCGGCGGCCGGGGGAACCGCGGGCGGGGTGGCAGGCGGAGTCGCGGGGAAGCCCACGGCGGACGAGCTCGCTGACGAGGTCGCGGGCATCGCGGAAGTCTGTACGGACGGCTGTTTTCGTTGCACGGCCGGTGGGGCGGCCTCCGCCATCGCCGGACTCCCGGCGGGCTCGACCTGGAGGGCCCGCGGGTAGCTGCCGACCCACGCGAGCTTGCGGTCGGACGAGGCGGCGAAGTTCGAGATCGCCGCGCCCGCGCCGGCGAGGACGAGGAGGGCCACGACGCGGCCGA
>QHVV01000179.1 GCA_003222385.1 Acidobacteriota bacterium
AGCTATTTGGGTGGCCTCTCCACCGACTGGCCACTTACGGCCGGACGATCTGGATGGTGTCCCAAGAGGCCATCTCTGGATTACTTCCCGGGAAATTGTGATACGGCTGTGATACTGCGCCCTACCTAACACCAAGCGTGATGCAAGGATCGTATTCAGAAATTGGTCGGGGGCCCGGGATTTGAACCCGGGGGCCTCACGGTCCCGAAATCTAGGCGGTCTCGTCCACCGAGGTCGATATCGAGGGATTTGAGGCAAGTCGGAAATCTGACGAGGCGATTGAGGCCAGTTTTGGCCACTAGTGTCACCAGAATTACTACATGAACTACTACACAGAATGCTACCCAGGTAAATCGGTTCAGGCCATCGAGACGAGCCTGGCCGGCCTGGTCACTCCGCCCGATCAACGACCACGGGAACCTCGTCCTTTATGCCTCTGAGCATTAGCCATGCTCCAATGGTCAATTCAAACGGGAGGATCGGAAGGAATACAAAAATCGAGACATCATGGCCGAGGAATTGGAACGCGAGCCCAACTAAAGCTACGGACACGGCCGTGAGACCTACGAGAGATATGACGCGCGGGACATACCGCGATTTGTAAAACAGGTAATACCAAAGCATTCCCCCGAAGCAATAGAAAAGCAACTCTGTCGTTTGGCCCAGCTGCACGACAACACCGCTGTAGAGAACTGCGCCCAACGTTTGATAGTAGGAATGGTCCGGAGCCCCCGCCTGAACAAATTCCTGGCTTAGAGGTATCAGCGCAGAAGCCCCAAATTTGCTTATGGCCAGAGCCATTGCTTCTATTAGCCAGCATCCTAGGGCAACAATGGCAATGATCTTGTTCTGTTTGTTCAGGACGACGTAGAGCAGGACTGCCAGGACAATAATTCCAAGACTAGTTACCAGATCACCAAGGATGAAGAGCCGCATCAGGGTAAGCCGATGTGAAATATCAACCAGGATGTCGGAGATGCTCCCGGATCCAACAGCTGACATGAGCAGCAAACTACTGCCCACGCTCGTGAAAGCAACAATCAGGAACGCTGCGCCTAGAAGCCTGGGGGCGTATTTCCTTGTAGTCATCTGTTCTCCGGTGCAATCTGCGCCCGCGGTTTCCATGGTGCTGCCTTAGACGTAGTTGGTGCGGCCGACACGGATATGACGACCTTGCCTCGTGCGCGCCCGGTCTCGAGATAGCGGATGGCGTCTGCTGCTTCGCGGAGCGGATACGTCCTGTCAATGACCGGCGTGACGCTGCCGGCCTCAATCAGTTCCCTTAGGAATTTCAGGTCCTTGCTACTTGGCTTCGTGTCAAGCGGACTCAAGGTCTGGCCGATGAACAGCGACAAGAGGACGGCCTTGATGATCCGGTCGACTGGCCCGATGAAGCGACCTGGGGAGTCACCGCTGCTTAGTACGAGCCTGCCCTTAGGGGTGAGTACGCGTCGGCAGGCAGACGGTGAGGCGGTGCCCGCGAGCTGAAAGATCAGGTCGTACTTTTGACCACGCCGCGTGAAGTCCTCTCGGGTGTAGTCGATGACGCTATCGGCGCCGATCGAGCGGACCATTTCCAGATTCCTCGTGCTGCACACTCCGGTCACATCCGCGCCGAACCATTTCGCGATCTGCACCGCGAACGTCCCAACGCCTCCCGACGCACCGACGATCAGAACCCTCTGCCCTGACCGTATCTCTCCGACATCACGAAGGCCTTGCAGGGCGGTCAACGCTGCGAGAGGGACGGTGGCCGCTTGCTGGAAGCTCAGGTTCGCGGGCTTCAACGCCAGGAGTTCCTCCGGGGCAGATACGTACTCCGCGAAGGTACCTACCCGGACAAAGCCGAAGACCTCGTCGCCGGGCCGGAACCGCGTCACTTCGTTGCCGACCGCCTCAACATCGCCCGCCATGTCGCTGCCGAGAACCGAGTTCTTCGGTTTGCGCACTCCCGCTCCCGCTAGGCGAGCGATGTAGGGCAGGCCCCTCATGAAGTGCCAGTCCCAGGGATTCGGTGAAGCTGCGCGGACGCGTACAAGAACCTCGTCACGCTCGACGTCGGGTTTGCGAACTTCCTTGAGTTCAAGAACGTCCGCCGAGCCGAACTCCTCGTGTGCGATCGCCTTCATTTCTCTGCTCCTCCACATCCAACGGCTGACGCAAGGGGTTGGCCGCTAACCGGGTGTACGCCGTACACCTCGTGGCAGTCTAGGTGTACGGCATACACTTGTCAAGAGGACTGTGGACTTCAGCGGCCTGTCACAAGGAAAGGTGGTCCAGATGGCACAGCAGATCGAGGCTCCGCGCCGGGTCCCCCTGAGCAGGGGCCGCGTGCTGCGAGCCGCCGTCGCCCTTGCCGACGACGCCGGGATCGAGTCGCTCAGCATGCGAAAGCTTGCTGAGGAGCTTGGAGTCGTGCCGATGGCGCTGTACAAGCACGTGACCAACAAGGAAGAGCTCCTGGACGGAATGATCGATGTGGTCGTCGGCGAGATCGATCCGCCAGTCCGCGGAACCGATTGGAAGACGGCTGTCCGGCAGAGAATCCTCTCTGCGCGACGAGCGCTGCTACGTCACCCGTGGGCGTCACGAGTGATCGAGTCGCGGACGAGTGCGACACCGGTTGTGCTCGACTACATGGAGTCGATGATCGAAATGTTCCGGGCCGGCGGCTTGTCCATCAATCTCACCCATCACGTGATGCATACAATCGGCAGCCGTCTGCTGGGGTTCACCCAGGAGCTGTTCGACGACTCACAAAGTGTCGATCCCGAAATGCGGGTGGTCATGATCCGCGAGATGGGACGGAAGTATCCCTATATCGCGGAGATAGCCAGCGCGGCCTCCCACGAGGGAGATTCGGTCGTGGGTCAAGGTTGCGACGATCAGTTCGAGTTCGAGTTCGCGCTGGATCTGCTCTTGGACGGATTCGAAAGTCTCCGGCGGCAGGAGGGGACGTCCGGCCATCATCAGAGACGACAAGAAAATTGCTGAACTGGCGCGCCGTATGGCGCCGTCTGCCAGGCGGTCGGGGCGATGAGGAGCACTCGCGTCCCCAGTTCCGTTCCGCGGAATTTGTAATCCGCGTCGCCCCCGTAGCTGACGCCGACTGAACTGCCCTGGGTTTGATGGAGGCTGCATTCTTTGGGAGGATGTAGCCCATGTCAGCATCGAAGCAGCAGACGCCCAAGCATGGATCGGGACACCAACATCCAGCTGAGCTGAGAGAGCGAGCGGTCCGCATGGTCCAGGAGACCATGAAGGAGACTGGCGAACGTCACGGTGTGGTGACGCGAATCGCGGTGCAGCTGGGACTCGGCTCGGAGACCCTGCGTCACTGGGTCAAGCAAGCCGAGATCGACAATGGTCAGCGCCCTGGAGTGACGACCAAGGACCAGCAGCGAATCGCTGAGTTGGAGAAGGAGGTCCGCGAGCTCCGCCGAGCCAACGAGATCCTCAAGGCGGCGTCGGCTTTCTTCGCGAGGGAGCTCGACCCTCGACTGCCGAAGTAGTGAGCTTCATCAACGAACACCGGGACAGGTTCGGGGTCGAGCCGATCTGCGAGACGCTGCAGGTCGCCCCGTCTACTTATTACGCGGCACTGGCGCGGCCACCATC
>QHVV01000183.1 GCA_003222385.1 Acidobacteriota bacterium
CGGGAGCACGACCAAGTCCGGACGGCCGGGGCGCGCGTCGTTCGGATCGAACTCGTAGAGCGGCACGTCGACCGGAGGCTTGCGGATTCCGAGGACCTTTTCGGGCGCGAAGCGGCGGCGCACAGCACGCCTCCAGGAGAGCGGCATCATCCGGCGCCCGAGAGCGTAGAAGCGGCCGCGCAGCCCCTTCTCCCACTCGGATCTCATGGCTTCACGGCCTCGCCGCGAGCCGGGCAGTCAGGGTCTCCACGCGCTCGAGGACGCGCCGCGCCGCTGCCTCGACCCCGTAGCGGGACGCGATGCGGCGCCGCCCGACCTCGGCGCGCCGGCGGGCTTCCGGAAGGTCCTCGACGACGCGCCGCATCGCGGCCGCCGCCTCCTCCTCGTCCGGGTCCGCCCAGCGAGTCCCGGCGTCGTAGGGGCCGGCGGCGGAATCGAGCTCGACCAGCCGGAACGAAACCGGGAATCCGACCGCCTCGTCCACGAAGTCCCGGCTTCCCGAATAGTCGGTCGCGACGACCGGTTGGCCGAGCAGCATCGCTTCGGCGATGGGAAACCCGAACCCCTCCGCGCGGTGAAGCGAGACGTAGGCGTCGCAGTTCGCCAGGACGTTTTCGATCTCGCGGCGCGTCGCCCTCCCCGGGTCGATCTCGACGTTCGCCGTGCCCGCCGCGCGGCGCAGGGAGTCGAGGAGACCCGGAGCGCTTTCCGCGTTTGCGACCTTGACGGAGAGAAGAACACGGCGGTCCGCCGGAAACGCCCGCGCGAAAGCGCGGACCGCGCCGAGCGGGTTTTTCCGCTCGACGCCGCTCGACGCGTCGCAGATCGTCAGGAAGCGGAACGGTCCATCGGGCCGGCTCCGATCCGCGGCGGCGGCGGCGGCTTCGAGGAGGACCGGCGGCGCGACGACCGCGACCGGAATCGGCGACACGCGGGAGACCGCGAGCCGGCAGAACTCGGAGGCGACCCAGACCTCGTCGAAGTAAGCGAAGCGGTCGGTCCAGCGCTTCGGAAAGGTCTCCGTCTCCCAGTACCAGTAGGCGACGTTCGCGTGGCCGCGGTGGAGCGCGGGGCCTCCCATCTCGACGACCGGAGCCGCAGCGTCCGCGTTGACGTGATAGAGGTTCGCGGCGTATCCCGGGACCGCCGGACGCGACGTTTCGAGCCGCGCGGCGTCGATCCGCGAGACCGGCAGGCCCGCCACCTCGGCCGCCCGGGAAAGAGCGCGCGCGGACTGCCCCACGCCCGTCGGGGAGTCGAAGTATCCGATCACATTCAGCCCGCGAGGGAGGGTCCGGTCGAGCGCGGCCCGGCGGCGCTCTCCCGTCGAGACCTCGATGCCGAAGTCGCGCTGGAGCGCATATCGGTGGTAACTCGCGCGAAGCCCGGCCGGCAGCAGGTCGCGCAGGAAGCGGCGGAGCTCTCCCGAGCTAGACAACGGCGACCCGCGGCGCCGCGGCCTCGAAAGGCTCGTAGGGAATGCCTGCGAGCGCCGAAACGATCCGCTCGGCCGCCCGGCCGTCGCCATACGGGTTCCCCGACCGAGTCGGGGCGGGCAGATCCGAGCGGCCGGAGAGAATGCGCGACGCCTCGTCGAAGATCCGCTCCTCGTCGGTCCCCACGAGCCGGGCGAAGCCGGCCTCGATCCCCTCGGGCCGCTCCGTCTTTTCTCGAAGAACGAGCACGCGTTTTCCGAACGTCGGAGCCTCCTCCTGCACCCCTCCGGAGTCCGAGAGGACCAGCCGGCATCGCCGGAGAAGCCGCAGAAAGGACCGGTAGTCGAGAGGCTCGATCCGCTCCACGTTCGCGGCCGGCTCGCTCGCCTCGACGCGTCCGCGAACGTTCGGGTTGGGGTGGATGAGGTGAACGAACCGCGTCTTCGGAAACGCGCGCGCGAGGCGGCCGACGGCGGAGAGGATTCGTTCGAGCGGCTCGCCGAAGCTCTCGCGCCGGTGGGCGGTCACCAGGACCAGGTCCTCCTCAGGCGTGTCCGCGTCGACGTCGCGGCGCGAGATTTCGGTCAGCGCGTCGACGACCGTGTTGCCGGTCCGATGGATCCTCTCCGCCGCGACTCCTTCCGAGGCGAGCGCGTCCGCGGCGCGCCGCGTCGGCGCGAAGCAGGCGTCCGCGACGAGGTCGACGACGCGGCGGTTCATCTCTTCGGGAAAGGGCCGCGCGAGGTCGCCCGTCCGAAGCCCCGCCTCGACGTGTCCCACGGCAACGCCGCGGTGGAACGCGGCGACGGCCGCGCACATCGCGGTCGTCGTGTCACCCTGCACGAGGAGCCAGTCCGGCCTTCGCTCGATGAGGATCCGATCGAGCGCCGCGAACGCGCGGGACGCGAGCTCGTTCGGCGCCTGGTCGGGGCGCATGAGATCGAGGTCGACGTCCGGCTCGATCTCGAAGAGCGAGAGAACGGAGTCGAGCATCTCGCGGTGCTGCGCGGTCGCGCAGACGAGGGTCTCGAAGCGCGCGGGTTCCTTCCGGAGGCGGCGGATCACGGGGGCCAGCTTGACCGCCTCCGGCCGGGTCCCGACGACGACCAGGATTCGGCGGGGCGAAGTCATGCGGTGAGCGGCTCTTCCGAACTTCCTCTCTTCGAGCGGATTGTACAGCCGATGCTATCGTGATCCGGCGAATGCGGTCCCTCGCCGGGAAGAACGTCCTCATCACGGGCGGTCTCGGTTTCATCGGTTCGAACCTCGCCATCCGGCTGCTCGAAGACGGCGCGCGCGTCGCCGTGTGCTACGCGATGATCGAGGGCTACGGCGGGAACTTCGCGAACGTCCGCGACATCCTGCACGACCTGGACGTCCACATTTCCGACGTCCGCGACGAGGAGGAGATGGCGAGACTCGTCGACGGCCGCGACGTCGTCTTCCACCTCGCCGCGCAGGTGTCGCACGTTCTGTCGCTCTCCAACCCGTATCCCGACATCGACATCAATATCAAGGGCACCGCCGCTCTCCTCGAAGCCTGCCGGAAGACGAATCCCGGCGCTCTCGTGGTGCGCTCCGGCACGCGCGGTCAGTACGGGCCGGCTGTGACGCTCCCGGTCTCGGAGGAGACTCCGGCCGATCCGCGCGGCATTTACGAGATTTCCCAGCTTTCGGCGGAGATGATCTGCCGGACCTACACGCGGATCCACGGAGTCCGAACGGTGCCGCTGCGCCTGACGAACATCTACGGACCGCGCGGACAGATGAAGCATTCGCACTTCGGCGTCGTCAACTGGTTCGTCCGGCTCGCGCTCTCGGGCGAGCCGATCCCCCTCTTCGGCACCGGCCGGATCCTGCGCGACTTCCTCTACGTGGAGGACTGCGTCGAAGCGCTGGTCAAGGCGGCGTGCGAGCCTTCGATGGTCGGAGAAATCGTGAACGTCGGAAGCGACCGGCCGTCGACCTTCCTCGAGGTCGCCGAGATCCTCCGCGATCTCGTACCGGGAACGGAGATCGTCTTCACCGACTTCACGACGGAGAGGAAGGCGCAGGAGCCGGGCGATTTCGTGTCGGAAGCCGCGCGTCGACTTGCGCGACGGTCTCGCCCGGTCCGTCGAGTTCTACCGGGAGCGGAGCTCGGAGTACTTCTCCGCGAATCCCCGGTAAACTCATCGGCAACGACCCGATGACCACGATCCATCCGACGGCGCTCGTCGCGTCTTCCCGCGTCGGCGAGGGAACCCGCATCTGGGCCCACGTCAACGTGCTCGCCGGAGCCACGATCGGGCGCGACTGCAACATCTGCGATCGCTGCTTCGTCGAGAACGACGTCGTCATCGGCGACCGCGTGACGGTCAAGTGCGGCGTCTCGCTCTACGACGGAATCGTGCTGGAAGACGACGTCTTCGTCGGGCCGGACGTTTCCTTTCCCAACGACGCCCGGCCCCGGAGCGGACGGCGGCCCGAAACTTTTCCGCGGACGCGGATTCGAACCGGAGCGAGCCTGGGCGCCGGCTCGATCGTCCTGCCGGGAGTTTCCGTCGGGTGCTGGGCGATGATCGGGGCGGGAGCTCTGGTCACCCGCGACGTGCCGGACTTTGCGCTCGCTTACGGAAGCCCCGCGCGGGTGCACGGGCACGTGTGCCGGTGCGGGGAGAGTCTCCGGTTCAACGACCGGAAGGCGGCGTGCACGTGCGGCCGGCGCTACGAAATGCAGCCGGACGGGTCGATCATCGAGAGTCCGGCCGCTTGAAAGATCAGCGGATCTCGGTCGTCGTGCCCGTCTATTTCAATGCGGAGACGCTCCTGCCGCTGGCGGAGCGGCTCCACGGAGTCGCCGAGGAGGGGGACTTCGACGTCGAGGCGATCTTCGTGGACGACGGCTCCGAAGACGCTTCGTGGGAACGCATCCAGACGATCGTCGGGGACTGGCCGGCCGCGCGAGGGCTTCGGCTGACCCGCAACTTTGGCTCCCAGATGGCGATCGCGGCCGGCCTCCAGGAGGCGACCGGCGAGGCCGCAGCCGTTCTTTCGGCGGACCTCCAGGAGCCGCCCGAGCTCCTGCCCCGCATGGTGGCGGCGTGGCGTGAAGGAGCGACGGCGGTCCTCGCGGTCCGGACCGCGCGGCCCGAGTCGTGGCCGACGCGTGCGGCGGCGAATGTCTATTACCGCACGCTGAAGCGGCCGGAGGCTTCGACTGCTTTCTCGTTGGCCGGCCGGCGATCGAGTTCCTGACCGGCAGCCGGGAGATCCATACGTCGTTGCCCGGCCTCATCCTCTGGGGAGGCTTTCCCGTGACGCTCGTCCCCTACGAGCGGACGGCCCGGACCGAGGGACGCTCCCGCTGGACCTTTGCGAAGAAGGTGAAGTTCTTCGTCGATTCGGTGATCTCGTTCTCCTACGCGCCTCTGCGCTGGATGTCGGTCGCGGGCGCGATCCTGGCGATGGCCGCCTTCGCCTACGCGGCGCTCCTCGTCCTGCTCAAGATCCTGCGCGACCTGCCGATCCAGGGCTGGACGTCGCTAATGGTCGCGCTCGCTTTCTTCTCGGGCGTTCAGCTTCTCTCGCTCGGCGTTCTCGGCGAGTACCTGTGGCGGACGCTCGACGCCGCGCGCGCACGGCAGGGGTTTCTGGTGCGCGAGAGAATTCCTCGTCGGGAGACTTCCGTCCAGCGGGACCGGGGAGCTCCCTAGGAGAGAGCGGCCAGAACAGCCTCCGCCACCCGGCCGACCTCGTCGTCGGTCAACTGCGGGAACATCGGCAGCGCGAGGACCTCTTTCGCCGCCCTCTCGGCCTCCGGAAAGTCGCCCTCGCGATAGCCCAGGTCCGCGAAGCACTCCTGCAGGTGAAACGGAACGGGATAGAAGACCGCCGTGGAGATTCCGGCTTCGGCGAGCTTCTGGCGGACGCGATCGCGATCCGACACGCGGACCACGTACTGGTGGAAGACGTGCCGCCGCCCGGCCGCGACCGTCGGGAGAGCGATCCGACCGGACATCTCGGCGTCCCACAGCAGCTCCCCGTAACGGTCGGCGATCGCGATCCGCCGGGAAGTCCAGGCGTCGAGATACGGAAGCTTCGCGAGGAGCACCGCGGCCTGGACGGAATCCATGCGGAAGTTCCCGCCTACGCGGAGGTGGTGATAGCGCTCCGCTTCGCCGTGGAGACGCAGATTCGAGACGAGCGCCGCCAGGTCGTCGTCATCGGTCGTGACGGCTCCCGCGTCTCCGGCGCCGCCGAGGTTCTTCGTCGGGTAGAAGGAGAACGCTCCCATCTTCCCCATCGCGCCGGCCGTCCGGCGCTGTTGGGTCGCACCCACCGCCTGGCAGGCGTCTTCCACGATCGGGATCTCCCCCGAGATCTCCTGGATCGTGTCCATGTCGGCGCACTGTCCGTACAGGTGCACCGGCATGATGACTTTCGTGCGAGGGGTGATCGCGGCGGAAAGCCGGTCGGCGTTGACGTTGAAGGTGTCCGGCTCGATGTCGACGAAGACCGGCCGGCCGCCCAGGCGCGAGACCACTCCCGCCGACGCGAAAAAGCTGAACGGGCTCGTGATGACCTCGTCCCCGGGTCCGACGCCGAGCGCCATCAGCGCGACTAAGAGCGCGTCGGTCCCCGAAGAGACGCCGAGCGCGTGCCGGACGCCGATCCGGTCGGCAAACGCCTTCTCGAACTGGGTATTGACCGCGCCCAGAATGAACCGCCCGGACGAGAACACCCCTTCGACGCCGCAGGCGATCGCCCGCTTCAGCTCCTCGTCGTACCGGGTCAGATCGAGGAGGGGCACCGGGTGGTCGGGATTCACCGCCCGGATTCTACGGGCAAAAAAAGGGGCCGGCTGCGCCCACGCGCGAGCCGGCCGCTGGAGGGCCGAGGTTCAGTGAAAGCGCTTTCCGGGTCCGGAGCAGGCTCCGTTCTCGCGCTGCGCTTTGAAGTTTGCCAGCTGATCGGGAGAGAGAAGCGCCTCGAACCGGGTCTGGAATTTCGAGTGCTCGGTCCGGATCTGCTCGCCGACTCCGTGGTCCGCGATCACGAGGCGCCCGATCGCCGTCGGATCCGGAGTCGCGACCTGGAGCGCGGCTTCGATCTGGTCGTGGAAGCCTCTCCGCTGTTCGAACAGAG
>QHVV01000055.1 GCA_003222385.1 Acidobacteriota bacterium
GGGTGTTTCTGGGGGGTCGAGGCGGCGTTCCGCCAGGTGCCGGGCGTGCTCGACGCGGCGGTCGGATATACCGGCGGCAGCCGGTCGAACCCGACTTACGAGGACGTCTGCACCGATCGCACGGGGCACGCGGAGGCCGTCCAGGTCGAGTTCGATCCGGAAAAGGTCTCCTACGACCGGCTGCTCGACGTGTTCTGGGAAAATCACGATCCAACCACCAAGAACCGGCAGGGTCCGGACGTCGGGGCGCAATACCGATCCGCGATCTTCTTCCACGATCCCGCGCAGCAGAAAGCGGCCGCGGCTTCCCGCGAGCGGCAGGAGACCAGCGGGCGCTATCGCCGTCCGATCGTCACCGAGGTCACGCCGCTCACGACGTTCTGGCGCGCCGAGGACTATCACCAGCGATACCTCGAGAAACGCGGCCTCGCGCACTGCAAGATCTGAACGGCGATGTGGCAAGTGGAGACCTGACCCCATGACGGATCTCGCACGGCACTATCTCGACGACGCCCTGGGCGAGTTTCGGAAGCTCAAGGGTTTCGGGGACAAGGCGCTCGCACAAATTTCCGAGGAGGACTGGCTCCGCCAGCTCGACCTCGAGTCGAACTCGATCGCGATCGTCGTCAAGCACATCGTCGGCAATATGCGGTCCCGGTGGACCGACTTTCTGACGACCGACGGCGAGAAGCCGGACCGCAACCGCGACACCGAGTTCGAGCTGGGCCGGGCAGACACCAAGGAGCGACTGCTCGAACGCTGGGAAGCCGGCTGGCGGCTTCTGTTCGAAGCGATTTCCGCGCTCGCCTCCGAAGATCTGCAGAAGACGGTCGCGATCCGCGGCGAGCCGCACTCGGTGCTGCAGGCGATCAACCGGCAGCTCACCCATTACGCGGGGCACGTCGGACAGATCGTGTACCTCGCGAAGCACTTCGCCGGCGCGCGATGGAAGACACTCAGCATCCCCCGCGGAAGATCGCGGGAATTCGACGTCGCCAAGGGAGGAGCGTCCTATCGTCCCGGTCAAAAGGAGGTTCCATGATCGTCGTTCGGAACGTTTTCCGGTTGAAGTTCGGCAAGGCGAAGGATGCGCTCGCGCTGTGGAAAGAAGGGCGTGAGATCGCCCGGAGAACGGGCTCCGGCGGCAACATGAAAGCGATGACCGATCTGGTCGGACCGTTCTACACGCTCGTCATGGAGGAGGAGTACCCGTCGCTCTCCGACATGGAGCGCGAGATGCAGAGCGAAACGGGAGCGGAGGAGTGGAAAGGCTGGTACCAGAAGTTCGTGCCGCTGGTCGAGAGCGGATATCGCGAAGTCTTCACGATCGTCGAGTGACGCACCGGCGCGCGAGTCTTTCCGAGGCACTCGCCCGGCTCCCGGGCGCGGACGGCGAACGCTTCGCCACGGTGATCGAGCACGGCACGTTGACCGTGGAGATCTACGCGCCCCGTGGGACCGATCCGCAGAAGCCGCACACGCGCGACGAGGTCTACGTGGTGATGTCGGGAACGGGCTGGTTCGTCAACGGTCCCGACCGGGACCGGTTCGCGCCGGGAGACGTTCTCTTCGTTCCGGCCGGCGTCGAGCACCGTTTCGAGGAGTTCACGGACGACCTCGCCCTCTGGGCGATGTTCTGCACGCCGCAAGGAGGCAGCTCACCATGACGGAATCGGTCGCGGGCTCGATCCGGTCGCTCTGGCGCTATCCGGTCAAGTCGATGCTCGGCGAAGAGATCGACCGGTCGGCCGTCACCGAGCGGGGCTTCGTAGGCGATCGCGCGTACGCGCTCGTGGATGCGTCGGACGGCAAGGTAGCGAGCGCCAAGAACCCGCGCAAGTGGCCGAGGATGTACGAGTGCCGCGCGGAGCTCGACGAAACGCCGCGCCGGGTGCGGATCCGGCTTCCCGACGGCGGCGTCGTCGCCGTCGACGATCCGAACGCCGCCGCGGTTCTGTCGCGGATCCTGGGGCGGGAGGTAGCGATCGAGACGGCGGCGAGCGCTGCGCCGGTCTTGGAAGAGCTCTGGCTCGAAGGATCGCCGAACGGACAGGACGTGACCGACGAGCGGATCGCGCTGGGGTCTCCGGCCGGGTCGTTCTTCGACTATGCGGTCATCCACCTCGTCACGACGGCGACGCTCGAGCACTTGAGCGAGCTCTACCCGCAGGGGCGCTTCGATCCGCGCCGTTTTCGTCCAAACGCGCTGGTCTCGGTCGCCGACGGACAGGCCGGCTTCGTCGAGAACGGCTGGATCGGCAAGACGCTCGCGCTCGGCGACTCCGTCCGGCTGCGCGTGACGGACCCCTGCCCGCGCTGCGTGATGACGACGCTCGCGCAGGAAGAGCTTCCGGCGGATGCGGGGATCCTGCGCACGGCGGCGCGCCACAACCCGGTCGTCGGTGGAGAGGGGCGGGGGCCGGATGGGGCCTACCCGGCCTCCGTCGGCGTTTACGCGAGCGTCGTCGCGGGGGGGACCGTTCGACGGGGGGACACGGTCCGGCTCATCAGTTAGCAAGCTTAGGCAAATCAGGCACTTGAGCGGCAATGTGGCAAGTGGAGATCTGACCCCATTTCAGTTGATTTACGCCTGACTTGCGCCTTAAAGTCGGCGGGTGTTCCAGCCCACCGACCCGCGCATCGTCGCGGCCGGCGCGCGCAAGGAAAAGCTCCGACAGCGCGCCTGGCGTCCTCCCGCTGCGCGCCGACAACCCCGGCCGTACGCGGAGCTGCGCGCGGCGTCGGCCTTCTCTTTTCTGGACGGCTCCTCGCTTCCGGAAGATCTCGTCGAAGAAGCCGCGAACCGTGCGCTCCCGGCGGTCGCTCTCGTCGACACGAACGGCGTGTACGGAGCGCCGAGGTTCTACAAGGCGGCGCAGCAGGCGGGAATCAAGGCGCTCGTCGGGGCGGAGGTGACCGTCGAAGACGGTCATCCCGAACGCATTGAGGAATCTCGTGGCGTCCGGAAGGAGATTCCTCGGAATGACAGAACGGCCCGTCTCACGCTCCTCGTCGCGAACCGAACCGGCTACAAGAATCTCTGCCGCCTGATCACGACGGGCGCGCTCCGAAACGAGAAGGGGAAAGGGCGCGTGTCGTGGGACGAGGTCGTCGCGCACGCGGAAGGGCTGCACTGCCTGACCGGCGGCGAGGAGAGCCCGGTCGCGCGCACGCTCGCGACGAACGGCCCGGACGCCGCGGGAGAAATCCTCGCCCGGCTCGCCGCGATCTTCCCCGGCCGGCTGCACGTCGAGCTCCAGCGGCACCACCTTCGCGACGAGGAGCACGGCAATCGCGCCCTGGTCGACCTGGCCCGGGCGCGGAAGCTCCCTCTCGTTGCGACGAACGGTGTGCGTTACGCCCGCGCGCGCGACAAGGACCTCCACGACGTCATGACCGCGTTGCGACACAAGACCGATCTCGACAAAGCGGGCGCGCTCCTGGCCGCGCAGCGGGAGCGGCATTTCCGGGACGCCGCCGCGATGTCGGACCTCTTCACGGACCTGCCGGGCGCGCTCGACGCGGCCTGGGAGCTCTCGCAGAAGCTCGACTTCACGCTCGCGGACCTCGGGTACCGCTTCCCCGACTATCCGCTGCCGGCCGGCGAGACGCCCTCGTCCTTCCTCCGGAAGATCGCGTGGAACGGCGCCCGTACCCGCTTCCGGCCCCTGACCGCGCGCGCGCAGGCGCAGATCGCGAAGGAGCTCGACCTGATCGAGAAGCTCGACCTCGCCGGCTACTTCCTGATCGTCTGGGACATCGTCCGGTTCTGCGGCGAGCAGAAGATCCTGGTCCAGGGACGCGGCTCCGCCGCGAACAGCGCGGTGTGCTATGCGCTTTCGATCACCGCGGTCGATCCGGTGAAGATGCAGCTCCTCTTCGAGCGCTTTCTGTCGGAAGAGCGCGGCGAGTGGCCCGACATCGACCTCGACCTCCCTTCCGGAGACCAGCGCGAGAAGGTCATCCAGCACGTCTACGAGAAGTACGGCGCGCGCGGCGCGGGAATGACGGCGAACGTGATCACCTACCGCGACCGCATGTCGGCGCGCGAGGTCGGCAAAGCGCTGGGATACTCGCCCGATCAGGTGGACCGGCTCTCGAAGCAGCTCGGGAGCTGGAACTTCGGCGAGATCCGGGAGCCGATCGAGGAGCTCTCTAACGAGATCGCGGCGGCGGGCCTCGATCCGCGCGACGTCCGCTCGCGCCACTTCATGCGCCTCTGGCTCGGCATCCAGAACCGGCCGCGCCACCTCGGCCAGCACTCCGGAGGAATGGTCATCGCGGCGGGACGGCTCGACGAAGTCGTGCCGCTCGAGCCGGCGTCGATGCCGGGCCGGGTCGTCGTGCAGTGGGACAAGGACGACTGCGCGGACATGGGGATGGTCAAGGTAGACCTGCTCGGTCTCGGAATGCTGGCGGCACTCGAAGAGGCGATCCCGATGATCCGCGCGAACGAAAAGGTCGAGGTGGACCTCGCGCACCTGCCGCAGGACGACCCCGCGATCTACAAGATGTTGAACGAAGCCGACACGGTCGGCCTCTTCCAGGTCGAGAGCCGGGCGCAGATGGCGTCGCTCCCGCGCCACGCGCCGAAAGTCTTCTACGACATCGTCGTACAGGTCGCGATCATCCGGCCGGGTCCGATCGTCGGCGGCATGGTGCATCCGTTCTTCGATCGGAGGCGCGGCTTGGCGCCCGTCGAGTACCCGCACCCTTCCCTCGAGCCGATCCTGAAGCGCACCCTGGGGGTCCCGCTCTTCCAGGAACAGCTTTTGAAGATCGCGATGGTCGCCGCGGGCTTCACCGGCGGCGAGGCGGAGGAGCTGCGGCGCGCGATGGGATTCAAGCGCTCGCAGGAGCGGATGGCTTCGATCGAGGAGAAGCTGCGGCGCGGCATGACCGAGCGGGGAATCGACGCCGCGGCGCAGGAGCAGATCGTGAAATCCATCACGTCGTTCGCGCTCTACGGGTTTCCCGAATCGCACGCGGCGTCCTTCGCGTTGATCGCCTACGCGAGCGCGTATTTGAAGGCGCACCACCCGGCCGCCTTCTACGCCGCGATCCTGAACACGTGGCCGATGGGCTTCTACCACCCTGCGACGCTCGTGAAGGACGCGCAGCGGCACGGCACGGAGGTGCGGCCGATCGACGTCGCGAGATCCGGCTGGAAGTGCCGCTGGGACGAGGGCGCGGTGCGCCTCGGGCTTCGGTTCGTCCAGGGCCTGAAAGAGACGACCGGACAGAGAATCGAAGCCGAGCAGGGGAGGGCGCCCTTCGCCGGTGCGGACGATCTCGCGCGGCGGTGCGCGCTCCGCGAGGACGAGCTCGTTCGCCTCGCTTACGCCGGGGCGCTCGCTTCGTTCGGCCGGACCCGGCGCGGGGCGCTCTGGCAGGTCGCCAAGATCGCGCGCTCCTCCGGCGCGCTCTTCGCCGGCATGGCGACCGAGGATCCTTCGCCTCTACCCGACATGACCCCGCGCGAAGAAACGGCCGCCGACTACAAGTCCACCCAGATGACGACCGGTCCGCATTTGGTCGAGCACCTCCGCGGAGAGTTCCGCCGGCGGGGGATCCTGTCAGCCGCCGAGCTCGCGCGCCTTCCCGACGGCACCCGCGTCCGGACCGGAGGCGCAGTCATCGTCCGGCAGCGTCCCGGCACCGCGAAAGGATTCGTGTTCCTGACTCTCGAGGACGAGAGCGGCATGTGCCAGGCGATTGTGCGGCCCGACCTCTTCCGCGAGTACCGCTCGGTCATCGTCGGATCCGGCACGCTCGTCGTCGAGGGCCGTCTCCAGAAACAGGACGGCACGCTTTCCGTGAAAGGGGAGCGGTTCTGGGGCGTGAGTGAGCTGGAAGAAATCCCCAGCCACGACTTCCACTGAACGACCGCGGACCTAGCCGCGGAACTGCGACAAGGCGAACAGGACGATCGCCCCTGCTCCGAAGAGGAGCGACGCGATCCAGACGGCGCGGCTGCGGGTCAGAGCCGCCACGGCGCCGAGGGCGATCGAGACCTGGAAGAGCGCGACAGAGTTGGCAAAGCCGTGATGGAGGTGGAGCAGCTCGTCCGCCTCGTTCGACTTCTCGTCCCGCTCTTTCTCCTTCTTCCGGGCCTCCTTTTCGATGTCGCCCTGCTCGGCGGCGTAGCGCTTCTCTTTCTCGGCGAACTCGCGCGGCGGCTCTTTCGAGATGGCCGCGTAAGCGCTGCGGCCCGCCTCCGCGACCGCCGCCTTGATTCCCTTGGCCTGGTAATAGGCCCACTGGTCGGATGCCTCGGCCTGGAGGCGCGCCGCCTCGGTCTTCAAGACGAGCGCGTGATTGACCGTCGCGCCGGCCCGGAGCGCCGCGACCGCGGCGAACGCCGCGAAGAGCGCCGTCGTCAGCGCGATTCTCTTCAGGAAAGTTCCGCCGTGCTCTTCCAGCTGTTCGTGGATTGTTTCGTGCAGGCTCTCGGTCTCGACCTCGGGTCCTTCGGGCATCTCGGCTCCTCGCTCGCTTCGACTCGCCGCGATTCTCCCAAAAGACAGAGTCCCTTCACTACGAAACCTTTCGTCCGACGGCCCGTAACGGTCTTCGTGAAAGCGATCCTCTCGATCGCCGCCGTGCTGCTGTCGCTAGCCGTCGGCGCGCGAGGTCAGACGAAGGCGCCTCCCGACTTCGAGCCGCCCATTGCGCTCGCGCGGATCTCCTCTCCCATCCAGGTGGACGGCGATCTCTCCGACCCCGGCTGGCGCGAGGCCGCGAAGGTCGAGACCTGGTACGAATCGAACGTGGGCGACAACGTCCCGCCGCCGGTCCAGACGATCGCGTACGTCGGCTACGACTCGCGATTTCTCTACGTTGCGTTCGACTGCCGCGACCCGAACCCGGCGAAGATCCGCGCCCCCTACGTCGACCGCGACAACGTCTTTTCGGACCAGGACTTCGTCGGCCTCATCCTGAACGCGAAGAACGACCGCCGCTCCGGCGTCGAGTTCTTCGTCAACCCGCGCGGCATCCAGGATGACGGCATCACGAACGACGCGACGGGAAACGAAGACTTCTCTCCCGACTTTTTCTGGGATTCCGCGGGGAAGATCGGTCCGCAAGGGTGGACCGTCGAGATCCGCATCCCCCTGACCTCCATCCGATACCCGAAAGGCGATCGGGAGACGTGGGGGATGATGCTCTACCGGAACTACCCGCGCGACTTTCGCTACCAGATCTTCGACGTCAAGCTGCCGCGAGGCTCGAACTGTTTCGTCTGCCGCTCGCGGGAGTGGACGGACATCACCGGCCTGCCCCGCGGAGGCCACCTCGTCGTCGCCCCGTATCTGACCGCTTCGGAAAGCGGGACCCCGCGCACCGGAGAGGCGGGGACCGAGTTCGTGAGCAAGCCGATCGAAGGGGACGCGGGGCTGGACGTCAAGTGGACGCCGAACGCGGATACGGCGCTCGACGTCACGATCAATCCGGACTTCTCCCAGATCGAATCGGACGTGGCGCAGATCTCGGTCAACGAACGGTTCGCGCTCTTCTTCCCGGAGAAGCGTCCGTTTTTCCTGGAAGGGGTAGACCTTCTCGAGACCCCCTTCCAGGCCGTCTATACACGAACGATCACGTCGCCGCGGTGGGGCGCGCGCGCGACCGGTAAGATCGGCGCTTCCGCGTACACCATCCTCGTGACGCAGGACCGCGGAGGGGGAAGCGCGATCATCCCGGGTCCCCAGTCCTCGAGCTTCGCGCCTCAGGATTTCTCTTCGATCGACGGCATTGCGCGCGTCCGGCACGACGTCGGAAGGTCGTTCATCGGCTTTCTCGCGACGGACCGCGAGAACGAGGGGAGCTCCAGCTACAACCGCGTCCTCGGTCCCGACTTCCAGTGGCGGCCGAGCGAGGGCGACCAGGTCACGGGTCAGTTTCTCTACAGCTCTACACGCACTCCGAACCGACCGGACCTCGCGGCGGAATGGGACGGACGCAAGCTCGACGCGGCGGCGGGGTTTCTGTCCTGGCTACACACGAGCCGGACCTGGCTCTGGCGCACGACCTACGAGGACGTCTCGCCTGACTTCCGCGCCGACCTCGGGTTCATGCCGCAGGTCGGATACCGCCACGGCCGGAACTTCCTCGGCTACACCTTCTTTCCGCAGAATTTCTTCTTCAGCCGACTCGAGCCGTTGTTCGTGGTCAACTGGTGGTGGGAGCGCGACGGGGACACGCTCGATCGCCGGGTCTATGCGGGCGTGCAGTTCCAGGGGAAGCTCAACTCGAGCGGGGAGCTGGACGCGAACTCCGATTCGATCCGCGTGGGAGAGAAGCTCCTTCACCGGCGGAATGTTTCGTATTCGATCGGGTTGGCGCCGACCCGTCTCGTTCCACGCATTTCCGTCGACGGCTTCCTCGGGCAGCAAATCGATTTCGCCAACGCGCGGGAAGGAGACGGAGGCCGGGTCGGCCTCTCCGCGACGACGCGCCCGACCGATCACCTGGACCTCCAGTTCACGGGCGACCGGCGCTGGCTCGACGTGCGGGCCGAATCGGGGCGGCATGGCCGGCTCTTCACCGCGACGGTTGCCCGGCTGCGCGCGGCATATACGTTCTCGTCGCGTGCGTTCCTGCGGATGATCGGCCAGTACACCGAGACGAAGCGGGACCGGGAGCTCTACATGTTCGCGGTGTCGCGCAAGAGCGGCTCCTTCGACGGCTCGGTGCTCTTCTCCTACAAGCTCAACTGGCAGTCCGTTCTCTTCGTGGGCTACGGCGACTCGAGCGTCGTGAACGACACCGGCGACCTCGCGCACTCGTCACGGCAGTTCTTCCTGAAGGTTTCCTACGCCTTCCAGAGGTAGGACTCCTCTCAGATCGCGACGCGCCAGATCCCGGCCGGAACCCGGCAATGCCGATCGACGAGAACCTTCGTCGAGGCGCCGCCGTACCAGGAAGTGTCGTGCGAGTCGCGGGAGGGCTGCTCGTTTTCGCCGTGTGCGCGGCCGCGTCCGCGGCGCAGGACGCTCCGGCTCCGATCGAGGTCCACCGCATCTCCGGACCGATCCAGGCCGACGGCGATCTCTCCGATCCGGGCTGGAAGGACGCCGCCGTCATCGACAGCTTCTGGGAAACTCAGCCGGGCGACAACGTCCCGCCGAAAGTCGTCACGCGGGTCCTGCTCGCGTATGACGACAAGTACTTCTACATCGGCATCGACGCGCGGGATCCGCATCCCGAGACCATCCGCGCGCCCTACGTGGATCGGGACCAGGTCCTCGGAACGGACGACAACATCGCGGTTTTCCTGGACACGAGAAACGACCGGAAGTCCGCCCTCGAGCTGCGCGTGAACCCGCGCGGCAGCCAGGGGGACGCGAGCTGGAATGAAGCGACCGGTACGGAGGACTTCTCGCCCGACATTTTCTTCGGCACTTCCGCCCGGATCACGCCCACCGGCTGGACGGCGGAGTACCGGATCCCGTTCTCCTCCCTTCGATACCCGAAAGGGAATCCGCAGACGTGGGGCATCCTCGTGTGGCGCAACTACCCGCGGGAGTTCCGTTACGCCATCCATTCCGCTCCCATCCCGCGGGGGTCGAACTGTCTGATCTGCCACATGCGATCGGTAACCGGGCTCTCCGGGCTGCCGGAGGGGGGGCACCTCGTGGTCGCTCCGTATGCGACCGCGACGGAGAACGGAGAGCCGCGCGACCGGGAGTCCGACCATCCCGACTTCGTCAACCGCCCGATCGAAGGGGACGGCGGTCTCGACGTGAAGTGGACCCCCGGCTCGAACCACGCGATCGACGCGACCATCAACCCCGACTTCTCACAGGTCGAGGCCGACGCCGCTCAGATCGCGGTCAACCAGCGCTTCGCGCTTTTCTTTCCGGAGAAACGGCCGTTCTTCCTGGAGGGCGTCGACCTGCTCGAGACGCCGATCAAGGCGGTGTACACCCGCACGATCACGTCTCCCCGGTGGGGGATCCGCGGGACCGGCAAGATCGGGGAATCGGCATACACGCTCCTCGTCACCGAAGACCGGGGCGGAGGTCTGGTCATCCTGCCCGGCCCGAATTTCTCGTCCTTCGCTCCCCAAGACTACCGGTCGATCGCGGCGATCGGACGGCTCCGGCACGACTTCGGCGCCTCGTTCGCCGGCCTTCTCCTGACGGACCGGGAAGTCAACGGAGGAGGCCACAATCGCGTGATCGGGCCGGACTTCGCCTGGCGCCCCAACGGGAGCAACCTGGTGACCGGACAGTTTCTCTGGAGCGACACGCAGACGCCGGATCGCCCCGACCTCGCGCAAGAGTGGGACGGCCGATCGTTATCCGGCGGCGCCGTCGATCTCCGGTGGGCGCACAACGAGACCGGGCCGGAGGGATTCCTCCATTATCGGGAGCTCGGCCGAGGGTTCCGCGCGGACGACGGGTTCGTTCCCCAGGTCGGCTTGCGCCTGGGCGAGGCGTTCGGGGGATGGAACTTCTATCCCACCGGACTTTTCAACCGCATCCGGCCGCAGATCCTGACCGTCTACTCCGAGGATCGCCACGGCAACCTGATCGATCGGAACATCTCACCCGGGATCTTCACGCTCGGGCAGCGCAACCTTCAGGCGGAGATCGACCTGAACCTCTCGGCGACGCGGATCGCCGGAGAAACTCTCCAGCGCACGAACGTCTTCTTCTTCTTCCAGGTCGATCCGTCGCGACGGTTCTCGCGGATCGAGGTGGACGGGAACATCGGCGACGAGTTCGACTTCGACAATGCCCGGGTGGGGGACGGTATCCGCCTTTCCTCCACGATCACGGTCAAGCCGACGGACCACCTCGCGCTCGAGTTCATCGGCAACCATCAGACGCTCGACGTCAAAGGCGACGACGGACGGAAGGGCCGCCTCTTCAAGGCGGAGACCGCCCGGCTGAAAGCGACCTACACGTTCACGGCGCGCATGCTCATGCGGTTGATCGGCCAGTGGGTTGAAACCGAGCGCGATCCGAGCCTCTATCGCTTTCCGGTCTCCCGCAAGGACGGTTTCTTCGACGGTTCGGCTCTCTTCTCGTACAAGCTCAACTGGCAGACGGTGCTGTTCCTCGGTTACGGAGACAACCGATCGCTCCGCGGCAACGGCGATCTCGTCGCCTCGGGCCGTCAGTTCTTCCTCAAAGTCTCGTACGCGTTTCAGAGCTGACCTCGCCCGCGAAGGGGCGAGGTCATCCCGAGCGAAGCGAGGGATCCCGCGCGCCGATAGAATTCCTCCAACTGATCGGGAGGAAGAATGCGCCGGATCGTCGTTCTGTTGGCTTTCGTCTGCTGTCCCGCGGCCGCTCAGGTCGTCCCCGGTCACCGGCTCCCGGAGGGTCCGGAGCGCCCGGTCCGCGACCGCGAGATTCACATCGAGCGATACCGCGCCGACTTGAAGTTCGACATGCCGCGGGAAGAGATTTCGGGCAATGCCACGATCGCGCTTTCTTCAATGCGCTCGGGTCTGACCGAAGTCGCGCTCGACGCTGCCGGGCTGGACGTGACCGGCGCTACGGCGTCGGGCTCTCCCGCGAAGTTCCAGGTCGACCGAACGGCGCGCGCCGTGCGGATCACGCTGCCGCGCCCTCTCGCCGCCGGCGAAAAGACGACTGTTGGCGTGACGTGGTCGGTGCATCCGAAGACCGGCATGTACTTCTTCCCGGCGACGCGAATGCGCGCCGCGCAGGCTTGGAACTACGGCGAGGGCGGCCTGCACGACGGCTGGCTTCCCATCTACAACGACGTGAACGACAAGTTTGCCGTCGATCTCGCCGTGACGGTCGCGAAGCCGTACAGCGCGCTCGCGAACGGCGTCCTCACGGAAACGAGAGAGAACTCCGATGGCACGCGCACGTTCCACTGGGTCCAGGAGAAACCAATTCCGAACTACCTGATCACCGTGGACGTCGGCGAGTTCGCGCGGCTGCCGATCGGTGAGGCGAAACTCTCGACCGGCGCCGTCCCCCTCTCCGCCTGGACGCCTCCGGGTACCGAGGCGAAGGCCGCCCTCGCTTTCCGCGACACTCCGAAGATGGTCGAGTTCTTTTCGGAGCGCTTCGGCTATCCCTTCCCGTGGGCGAAGTACGACCAGGTCGCCCTGCGCGAATTCGCGGTCGGCGCGATGGAGACGACGACCCTGACGGGCTTCTCCGAGTCCCATCTCAAGGGACCGGACGACCCTCCGGACTCCTCTCCCGCCCTCGACGAGGCATATCCGACGTGGACCTACGAGGACACGGTCTCGCACGAGCTCGCGCACCACTGGTTCGGAGATCTCGTCACCTGCCGCTCTCTCGGCTCGATCTGGTTGAACGAATCGTTCGCCAGCTTCTGCCACACGGTCTGGAACGGCCACGCGCACGGCGAGGACGACCTGACTTACCAGCGCTGGCTCTACCTGAACAAGTATCTCGATTACGTCCGAGGCACCGGGACGGTCCGTCCGATGGAGTTCCTCCGCTACAAGTCCCCCTCGGCGATGTATCAGACCGAGACCACGTACCTGAAGGGGTCGCTCGTTCTCCACATGCTGCGGCACATCGTGGGCGACTCCGACTTCTACCG
>QHVV01000056.1:0-21309 GCA_003222385.1 Acidobacteriota bacterium
TCGATTATCGATTCGAGCCCACCTCTTTCTATACCGTCACGCCGTGCCGTCTCGTGGATACCCGTGATCCCGTCGACGCTAACGGCGGACCCGCCATCGAAGCCGGGTCGCAGCGCGTGTTTTCGATCGCGGGGCGCTGCGGCGTTCCGCCGACCGCCCGAGCGGCGGCGCTGAACGTCACGCTCACCGGGTCGACGACTCCCGGCTTCGTGACTCTCTTTGAGAGTGGCATCCTCGAGCCCGACACGTTGTCTGTTGCCTACCGAGCCGGTCAGACCCGCGCGAATAACGCGATCATCGGCCTCGATCCGTTCGGGCGGCTGACAGTGAAAGTCACCCAGCCTTCCGGATACGTTCACTTCATCCTCGACGTCAACGGCTATTTTCAATAGCCATTCACAAAACTTGATGGTCGGAGTGGAAGCGGAAAGAGCTGCGCGGCCTCGCCGAGCGAGTCCGCTGAACGGCAGTCAGCTGAGGCTCAGCCCCCCGCCAGCTTCCGCAAGCCCTCCTCGTCCAGCCCGTAGTGGAGCCAGTCGTCCTGCGCCGCGCCGAGGCGGTCGTAGAACTGGATCGCGCGCACGTTCCAGTCGAGTACGGCCCAGTGGAGACGCCACGCGTTGCGCTTCACGGCCTCTTCCGCGAGCGCCGCCATCAGCGCCTCGCCGACGCCGCGGCTCCTCGCCCCATCGGACACGACGAGGTCCTCGAGGTACAGAAACGGCCGGGCCCGGAAGGTCGAGCCGGGCGTCTCGTAGAAGAGCGCGATCCCCTCGATCCGTCCGTCGAGCTCTGCGACGAGCGCCTCGAGCTTTCCCGTATCGAAGATCCAGGAGAGGAGCCGCGCGCCCTCTTCGTCGTCAGGCGGACGCAGCTTCTCGAAACGCGCGAGCTCTCGATCGAGCTCGATCAAACGCGCTCCGTCGTCTCGGACGGCGCGGCGGACGGTCACGTCTTTACTTGGCGTTGATGACCTTCTCGAAATCGACGAGGCCGAGAAGCCGCAGCGCCTCCGCGGCCTCGATGTTCGCTCCCTGCCCGAGGACGAGCCTCGAGGGCGACGCCAGAACCGTGACGAGCGTCGTGGGGTTTCCCTGCGATCGGTCGGTCACCGCGAAGGCGGTCAGACCGGAGACCTTGACTTCTTTCGTCTCGACTTTCGGCGCGCGGGACGCCTCGGAGACCGCCTTTCGGATCGCGCCCCCGAGGTCCTTGCCGGCGCCGTAGTCCTGGACGACCAGCCGGAACTGCCTGACGGAAGTGGCGCTCTCGATGCGCTGAAAGAAGCGCGAGACCTGCGTGTAGATCCCCATCTCGTTCTCGTCCGTGTCGGGCAGCGGGTCCCGCGGTGCAGCCACGTATCCGGGCAGCTCGGTCGGCAGCCCCTCGCGCAGGGAGAGCGGCCAGGCCGCCTTCCCCGGGTCGGCCGAAAGCCCCGCCGCGAGGAGCACGGACGCGATCGCGGCGGCAACCGTAACTCTCACGGAGAGAGAATAACCGGGACGGCACGGTTTTTGATCCCCCGGCGTGTCGGGAGAATGGCGCGCCGGATCTACACGCGCCAGGAGGAGCCGACATGAAGTTCTTCGCGATGTTCCTCGCCGTTGCGATCGCCGCGGTCGCCGCTGTCGCGGCATCCCAGGAGGCCACGAAGCCATCTCCCTCGCCGACGCCCGCCGCGGAAAGCGCAAAACCCGTGACGGCGAGCGGCGAGATCGTCCGCTACGACGCGGGCAAGACGATCGTCTTGAAGCAACCCGATTCGCGCGTCGTCACGTACGCGCTGGCGCCGAATCTGACGGTTCCGGCCGATGCCCAGGTCGGTCGCCGCGTCACGATCTTCGCGGAAACCGGAGCCGACGGCGTCGTGCGCGTCACGCGCGTCACGGCTCTCGCCCCCGACGCCGCCCCGCCCGCGAGCCGTGTGCCTCCGACGACCACGTATACGCGGGAGACCGGCAAAGTCGTCGAGCAGAAGACGGTCACCGTCACCGGTGACGTCATCCGCTACGAGGCGGGAAAGACGATCGTGGTACGCAGCCCGGACGGCCACGAAGTGACCTACGCGATCGCACCCGGCACGCAAGCGCCCGCCGAGATCACGGTCGGGCGCCGGGTAGCGATCGTCACGGAGCCTTCGGATTCGGGCCCCGTCCTGGTCACGCGAATCACGACGGAGACGGTCACGGCCGAGGGCCAGGCGAAGACGACGACGGAAAAGACCGAGATCGTCTCGGGCGTCGAGGCGAAGACCCAGATCACCACGATTTACGGAACCGTCACGACGTACGAGGCGGGAAGCTCGATCACCATCCTGCAACCCAACCGGACGAGCGTCACGTACACGATCGACCCGGCGTCCGTGATCCCGGAGGGCCTGGCGGCCGGTCGGAAAGTGATCGTCCGGACGATCACGCGTCCCGGCGGCAAGCCGGTCGTTCGGAAGGTCACGTACTCGACGACCAGCAAGAAGAGGAAGACGGCGAGCTGACCGGATCGTCGGCGGGGCGACGCGGCCGCGGCGATAGACTCCTTCCGGCGCTTCCGTGGACGAAGCTTCTCGCGCGCGGATCCGGATTTTCTTAAACGACCCCGCGGCACGGGGACAGCACCCGGTCTCTTCGGAGCCGCCGTCCGAGACGGAGCGGCGACCCTGGGGATTTCGCGTCGAAGGGAATGCCCCGCCGCCCCGCCCCTACGAGCCGGACACTCCCGAGTTCCTCTACTGGCAGATCGCTTCGGCGCTCGGCCGCGGGCGGTCCCTCTGGTCGCGCCTCTTGCCGGGAGCGGGAACCTGGGTGCGCGGCGCGGTTCTCCCGGCGATTCCGGTCGACGGCGAAGACCTGAACGCGTTCTACGACCGGAAGGCGCTCCACTTCTTTCGCGACGTCAATGCGAAGACGGGAGAGATCGTGCAGTCCGGGGACAGCCCCGACATCGTCACGCACGAGCAGGGTCACGCGGTCCTCGACTCGATCCGGCCGGACCTCTGGGACGCGCCGCACTTCGAAGTCGCCGCGTTCCACGAGGGATTCGGCGACCTCGCGGCGATCCTCGTCGCGCTGGACGACGGGGACCTCGCCCGCGCGGCGATCGAAGAGACGAAGGGATCTCTCGACCACTCGAACCTCGTCTCGCGGCTGGCCGAGGAGCTGGCGGCGGCGGTCGTCGCCAAATACGGCCCGGACGCGGCGCTGCCCGACGCTCTGCGCGACGCCGTGAACTCCTTCCGCTACGTCGCTCCGAAATCGCTGCCCGACGAAGGACCCGCGGACGCTCTCTCGCGCGAGCCGCACTCGTTCTCGCGCGTGGTGACCGGCGCATGCTGGGACGTTCTCGTCCGGCTTTCGCTCGCCGGAAACGGCTCCGACCGGCTCGCGGCGCTTCAGAAAGCGGCGCAGGACCTGGGACGGCTGGTCGCCGCCGCGGCCGAGAGGACCGCCCCGACCGCGACGTTCTTCCGCCGGTTCGCGACCGAGCTCCGGAAAGCGGCGTCCGGCGACTCGACAACGAAAGCCGCGGTCACTCGAGCGCTCACCTCGCGGGACCTCCTCTCCGCGAAGGAAAGCGAGCCGGATTTTCGTTCCGAGTCACAGGCGTCGGTCGGTTTCGAGCCGGAGCCGCTGACGACCCGCGTCCTCGACGCGATCCGTGAAAGCCTGGGCGCGAGGCGCGACGAGGAGATCCTGGTCCGAGCCTCGCGGACCGACGGCAGCCTCTCGGGCCGACGGATTCGGGATCTCGTCCTCTCCGGACCCGAATATGGGCCGGCGGACGGCGCCGCCGTCGAGCTCTCCGACTCGTTCACCGTGGCCGTCGAAGAGAGCGGCTACGTCACGGCCGCCCGTGTCGAGAGCGCGGGACCGGATGAGGAAGAGGACGCGCGCGAGTTCGTGCGCACTCTCGCGCGGCTCGGGCGGATCGCGCAGGAGGACGGCTCCGGGAGCGACGCGCGTCGGTTGTACGAGGAGCGAAAGTCGCACTTCGTGGCTCTCGAGCCAGACGGCGTCCGGCGTCTGCGGCGCGCATGGGTCCAGGGGAAAAGACCTTGAGCTCGAGAGCGCCCCGTCTCGGTTGGACGCTCCTGCTTCTCGCGGCGGCCTGTTCCACCTCGAGACTTCCCTCCTCTTCCGGCGCACTGATTCCGTCGATCTCGCCCGCCGATCTCGTCGCCTCTCTCGCCGACGTCGCGAACGGCCGCAACCCGGACATGACGGAGACCGGTCTCGTCCTGAAACAGATCGAGCTGAAGCTTCTCGTCGGCCGCGAGCGGACGGCCGACGCGAAAGGGAGCGTCCTGGTCCTCGACGCGCGGGTGTCCCACCGAAACGAGATCTCCTTCCTGCAGACTTTCACGCTCGAGCTTCCTCCGCCGCAGCGCCGGACGATCGCCACGGCGGCGACCATCCCAGGGGTCGTCGAGTTCGTCGAGGCCGCGATGGCGTCGGCGCGGGACCTCGCTCGGGCGGCGGCGCGGGAAGGCCTTCCTCAGAAGCTCCGCGAGGTCGAGCTGGTCGCGAAAATCGTGCGCTCTGACCGGGCCGAAGGCGGACTCGGGTTCACGTTTCTCGCGGGGACGTCGCTCTCCGGAGGAGTCGGAAGGAGCCGCGACGAAACGAACACGGTGCGTCTCGTCTTCGCCCCGCGCTGAGCCGTTCGAGGGACGTACCGCTTTTCCCCGAAACAAAAAGCGGTCCCGGAGGACCGCTTTTTCGCGCGCCGCGCGGGCGCTCTAGCGCCGGCCGCCCAGAATCGCGTCCTTCGCCTTCTTCGACACGCGGAACTTCACGACCCGTTTGGCGGGGATCTTGATCTCTTCGCCCGTCGCCGGGTTGCGGCCCATGCGCGCCTTGCGGTTCACCAGGACGAGCTTTCCGACTCCCGGAATCGTGAAACTGTTCTTCGCTTCCTTGTAGGCGAGCGAAGTGAGATCGTCCAGGAATTGAGTCGCCTGTCGTTTCGTGGTGGACGTCGTTTTTGCCAGGTGGTCCGCGATCGCTGACTTCGACATCGCCTTACCGGATTTTTCTGCCATATGCGTCTACCCCTTCTTCATGCGGAATCGCCCTTGCGGGCAAGTCAAATTTGGCGGCTATTCTAGTCCGGCCGGTGGAACATCAAGCAGAAAAAATCGGGCCGGGCCGGGAATTCCTGCCTCGCGGCGCATGAGGGAGAGCCCTCAGGGCTCTGGACTAGAATCGGTCGCCGAGACCCCGACGGGCGTTGGCTCGCGATCGACGCCTTCACCGGCGAAGAAGCACAGCTATTCCGGCCGGGGCTGCGCTCGCGCGCTCGTCTCGCTTCTTGTTGTCGCGTCGATCGGCTGCCGCTTCGATTCCGAAAGGCGCATGGCGGAGCGCATCCTCGATCGGTACCGGCGCTCGGCTGCCGCCAAACCGCTGCCGCTCTCCCACGTCATCCGGATGAAGCTTCGCTCCGCCAGCGGCAGCGCGGCAGAGACTGGCTTTGCCGAAATCGCCTGGGAGCCGAACCGATATCGGGAACGCGTTTCCTCAGCGGGTTTTACCACCGAACGCGGAATCCAGGGCGGCAAGGCGTACGCGACCGACGAGGATGGATATACGCGGGTCGTTTCGGAGCCGGTCTTAGCCGAGCTCCAGGCCCGCTCGTACTTCTGGAGACGCGGGTGGCTGTTCCAGGATCGGGAGCGCGCTCGCCTGTCGCTCGCGCCGGCCGAGGCCGACTTCGTCTCGGTCCGGCTCGCGCTGGTCGCCGGGAATCCGCTCCTTCTCTCCTTTTCGCGCCGGGATGGAGCCCTCGTCGCGGTCCGCTCGCCGCGATTCGATCTGGATTTCACGGGGGGCCGCACGTTTCGGGAAGCGGGAGGAGTGCGGCCCCCCGTGCTCGCGGAAATCGTCTGGAGCGGATTGCCGACCGAGGAAATCGGAGACGCCGAAGTGGGGGGCGCGTGCGGCCGGTTCCCCGCCACGCCGGCGCAGGTCCCGTTCGAGCGGACCACTGCGGGCGGCATCGCGTTTCCGGCGCGGTTGAACGGGGTCGACCTGCGCCTCGCGCTCGACTCCCTCGCCGACGGGCCGCTCGCGGTTTCGCCCGACGCGGCCGGGAAGCTCGGGCTGTCCTTCGCCCGGGACGTCTACGGCCGCTCGATCGGCAGCGGCGCCCGGATCGAGATCGGCGCGTTTTCCTGCGCCGGAATCCACGTCGAAGCGCTCCGCGCTCCTCCCGGCGACGTCGAGGGCATTCTCGGCGGGACTCTCTTTCGCGAGGCGGTCGTCGAGCTCGATCCGGACGCGCGCCGCCTGACGATCTTCGATCCGGCGCGCTGGGTGATCCCCTCGGGGTTCACCCGGATCATCGTGGATGACGACGGAGACCGGCCGGTCACGACGGTGCACCGGGGGAGCGAACGTGCCCGGCTGGTCGTGGGGACGGCGGCGCGATCGGACCTCCTTCTCGCGCCGGATGCGGCCTCGCGGTTGGGCGTTCCCGCGACGGGCATCGCCCACGGCCTTCGGTGGGGACCGCTGGCGCTGCCGGACCTTTCGGGCGAGCCCGCCCGCAAGAGCGATCCGGCCTGGGGCGAGGACGGCGCCTTCGGGTTCGCTCTTCTCCTTCGTTTCCACAGCCACCTCGACATGTCCCACCGGTGGATCTACATCCGGCCGGCCGGGAAGTAACCGCACGGCGGGCACGCCTTTCGCACCGTCGGTCTCTCGGGAGGAGACCGGAATGTTGAAGCTCGCCCTGCTCTTTCTCGTGATCGGGCTCGTCGCGGCGTTGTTCGGGTTCACGGCGATCGCGGGGGCTTCGTTCGCGATCGCGAAGTTTTTCGCGTTTCTGTTCCTGGTGCTGTTCCTGATCTTTCTGATCCTGGGACTGACCGCGGCCCGCAAGATCGTCACGTAGCGCCGCACCGGACGCGGGCGCCCGCCCGACGATAGACTCGCGCAAACGGCGGAGCTCCTTCGCCGTACCGTAAGGAGGGACCGTGGCCAAGACTCTCTGCAAGATCCTCGGGGTCGTCCTGCTGATCGTCGGTCTTTGCGGGTTCGCCGTCCCCCATCTCCTGGGAATGCATCTGACGCCGATCCACAACATCGTCCACCTGCTGACGGCGGCGATCGCGCTGTACCTCGGCTTCGCGGGCTCGCCCGAGGGAGCGCGGACCTTCTGCATGGTTTTTGGAGCGATCTACCTGCTTCTCGGAATCCTGGGCTTCGCGGCGCCCAACGTCGTGGCGATGATCATCGGCCACGCCGGCCCGGTCACCGGAGGCGAGCTCGCGCCGGACAACGCGGTTCACCTGCTCCTGGGAATCGTGTTCCTGGCGGTCGGCGTCATGCGCCCGGCGGTCGTCGCGACCGCGCGCTGATCTTCGGCTCCCCTGTCATCCGAGCGAAGCGAGGGATCTCACGAGATCCCTCGTCGCTTCGCTCCCCGGGAGGCGGCGGGAAGAGCTAGGAGCCGACGGCGATCGTCGCGTCGCAGCCCGCGCAGAGAATCTCGGGATTCAACGCGAGCACGGCGCGGTCGAGGGAGAGGACGGCATCGCACTCCGGGCATTCCACCTGGACGGTTTCGCCCGGGACGCCGCCCCGCTTGTCGGGAGAGCCCCGGCGGGCCATGCCGCCTCGGGCCGCTGGATCGAAGGGAACCACGTTGTCTTCGTTCACCGTCGTTCCTCCTGTCCGAAGCGCGACGCGCGCGCCGCGACGCCGGACGGATCGGGGGGCTCGGCCAACGAGAGGGTTGCCGAAGATTTCCTGGGCTTCTGGATGGCGAGGAGAGCGACTCCGAGGATCAGGAACACGCCGCCGGTCGAGAGAAGGCTCGCCACCGCCGCCCGGAAAGGCCGGGGTGCCTCGCGCGGATCCCGTCCCGCGGCGCCGGCCAGCGTCCCGCCCAGGAAGAGGCAGAGGACTGAGAGCAGCAGGACCTGCCGGGCCCGGTCGTGCGTCGGCCGCGACGTCTGAGACCAGACGAGTCTCACCGCGGGACCCGGAAAGGATGGCGCCCGGAACGAAGAGGCCGCGCGGGTGCGCTCGAAGAGAGGTCGAAAGCCATTCGCCCTCCGCCGCGTCCAGGAGCGACTCGACGCCCCCGACCGGGATCATTCTAGAGGAGCGAGGAGAGGCGCGCAATCGCTTTCGCGGTTTGCGAGAGAGATCCCTCGCTTCGCTCGGGATGTCTGTTACGCGTCAGATCCCTCCGCGCATTCCGGCGAAGAAGTCGTCAGTTCCGTAACGGCCGAGCGCGACCGCGACGGTTCCGTCGCACCGGGCGGTGACCAGCCCGTCGCCGTCGAAGATCTCGGCCGCCGCAAACGTCAGGTTCGTCCCGGACCGCAGGAGCCGCGCCTCGACGGAAACGCGGTCCCCCCGGGTCGGCTTGAAGAAGGTCATGGCGAGGGACACCGTCGCCGAGCGCGTCTCGGGTCGCGTCAGCCAGCCGACAGTTCCGATCGCGAGATCGAAGAGTCCCGCAAGGACCGCCCCGTTGACGGCGTCGGTTCCCATCCCGCCGCGGTGAAACGGCTCGACCGGATCGAGCACCGCGCGGACCCGGTCCACGCGCCGGAAGTCGAGACGCGCTCCGAGCCGCTGCATCGGCGGGGACGCGTTCCACGCTGCCGCGAGAGAATGGAGGGACTCCAGCGTGCCGTACGCCTCCGAGAAGGGCCGGCCGTCTCCGGTCGCCCCGTCCGTCACGAGACCAGTCCTTCCGGGTCCGTCACTCTCGGAAGAGGATCTTGCGGACGAGCGCGATCGGAAGTCCTCCCTGCGCGACGAATGCGTCGTGGAACTGCTTCAGGCTGGCGCCCTTCTTCGCGCGATACTCGTCGCGAAGCTCCTGGATCTGGATTTTGCCGAGCGTGTAGTAGAGGTACGTCGGGTTGTAAGCGCCGCGCCGCGCTTCCTCGTAGGCGTTCGCGGGCTCCTGGAATCCTTTTTCGACGAAGACCTTCGCGCCGTCCTCGACCGACATCCCCTGCGTATGGAGCTGGATCCCGACGACGTAGCGGCAGTCGCGCAGGAGCGCCTCCTGCAGCTGCGCGAGCCGATATTTCGGATCGCCGCCGCCGAAACCTTCGTCCACCATCATCTGCTCCCCGTAGTGCGCCCAGCCCTCGGCGTTCGTGCCGCAGAAGACGAGCTTGCGGGTCTTGGTCGGGAACCGCGGCGCATAGAGGAACTGCAGGTAGTGACCGGGCCAGACCTCGTGGACGTCGATGATCGACACGACGTACGGGTTGTAGAGGCGGAGGTGCTCTTCCTGGTGCTTTGCGTCCCACTCCGGCTCGACCGGAGTCACGTAGTAGAAGGCCTCGGTCGCCTTCGTCTCGTAGGCGCCGGGCGTGTCCATCGAAGCGAAGCTGCCGGACCTCGCGAACGGCGGCGTCTCCGTGACCTTCGGCCGCACTTCCGAGGGGATCGTCACGAGGTCCTTTTCGACGAGGTACCGCCGGGCGTCCTCGACCGATCGGGCGACCGAGGAGATCAGCGTCTCCGGTTTCGGGTGCTCGTCGGAGAGCGACTTCATGACCTGCGCCGGCGTCTTCGAAGGATCGATCCGCTTCGCCGTCTCGACGAACGCGGCGTAATCCTTCGCGAGCTGCGCCTGCCCTTTCGCGAGCAGCTCCGCGAGCGGGATCTCGACGCCCTCGTCGTACTTCATCTTCGCGAGGAAGTTCGGGGCGCCGATCGCGTAACTCCCCTTCGAGCGCGGCAGAAGGTCTTTTTCGAGCCACGCGGCGAAGTCCCGGGTCGCCGCGACGACGCGGGCGTTGGCGTCGTCGAATTCCTTCTTGAGCACCGCGTCGGATCCCGCGGCGTCCTTCGCCCACGTCGCGACGGTGCCCGAGAAGTAGCCGACGGATCCCTTCGACATGCGGATGGCCAGGTCCGTGAACTCCTTCGGAGGGTTGACGAGGTTCGCCTTCGCGGCGTCGTAGATCGGAGGCATGACCTTCAATCGCGCGACCAGCGACCGCAGCCGCTCGGCGGGCGGCGCGAAGCTGCGCTTGATCAGGCTGTCCGCGGCGCCTCCGGGCAGGCCCGCGTAGCCCATCGGGTTCCGCTCCCAGGTTCGGATCGTGTCCTGATCGAGCAGAAAGCCGCGGATCTGGCCTTCCAGCGCCTGTGCATCGATGGCGTCGTCGAACGAGAGCTTCGAGCTGTCCATCGCCTGCAGGCGCGCCAGGAACGTCCGCAGCTCGACGATCCGGGCCTCGATGCGCCGCCGCGAGCGGTCTTCGAACTTCGAGTCGTACTGATGGAAACCGGCGTCGGTGCCCTGCGTCGGGAGGTACGCGAACCGCGCGTCGAAATAGTCGTCGACGAACTTCGAGAAGGAATCGGGGGATGCCGGCCCGCGCGTCGGGACCGGCTGCGCCGCCGGCGCGACCGCGACCACGAGGGCGCAGACAACGACTGAAAAGATGACGGTTTTCATGCGGCGAAGGCTAGCACCGAAGGGTCATCCCGGACGAAGCGAGCAAGTCCTCGTTAGGATGGAACCGTGCGGACCCGGGCAACCGTTCTCCTCGCTCTCGTCGGCCTCGCCTCCGAAGCGTTCGCGCGGCCGTCCGACCTCGAGAGCCGGATCCGCGAGGAGGTGGCGCATTTCCACGGCACGATGGGAGTCGTCGCCCGGAACCTGGACACGGGCGAACGAATCTCGGTCAACGGCGACATGCGGTTCCCGACCGCGAGCCTGATCAAGGTCGCCGTGATGGTCGAGGTCTTTCACGGGTTCGCCGACGGAAGCCTCCGGCGCGACCAGACCGTGACGCTCTCCGATGCCGACCGCGCGGGAGACGAGACGGTGCCGCTGAACGTCCTCCATGCGGGAGCGGTCCTGACGGTCTCGGATCTCCTTCGCCTCATGATCGCCTGGAGCGACAACACCGCGACGAACCTGCTCGTCCGTCTCGCCGGAATCGTACGGACCAACCGTCGCATGGAAGCGTACGGCCTGGCGAACACGAAGATTTTCCGTCCGACCTTCCGGGACGGGAAAGCGGACGTCTTCCCGGAGCTCGAGCGGGAGTTCGGCCTCGGGATGACGACACCTGCCGAGGCGGCGCGACTCTTCGAGTCGATCGCCGAAGGAAAGGCCGTCGACCGCGCCGCCTCCGACGAGATGCTCGCCATCCTCGCGCTCCAGCAGGACCGCGCGATGATCCCGCGGCGGCTGCCCTTCGAGCGCGACCGGATCTTCGTCGCCAGCAAGACCGGGTGGGACGAGGAGAAGCTCGCCGACCCGAGCGGCTTCCGGGGAGACGTGCGGAACGACGCCGCGTACGTGAAGGGGCCGCGCGGACGCTACGTCCTCGCGATCCTCGTAAGGCGGGGGAAAGACAAGAGCCCCGGAGTCGACAGCGAGGCGCTCGTCACGGGCGCCCGGATCTCGCGGATGGTGTACGACGCCTTCGGCGGGCCCCGCCCTTCTGCGAAGCCCTGATCTCCGGGCGGCCGGTCAATCCAGGTTTTCCATCAGCCAGACGTCCCCGCCCTGCGGGCGGAAGCGGTCGAACAGGACCCATCGCCCGTCAGGCGACCACACCGGATAGTCGATGCGCACGTCAGGATCGTCGAACTCGAAGACCGGCTCGGGCGATCCGCCCGCGAGCGGCGAAATCCAGATCGTCTTGTGACCGACGACGTCGAGCACCTTCGAGAAATCGGGCGAAAAGGACATGTGCGCGCCGCCCGCGACCTCGGCCAGCGGCTGCGGCTCGCCGCCGTCGAGCGGGACTTCGAGAGTTCGCGCGGCGCCGCCGAAAGACGGACATCGGTAGACGATCTTCGTTCCGCCGCCGGTCCAGCGGAGGAAGTGGCCCAGCACGCCGGTCGAAGTCAGCGGACGCGCCCCGCTCCCGTCGGCGTTCATCGCCCAGACTTCCAGCCGTCCGCCCTGATCGGAGACGTAGGCGATCGACCGTCCGTCCGGGGAGTAGAACGGGTTGATGTCGATCGATCGGTTGCGCGTCAGCTGCGTCAGGCGGCCGCTCTCGAGTTCCGCCGTCCAGACGTTCAGGTGGCCGGATCGCGACGAAAAGAACGCGAGGCGGCTCCCGTCCTGAGACCAGGTGGGCTGGAAGTCTCCACCGGCGCCGCGGGTGATCTGGCGCGGGGCGGCTCCGTCTGACGAGGCGATCCAGACGTTCATGTCGCCCGAGCGGTCCGAGTTGAACGCGATCCGGCGCGCGTCCGGCGACCAGTTCCCGCGACTGTCCTCCCGCGTCGTCGCGACGACCTCCTCGCCGGGACCCGCCGGGCGTCCCGTATCGGGAGAGAGCGGCAGCTTCCAGAGATCGGCATTCTGCTTGAGCGTCGCGAACGCCAGCTTCCTTCCGTCCCGGGCGAGCGAAGGCTGGACGTCCTGTCCCGCGCCGGTCGTGAGCTGCTGCGCCGGTCCGGCGGCGGCTCCTTCCGCGCCGACGGGAACCCTCCAGAGGTTGATCCCGCTGCCGCGGTAGGACGAGAAATAGATGAACCTTCCGTTCGGCGACCACACCGGGTCGAGGCTCGCGTACGGCTCGTCGACGACCCGGACGGTTGCTTTCGAGGCGACGTTCACGACCCGGACGCCGAACCTCGTCCCTTCCACGCTCTGGAACACGATCCGCCGCGAGTCGGGCGACCACCGCGGCCGCAGGTGCGCGACCGCTTCGGAGACGTCCGTCGAAACCTGCTCCGGATTGCGGCCGCGCGCGTCCACCGTCCAGATGCGCCGCGGCCCCGCCCACGACGCGTCGACCGCGATCCGCGATCCGTCCGGCGAGAACGACGGATGAAACGCGTTCTCGAACAGCCGCGATTCTTTGCGCGAGGACAGGGCGATCGTCCACACGTCGCCGGCGTCGTACTGGCCGAACACGTCCCGCGGCTCGAGCCGGCTCTGCGGCTCGCCGCCGTCGAGCGGGACTTCGAGAGTTCGCGCGGCGCCGCCGAAAGACGGACATCGGTAGACGATCTTCGTTCCGCCGCCGGTCCAGCGGAGGAAGTGGCCCAGCACGCCGGTCGAAGTCAGCGGACGCGCCCCGCTCCCGTCGGCGTTCGGAGAACGCGGGAAAGGATTCGATCTCCTTCGCGAAGGTGAGCTGGGAGAGTCGCGGAGCGGCGGTCGGGGCGGGAGTCTCTTGAGGCGCTCGCACGAACGCTTCTCGAAAAGTCCGGAGGATCGAGGCGCCGACCCCAGCCCGGCGGACCGCCGACCTCGCCGATCCTCTTCCGATCTCGCCCGTCGCTTCCTCGAGCACCGACCGGGCTTCTCCGGCGTCGCGCAGCCGTCGGCTCGGGTCCTTTTCCAGAGAGCGAGCGAGGAGCCGCTTCACGCTGCGCGGCGTCCCGCGGGGCAGCGCGCCCCAATCCGGATCGGAGCGCAGGATCGCGGCCATCTTGTCGTTCACCGTGTCCCCGCCGAAGGTCGCCGTGCCGGTCAGCATTTCGTAGAGGACGCAGCCCAAAGACCAGACGTCGGTCGCGCGGTCGAGAGTCTGTCCGCGCGTCTGTTCGGGGCTCATGTATGCGGGCGTGCCGAGCACGGTTCCGGGCAGAGTCGCGTCCGTGAGCGTCGGGGAGATCGTATCGGCCGGCGACTCGGGCTCGACGTTCTTCGCGAGCCCGAAGTCGAGGATCTTGACGCGCCCCCCGGCCGTGACCTTGACGTTTGCGGGCTTCAGATCCCGGTGCACGATTCCCCGGCCGTGAGCCGCCTCCAGCGCTTCGGCGATCTGTCGCCCGAGCTCGAGCGCTTCGGCGATCGGCAGCGGCCCGGCCGCCAGCTTCTCGGCGAGGGTATCGCCTTCGACGAGCTCGAGGACCAGGAAGCGCCCCTCCGCGGATTCCTCGATGCCGTAGATCGCGGCGATGCCCGGATGATTCACGGCCGCGAGAAGCTGCGCTTCCCGCTCGAAGCGTAAAAGGTGCTGCGTGTCGTTCGCGAGCGCGTCCGAGAGCATCTTGACCGCGACGTCGCGCTTCAGCCGGGTGTCGCGCGCGCGGTACACCTCTCCCATCCCGCCCGCGCCGAGAGGAGCGCGGATCTCGTACGGACCGAGGCGGGCGCCTGCCTGGAGGCTCATCGGGCGGTTCGCGCTTCCGGCGGCCGGCCCAGACTGACCTGCCAGATGTCGGCTTCCGCACGGTCTTCCACGAAGAAGATGGTCCTGTCGTCGAGGGAAATGCCGAACTTCCCGCGAGCCGTTCGGGCCGGGACCTCGAGGAGCGGGGCGGACTTGCCGGAGATCGTGTCCAGAAGGAGAAGCTTCCCTCTGGATGGATCGAGCGCATTGTTCTCCTGGCCTCCGACGAGGAGACGCCGACTGTCGCTCATCCACACCGCGCCGAAGCCGAAGTCGGTCAGTCTTTGATACTTCTTCGACTCCAGCCAGTAAAGAACGATCCCCGGCACCTGCGAGCCGTCCCGGCGGTAGACCATGCCTGCCAGAGCCCGGCCGTTCGGAGACCACGAGCTCACCATGAAGCCGTCACCGGCGTCGTCGAAGCGTGGGAGGGGCTGCGCCTTTCCGGTTCCCAGGGGTTGACCGAGAGAAAAGAGATAGCTGTTGGTCCCGTCCGGGAACGCCAGGTGCGAGCCGTCGGGAGACCACCGGGGACTCCAGTTACACGGCGCGTTTTTGGTCAGCTGCGTGGAGCCGCTGCCGTCGGGGTTCACGCTCCAGCACTCGAACCGTCCGGTGCGCAGCGAGTAGTACGCGATCCGTTTTCCGTCGGCGGACCAGTTGGCGCCCCGGTCCTTGGCGGCGTCGTTCGTGAGCTGGCGCAGGGAGGAGCCGTCGGAGGAGATCACGAAGATGTCCTCCTGAACTCCCCGCGAGCTGAAAGCGACCCACTTCCCGTCGGGAGACGGGCCGATCTCGCGCACGAGAAGAGAGCCGCTCAGGATCGAGACGGGTTTTCCGGCGACGCGCTCTGAGACCGGATCGAAGGAGACTCTCCGAACGGTGGAGGTCTCTTCGAAAGAGGCGTAGAGGAGATGCCGGCCGTCCCGGGCGATGCTCAAGTTGCCGCACCAGCGGGACGGCGCCGTCACCGGTTCGGGATCCCCGAGGATCTTGCCGGTCTTCTCGTCAATCGGTGCCCGCCAGAGGTTCATCGTGCCGTTGCGGTCGCTCGAGAAGTACAGGTAGTGACCGTCGGGAGACCAGACGGGATTCCAGTCCACGGAGGAGTCATTCGTGACCGCGACCGCACCGCCCCGCGCGGAACCCGCGGCCGGGATCGTCCAGATGTCGCGTTGACCGCCGCCGGGAGGGATCGCCCAGTAGGCGATGCGATGTCCGTGCGGGGACCAGTTCGGCTGGACCGCGTCTCGATCCGTGATCGGGCGTTTCGCGCCGGTCGCGACGTTGACGGCAGAGAGCCGGCTCGTGGTCTCCCGGGTCAGCGGCGAGCTGATGCTCTCATCCGCAACGGCGATCTCGTTTCCATCGGGGGACCAGGCCGGGTTGAAGCCGAAGTCAGTCAGCCTGCGGACGGATTCGCCCGTGGCGCCCATCAGGAAGATGCCGCCACCTTCCCGTTCCGACCGGAACGCGATCTGGCTCCCGTCGGGAGAGAAGGCCGGCTGTGTGTCGTCCTGCGCAGAGTCCTTCGTCAGGTCGATCGCGTTGCGGCCGTCCACACGCTGCAGGAAGATGTCCGAGTTGCCGGAGGAGGAACTGACGTAGACGAACGTCTTGCCGTCCGGCGAGATGCTCGGGAGGTCCTCTATACCGGACTGCAAGGTCAGTTGCGTGAACATGGCTCCGGCAGCGCTGCCACCGGCGATGCGCTCGGAGGGAACGGATCGCGCGAGGCGATACCCAGTCAGGCGCGCCGCGACGATCGCGACGACGAGCGCCGCGGCGACAGCGAGGAGAAGCGCCGCGCGACGGGGCCGGACCCGCGAGTCGACGACGGAGACGTCCGCCGCCGTCGGCCTCGACTCCGAGACGCCGAGCAGTGCCTCCAGGTCGAACGCGAGGTCGTGCGCGGAGTGGAACCTCTGCTCCGGGCTCTTCTCCAGGCAGTGACGGACGATCCGATCGAGCGCCGGGGAAATGTTCTGATTGGTGAGGGAGGCGTCCGGCGGCTCCTCGCGCAGGATCGCCGACATCGTGTCGGCGGCCGAGTCGCCGAGGAATGCACGCCTTCCGGTGAGCATCTCGTGCAGCACCGCTCCGAAGGAGAAGATGTCGGAACGCGCGTCGGCCGGCTGTCCCCTGACCTGCTCGGGCGACATGTAGCCGACGGTCCCCATCACGACGCCTGGTTCCGTTCCGACGGTCTCCGTGGGAATCTCCGTCGACGGGCCGCCCGCCTTTTCCGGACGCGTCAGTTTCGCCAGCCCGAAGTCGAGGATTTTGACCCGTCCGTCCTTCGAGACGAACAGGTTCTCGGGTTTCAGGTCCCGGTGCACGATCCCTTTCTCGTGCGCGGCCGCGAGCCCGCGCGCGATCTGTGCCGCGTAGTCGAGCGCCTTGCGCACCGGCAGACGGCCGCCGGCAAGTCTCTCCCGCAGGGTCTCCCCTTCGAGGAGCTCCGAGACGACGTATGGAGCGCCGTCCTGCAGGCCGAAGTCGTGGATCGTCAGAATCCCGGGATGGTTCAGCGCCGACGCCGCACGTGCCTCCCCCTCGAACCGGCGTAGGCGGTCTGCGTCCTGCGAGAAGGAGGCGGGCAGCACCTTGATCGCGACCTCGCGATGGAGGCGCGTGTCCCGCGCGCGGTAGACCTCTCCCATTCCGCCCGCGCCGATCGGCGCGAGCACCTCGTAGGGACCCAGGCGCGCACCGGGCAAAAGTGACACGGAGATCGGTGGACGATCTTATCGTCCGGCTTTGCGCTACGCTTTCTTCCGTGAAGAAGGTGATGGCGGCCGCGCTCTTCATTGCCTCCGTCGCGCTTCTCGCCCAGGAGAACCTCCCGCCTCTCCCGCAGGGTGCCCGCGCACTTCCGTCCGCGCTTCCGAAGGCGCAGACCGCGCCGCGCCGGCCGGTGCCCGAGCGGCCCGGAGCCTTCCGCGAAGAGGCTCGCGTCGACCGCGTCGTCATCGACGCGCACGTCACCGACGACGACGGCGAGCCGATCCGGGACCTCACGGCGGCCGACTTCGTCGTCAAGGTGGATGGGAAGCGCGTTGCCCTCGAATCGATCGAATGGATCTCGGCGGGCAACCCCGAGGAGGCGTCTCCCCGAGCCGGCGAAGTCGTCTTCACGGAGGCGCCCACGCTCGCCGAGCCGGTCCTCGCGTATCCGCAGGGGAGACTGATCATCCTCTTCTACCAGACCGACTACGACCCACTTCGCCTGACCGGGTTCCTGCGGATGGGCATGTATGCCGACCGTTTCTTGGAGACTCTCGTTCCGACCGATCGCGTGGCGGTCGTCTCGTTCGATTCGCACCTGAAGCTGCGACAGGACTTCACGGACAACAAGGAGAAGATCCGGACCGCGATGATCGCGTGCCTCCGAACGGCGGAGCCAGACCGGATCGAGCCCGGCCCGTTCCCATCGCTCGCACGACACTTCGACTACCCGGCCGCGTTTCGCGCCGCGACACCGGAGCGCGGGCTCGACCTGGTCGCGCGGGCGCTCGAGCCGATCCCCGGCGGCAAGTCGATGCTCTATTTCGGCTGGGGGCTCGGAACCGTCGGCGGGCTGACCGGCCCGGTCCCTTCCGAGAAGAAGGAATACGCGAAGGCTCTTCGGTCTCTTTCAGCCGCCCGCATCAACATCTTCACCCTCGACGTCACCGACGGCGACTACCACACGCTCGAGTACCGGCTCGAGGCGGTCTCGGCCGCGACCGGCGGCACCTACCAGAAGACCCATCTTTTCCCGCAGGCCGCTCTCGATCGCGTGACGCGGGCGATCTCCGGCCGCTATGTCCTCGTCTTCGTCAAGCCGAGTCTGCCTCGCGGCGGTCACGACGTCGAGGTCAAGCTCGCGAAAGGCCGCAAGGGGAGGGTCTCGGCCCGCTCCTACTATCAGGACTAGAAGGGGTCAGGTCTCCACTTGCCACTTTGCGTCGCAAAGTGGCAAGACCATTGCCGTTTCTCGAGTCTCATCCGGATTGTGAATACCTGACCCTACGGCCGGTAGAGCAGCCCCGCATACCCGCGCGTCGTATCGAACCGGGGGGAAGTGCTCCGAATGCGGGCGACCCCGGCGTAGAGCGCGAGGCCGCCGGAAAGGGAGACCGGCAGCAGGCCCTCGTCGATGCGCAGCTCCGCGCCGACGACGCGCACGGGGTCGGGCTTCGGCGCTCCGGGAGTCCATGCCCGCAGCCGCTCTCCGTACAAGACCAGCGGCAACCCGCGCAGCGCCGCCTCCCCGCGGAGCGACTCGACTCGCTCGCCCAGCTGAACCGCCGCCGGCAGCGCGGCGAGCTCTATCCGGTTCCGGTCGAGTCCCTCCGGCAGCACCGCCGACGGCGCGCCGCCCAGCGAGAAGAGGTCGAAGCGCGTCGGGGATCCGCCCGTGTTGCCGGCTCGGCCGGACGCGGTCAACCGCGCCATCGGAAGAAACGCCGAGATCCCTCCGCCTGCGACGAATTGATTCCAGGAGTGCCGATCCGTCCGCCCGGCCGATGCGGACCCGTCGAGCTCGACACCGAACCCGCTCCGGACGCGGAGCCGCCGCAGCGCCGCGCGGCCTCGGACCGAAAAGAGCGCCCGGTCGAAGTCTCTACCTCCCTCGAGCGGCTCGACCCTCGAGGCTCCCCCGCCCGCGTCGACGCGGATGCGCCCTCCGGAAAACGCTCTCCCCCACGAGGCGTCCAAGAAACCTCCTACCCGATCGGCGTCGAGCTCCGGACGATGGACCACCTGCTGCCGTCCCGGTCGCTCGAGCGCCGAGAAAAGCTGGGCCGAAAGAGCGACCGGAAATCCCCGCCACGACAGAGCGAGAGATCCGCCGCGCGGGCCGGCCGCATTTCCGATCGATGCGGCCGCGACCCAGTCGAGCCTTCCGACGACGTCGGAGCCTTCCACGCCGATCTGCCACGCGCTGCCGTCGGGCCCGATCGACCAGGTCGCGAGAGGCCGGATGACGCGGCTCGGCCAGATCCGGTAAGGCCGGTCGGGCGCGACGTCCGAACGGGTGAACGGCGCCGCCGGAGCGCGCTCCGGAGGCAGCAGAGGAAACGCCTCCGCCCGGCGGCCGAGAGAGGCGAGACCCGGCGCGGGCAGCACGAGGCGACGGACGTCCACGCCCCGGGCGGTGATCTCCAGAAAAAAGAGCGCCTTTCCATCGGGAGCGGGAGCCGGGGCGAGCGCGCCTCCCGTGACGCGGGTCAGGAGCTCACTCGAAGCGCCGCCCCGTGCGTCGGCGGACTCCAGGTTCCAGATTCCCTCCCGGTCGGCCGCGACGTCGAGGCGCGAACCGTCCGCGCTCCACGCGGGCTCGCCCGCGGGCGAGCCGGGGAGCGGGACCTCGCGGATCTCTCCCCCCTCGGCGGGAAGGGTGACGAGCCGCCAGCGTCCCTGCGCGTGCAGCAGCGCCGCGACGGTGCCTCCGTCGCGGGACAGCCGCGGATGACTCCAGACCCTCCACGGATCTTCCGAGGCGCCGGCGACCGGAAGCGCGCGGGTCGCGCCCGACGCGAGGTCCACGCGGACGAGCTCGGAGACTCCGTAGCGGCTGCGGACGCCGATGGCCCGTTGCCCGATCGGCGCCGGATCCGCCTCGACGACGTCGGCCAGCCGCGTCACGCGGTGCACGCTCCCGTCCGACAGGCGCCAGGAAAAGAGATCGAGCCGCAGAACGCCGTCGGAGTCCGGAGCCCGGCGCGTGAAGAGGACGCTCTTGCCGTCCGGCATCCAGCGCGGGTTTCCCGCCGCGAATCCGTTTGCGGTCGGGAGGCGCCACTTCGGCGGGCGCGGCCTCGGGACCTCGGGGCGGTCCGCGACCTCGTTCGGATCGCGCAGGATTTCCGCCTCGCGCCGGCGCCGACGCTCCTCGGACTCGCGCTCCCGGACCGTCTCCTCGAGCGGCCAGACCGCGAGGAAACTCTCTCCGCGCTTCGGATCGCGCCGGGCGAGCAGCTTCGTGCCGTCCGGGCTGATCTGGAGGGAAAGCGTCCCGCCGGGGAGCCTCTGCCAGGGCTCACCTTCGACGAGACCCGCCGCGGCCAGGCGCTTTTCTTCTTCGATTCCGGCGGCGGTCACCTCCGCGCGGAACCGGTCGTAGAGGTCCGACGGCGACTTCCCGAAGACGGCGCGGAAAGCGGAAGGGAAGCTTCCGCCCCGGCGCGAAGCCATCCGCTTCCAGAGCTTCTGCAGCGCTCCTCTTCCCTCTTTGGCCTCGAGCCACTCGAGAAAGCTCGAGCCCACGAGGTACGCCATCGAGCCGCCCAGCCATCCCGACGTGCCCGAGAGCGCGGCGTAGCCCGGCAGCTTTCCTTCGATCGCGAAGCGGCGCAGGACCATCGCGCGGTAGCTGGACGCGGGCCTTCCCGCGCCCGTCAGAGCGCCTTCGATCAGCGTCGCATATCCCTCGGCGACCCAGCGCGGCGAGTTGAGCGCCACGGGGCCGAACGGCAGCGGAGAGAGCCGCGCCAGGATGCCGCGGGAGCGGTTGCGCGGCCGCGTCAGGTGGACGATGTGCGTGACTTCGTGGGTCACGAGGTCTTCCATCCAGTCCGTCCAGTCGCCGATTCCCGACTCCGGCTCCGGAGGGGACGTCCAGAGCACGATGAAAGGCCGGTCGAGAAACGGAAAGGCCATCCCGTTCGCCGTGGCCGCCGGATCTTCGACGAGGAGGTCGATCGAGCGCCCGGAGCGGAATCCGACCGCCTCGGAGACCCGCTCGTGGATCGACTCGATGGAAGCCGCAGCGCGCCGCGCCCACGGCGCGAAGGGCGCGGGAAAGTGCACCCGGAAGTGCGCGGTCTCGATCGTGCGCCAGGCGGCAGAGGGAGACTGGGCGGCGGCGAATCGGGAACCGATCAGAACGAGCGTCAGAAAAAGGACACGGCGCGCCATCGCAAGGGAGGCTAGCAGACGGAGACGAGGCGATAGAATCGCGCCGCGACTCGAAAGGAGAAGGAATGAAACGAGCGGTTCTTTTCGCTGTTGGAACTCTGTTCGCAGTTTCAATCTTCGCCCAGGGGATCAAGGACCTGGATGACGCCTGGGTCAAAGCCGCCAAGGCCGGCGACGTCGAGGGTCTCGTCAAGCTCTACGATCCGACCGCCGTCACCTACATGCCCGACGAAATGAAGGCAAAGGGAACCGCGCAGATCCGCGAGAGCTTCCGGAAGTTTCTGGGGGCGAACACCGTCCGCGAAATGACGTTGACGCCTGACTTCACGACG
>QHVV01000056.1:21330-25903 GCA_003222385.1 Acidobacteriota bacterium
GGGGACCTTTTCGATGACGGTCGAACCCAAGACCGGAGGGGCCGCGCAGACGATGGAGGGGCGGTATTCGTCGGTGGCCGCCCGCAAGAACGGAAAGTGGATGTACGTCGTCGACCACGCGAGCCTGCCGCTTCCGGCGCCGCCCGCCGCCGCGCCAGAGCCCACGCCCAAACCGTAGCTGGGACGGGGACCACGAAGGCGCCGCGAAACGGCGCCTTCGTGTACACTTCGCGCTTCGCCGACCAATTTTTTCGAGGACTTCCGGTGCAACGACCCCAACTTCTGCGACGCGGCGCGTTCCTCTTCGCCCTGTCGGCGGTTCCGGCGCTCGGCGTCTCGCCGAAGAGCGTCGAGCCGACCGTGGTCCGGGCCGCCGACGGAGACGTCGCAGTCGTCGTCGAGCTGACCGAGCCTCCCGTCGCCCGATACGAAGGGGGAATCGCGGGCTTCCCCGCGACTTCTCCGGCAAAGACCGGAATCACGCTCCTCTCCGCCCGGCAGGACGACGTCGTCCGTTACCGCGACTACTTGGGATCGCGGCAGGACGAGATCGTGGAGAGGCTTCGCGCGCGCGTCCCGCGAGCGCGGGTTGGCGCCCGCTACCGGACGGTCTTCAACGGGTTCGCGCTCTCCGTTCCCGCGGCGTCGCTCTCCGACCTCGCGAAGACGCCGGGGGTCGCGGCGGTGCACGCGGTTCGCCAGTACTTCCCGACGCTCGACGCATCGAACCCGGTCATGGGCGCTCCCGTCTTCTGGTCGGCGCTCGGCGGCGACGGCCAGGCCGGGGTGGGAATCAAGATCGGCATCATCGACACGGGGGTCGACTTTTCCAACCCCATGTTCTCGGACGGCGCGCTCTCGGCCCCGGCCGGTTTTCCGAAAGGGAACGCGTCGCTCGCGAACGGGAAGGTGATCGTGGCCCGCTTCTTCCAGTCGGTGAGCGATTCGGCCGACACGCACGTCGATCCCGGCCACCGGACCGCCCAGGACCTCGTGGGCCACGGCTCGCACTCGGCCGGCGTGGCCGGCGGGGCGCGCGTGGACCTCTCCGGCTCGGGCCGCCGCGAGATCACGCTCTCCGGCGTCGCGCCGAAGGCGTGGATCGGCGACTACCGTGTCTTCGCCCCGCGCGCCTTCGACGACAACATCATCGCCGCGATCGAGGCCGCGGTCGAGGACGGCATGGACGTCATCAACATGAGCTTCGGCAGCTCGCCGGCCGGCGATCCTCTGCAGGATGCGATCATCCGCGCCACGGAGAATGCGATCGCGGCCGGCGTCGTCGCGACGATCAGCGCCGGCAACGACGGACCCGATCCTTCGACCATCGGCTTCCCCGGGGCCGCGCCGCATGCGATCACGGTCGGGGCGAGCGCCAACGGGCACTACGGGCTTTCTTCGCTCGGGGTCTTCGAGGTGACGTCCGGGCTCCCGTCTGTCCCGGCCAACCTCGTTTCGGTCGTCGGAGGCGCTTGCGCCGGCGAGTGCAGTCTTCCGAGCTTCGCGCTCTCCGGACCGCTCGCGGACGTCGACATTGTCGACGGCCAGTCGCCCGGAATCGCCTGCACCCCTCTTCCGGGAGGGTCGCTCAACGGCGCCATCGCGGTCGTGCAGCGCGGAACGTGTACTTTCGCCGTCAAGGGACAGACGGTCCAGGCCGCGGGCGCGATCGGGATGTTGATCTACAACTCGGACGATCCGGCGGTCTCGAACAGTGGGGAGCAGCTCTTCAACCCGTCGCTTTCGCAGGCCTCCGTTCCGGCGCTGATCGTGCGGCGCAGCGACGGCCTGGCCTTGAAGAGCTTCATCGCCTCGAACTCCTCTCCGGCCCCAGTTGGACAGATGCGCGCGGCGCCCGCCGGGACCCCGCCGTTCGCCGGCGCGGCGATCCCGAATCGCCTGACGTCGTTCTCTTCGCGTGGCCCGACCCCCGATCTCCAGATCAAGCCGGATCTCGCGACGGTTGGGCTCGACAGCTACGCGCCGTGCCAGGACGACGACCCGGCCGGAGAGGATCGCTTTCCCGCTCCCGACCCGCACCGGGGGGCCGGCTCGATCTACAACGCGAGCGGCTTCGATTTCGCGGCCGGGACCTCGTTTTCCGCTCCGCGCACGGCGGGCGCCGCGGCGCTGGTCAAACAGAAGAATCGCGGCTGGACTCCGGACCTGGTCAAGGCGGCGCTGACCGAGACGGCCGCGCGGCCCACGGATTCCGGAAAGATCGGCCTCGAGCGCGTGATGTCGCGCGGCTCCGGCGTCATCGACCTCGCCGCTGCGTCCACGGTCGAGAGCCTGGTTCTGCCGACGAGCGCGAGCTTCGGCCGGGTGACGACCGAGGCCGCGCCGCTCTCACTTTCGAAGACGTTCACTTTGAAGAACCAGTCCTCGGCGACTGTGCACTACTCGATCGAGGCGCACGCGTCGGCGGGAGATTCGGCCGTCGCCCCGACGGCGCAGCCCTCGGAGCTGACGCTGCCGCCGGGTGCGGACGGAACGGTGACGTTGCGGGTGACGGTGGGAGCGGGGATCGGTGCGACCGAGATCGACTCGGAAGGTTTCCTTTCCGTTTCCGACGGACGGATGACGATTCCGGAGATCCTCTACGTTCCCTACTGGGTCCGAACCGCGCCGCTGACCCCGGCCGAGCCGTATCTGCGGGCGATCAACCGTCACGGGAAGGACTAGCCCAGGACCTCCATTTCGTGGGCGTCCTCGGGCCACGCGCACTCGCACCACGCCAGGACCATGCCCTCTTCGCCGCCGATCTCCAGGATCCGGCACTCGCACGCGAAGCAGATGTCGCCGACGACCAGGCCCGAGACCGTGTATCGGTCGCGGATCGGGAACGACTGGCGAAGCGGTTCGGCTCCGCCCGACTTCACGCGTCAGTCCGGGGGATGAGCGGCCGGATCATCGCCTTTGATTCGCCGAATTCGGCCTTCATCCCACCGAGTTGGACCTCGACGCCCTCGAGCCGCACTTCGACCCGGTCGAGCCGCACTTCGACTCGATCGAGCCGGATCTCGACCCGGTCGAGCCGGGTCTCGACTCTCTCCAGTCCGTCCGTGTTCGCGGCGACGCCTTCGATCACGAGGCGGATATCTGCCCGCAATCCTTCGGCCACGACGTTGAAGTGCCGTTTGATATCAGCGGCGGTCTCGGAGTTCATCACTTCTTTGTTGTCGCGAGCCTAGCTCAGCCCGAGAGAAGAGTCATCCCTTGACGCAAATCACCTGCTTGAGGCCCGCGACGACCTCGACCAAGTCGCTCGACTTCGCGATGACGTCCTCGATCCGCTTGTAGGCGGCCGGGATCTCGTCCACGACGCGCGCGTCTTTCCGGCACTCCACACCTTCGGTCTGGCAGACGAGGTCCTCGGCCGTGAAGCGCCGCCGCGCCTCACTCCGCGACATCTTCCTACCCGCTCCGTGGGGCGCGCTCTCGAACGAGTCGGGATTTCCGAGGCCCCGGACGATGTAGCTCCCGGTTCCCATCGATCCCGGAATGATCCCGAGCTCTCCTCTTCCCGCGCGGATCGCGCCTTTGCGGGTCACGAGGAGCCGGTGGCCGAAGTGGACCTCCTCGGCGACGTAGTTGTGGTGGCAGTCCACGCCGAGAGTGATCCCCAGGCGCTCGACGTCGCCTTCGAAGCCGAGCGCGACGAAGCCGAGCGCGAAGGCCAGTTGCCGTAGCAGCCGCGCCATCATGATCGCGCGGTTCTCGCGGGCGTACTCCTGGCACCACAATAAGTCGGCGTGGTAGCTGTCGAAATCGGGAGTGCCAGCGGAAAACCAGGCGAGGTCGGCATCGGGCAGGTCCTCGAGCGCACTGCCCATCCCCTTCTTCGCGCGCGCGATGTGCGCGTCCGCCACGGTCTTCCCGACGTTGCGACTGCCGGAGTGCAGCAGCGTCCAGATCTTTCCGTCCTCGCGATCGACGCAGACCTCGATGAAGTGGTTCCCGCCCCCGAGCGTTCCGAGCTGGTGCCGCGCGCGCTCGACGACCGCGCTGGAGACCGACCGCGGAGCGCCGTGGGCGTCCATCCATTCGACCGCTGCCTCGAACGGCTGCCGCTTCTGCTCGCGGCCCACGGGGATCTCGCGCTCGATCGAGTGACGCAGCTTTTTCAGGTCTTCCGGCGCGAGCGCTTCGCCGGAAATGGACGTCTTGCGCGCCGACATCCCGCATCCGATGTCTACGCCGACCGCGGCGGGACAGATCGCCTGCCGCGTCGGCACGACCGCGCCCACGGTCGCTCCCTTGCCCAGGTGGACGTCCGGCATTGCCGCGACGTGCGGGAACACGACCGGCAGCGACGCGATGTTTTTCAGCTGCTCGACCGCCTCCGGTTCGATGTGGTCGGTCCAGACCTTGACCGGGACGCGGCTATTCAGAACAATTTCGATCGGCATCGGGGAGTATTTTCCGCCACGGCGGAAGGCGTGAGGAGAGCCATGCACGCTCCGCCCTGGTGGCAGAAGCGGGGCGGGGAAAAACGGGGCGGGCGGCGCCAGAAAGAAGCCGCCGCCCGCCGAACCTAATTCTGAATCTGAATCTGCCCCACCCGGCCGCC
>QHVV01000057.1 GCA_003222385.1 Acidobacteriota bacterium
GTGTGAGGGTTCCGCGCGTCCCCCTTGGCGAGCTGCGGAGTCTCGCCTAAGCGTTGGCGAGCGCGGTCCGGATCACGCGTGACGACCCGGACAGGGATGCCTCGGGCAGTCAGAAGAGGAACCAGCTCGACCCCAAGGTGGCCCGTGCCGCCGGCAACGAGGATCATTGCCGCACCACCTGCTCGCGGATGGCGTCGTCGACCGTCTTGTCGCTCTCGTCTACCGGCTCGACATAAAAGCGAGCCCAGTGAATAGCGTCGCCGCTAACACCGAAGACGATGACGCCGCGCGTCCAGTGAGACCTTCCGTCTCGGCGGGTGCCTCGCATCTCCCACTCGGTCCAGACGTTGTCGCTCTTAACGGCGCTCCGAACCACCTCGACGTGGATGTCCGGGACGAGCGCAAAGATCTGCTCCCAATTCCGGCGCACCTGAGCTCGGCCGCGAAAGCCGCGGGCTGGATGTGCCGGCGTCTCGTTCTTGTAGTCCTCGGCAAAGCACGCTGTCAAGGCCTCGAGATCATGTTGGTTCGTCGCGCGCACCAACCGATCGATCGTCCCGAGAGATTGCTCCATGGCTTCCCACCTCAATTTCGTTCCAGTATGCTAGAACCAATGGCGAGTATGCGCCGTAAGTCCCGGACTGTCAAGCGCAAGCGCCCTTATGACGTGACGCTGCGGCGAGAACAGGCCAATCAGAACCACGCTCGGATCGTCGAGATGGCCGAGCGACGCTTCCTTCGCGACGGCTACACGAAGACGACGATCGCGGCGATCGCGAAAGACGCGGGCGTGTCTGTGGACACTATCTACAAGTCGTTCGGAGGCAAGCCCGGTTTGATCCGTGCGATCCGCACCCGGGTCCTGTTGGGGACCGGCCCTATACCAGCCGAGCAGCGGTCAGACGAGATACAACTGCACCAACCTGATCCACGAGAGATCATCAGGCGCTGGGGCGAATTCGTCACCGAGATCGCGCCCATTGCCGCGCCGATCCTTCTGTTGGTGCGTGACGCCGCCGGCACCCACCCCGAGCTCCGTCGCCTGCTCGAAGAGATGGACGAAGACCGCCTTCGCCGAATGACAGACAACGCGCGGCGCTTTGTGGCGGCAGGCCATCTCCGGCACGATATGACGATCGCCGACGCAGCGAATGTGCTCTGGACCTATAGCTCGATTGAGTTGTACGAGCTTTTGGTTCTGCGCCGGAACATGCCTCTCAAGACCTATGGCCGTTTCGTAGCCGAAGCAATGATCGCCGCCCTGTTATGAGGCGGCGATAGGTGGGCCGAGGGCGGACTGTAAGCCGGGTTCTGTATCTGTGAGATCGCCCCGCCCATTCTGAATACGAAACGACACCTAACGACACCCAGAGATTGAGAGCGACTGCGTACTGGATGCGTACTGGGTACGCCCGACCTACTGTATCCCTAGACCGTTTTGCGCTTGCCGATGAAGTCGAGGAAGCGATCGCCCAACGGTGTCGTGTGATTAGTGATTGGGAGGGAACTGGATCACAAGCCGCCGTCTGATCCGGTGCAGTTGGAGGAACAGCCAGCCCCAGATGACGATTGACGCGATCACAAACGCGACGCCGGCATTCACCAAGGCCATGGTGGCGCTGCCGCCCAACACCAGGTAGACAGTCGCGGCAATCGCTCCCACCAAGAACGTATTGACCAATGCAACCAGCGTTGCCATGCTCGCGGCGGGGAGCACCGTCATGGCCCAAAGCGACGGCTGTCGGCTAGCGGATTCGACGACACCGGCCTCGTCGTCATGAACCGGGAGGGTGAGGTATGGCTTTATATCCGCGTCGAGCTCCGTGAAGAAGTGGCGGATGCGATTGAGTGATTGGATGTACAGGACTGTTTGACCGTGCGCGTGCAACATCCGTGCCATGGCCATAAGACCCCCAAGAAGGTTGAGCAGAAGAATTGCGAGGGCAAAGATCTCGAATTCGCGCGTGAAGTGAGAGGCGTTGGAGATCAGAGCGAGTGCGACCCCGGTGGCTGACAGGAAGACGAAATACAGATTGGTTCGGGCGGCAGACACGGCCGACGTAGACCCGAGGCGTTGGACCAGAGCGCTGTACTCCGCGCTCAGGATCTGAAACCTGAGCTGTAGGTCTTCAGGCCGCTCTCCGGGCCTCGGTGACGATTTCATGCTTTCCGCGGAGCCTTGCCAACATTGGGCTCGCTTCCAGCGCTGACACCTCGAGTTCTCTCATCAAGATGCGAGAGGCGCCCAAGACGGCTCAAGATTTCGGCAACGGCCCCCCACTGCGCACCGAGGCCACGACGTCAAGGATCGCTTGACTCGCCACCGCGGCGCCGGCCTTATCGTGGACGACGCCTGGGTGATCGGTATCAGGCAGAACCCGATGATCGCTGTTAGTAGACAGACCGGTCATCTTGTCCTGCAGTGGGAGCCACCCGGCCTGAGCCCCTTTGCCAGCTGTGATAACGATCAGCGGCTGACCGCCGAGGGTTGTGAGGGCGGCAGCCTCTTTGAGCGTCATCGGCAGTTCCGCAAACTCGTCGCGTTGAATGCGGTTGAGGCTCGCCGTCGATACCGCTGCACGTTCTTCATCACGAGTTGGGACCGGCAGAGGGTCCGAAGCGAACTGATTGACCAGTCGAAACACGCCTAAGCGCGCCAGCGATGGGAAGAGAGCTGATGCTCGGCGGAGGGTGCTGTATTGGGACGGAAAGTCAGGCAGTCCGGTGAAGGCTTCGTTTGGTTGCGAATCGAGGAAGACCATGCCAGCGACCTGGTCCGGGTAGCGGGCGGCGAAGACTCTCGCGTAGGCGCCGCCTGTCGAGTGACCGACCAGTACGTACGGGCCTGGGATTTGTGCATTAGCGAGCAGAGTGTGGAGGTCGGTGGCAACCGCTGCACCGTCCTGCGGACTCGCTGGGGGATCGCTCCAGCCCTGGCCAGCACGGTCGTAAGCGCAGACGGTGGTGTTCTGCGCAACGGCTGGCGCGATCCAGCCTCCCCAATACACGGACGTCTCGGCCAAACCTGACACCAGTACGACAGTCGGACTGCCCGAGCCGCTGCACTGCACATAGAGGCGGCGTCCGCCGACGTCGACCAGGTGGCCAGGCATCGCGGTGGTGCTCCGGTCGACCTGTTCTTGAATCGTCTCGTAACCGCCTCCGACCCCGGCGACAACGAGGCCGACGAAGAGCGGGTATAAGATCAGCCGGCGCGTAATGCTGCGTAGAGTCCGGCGTGCCTGCACTGTCATCCACACAGCAAGAGCGATCAAGGCCAACGGCCAGATCCATCCGAGCAGATTCATTGCATTGGCGTCAGGCCTGAAAACCAGGAAGCTGGCGCCGGCGAGAGCCATGAGAGCCGCCGGTACGACTGCCCATCGCTGGGGTTGATCGGACCAACGTATCGAGAGCACTGCTAACAGCGCCCAGCCGAGCGCCCATCCCAGCAGCGCAGTGCCCATGATCACGTGTTCCTGAGCTCCTCCGAACGGTCCGATCACGAGGACCAGCGCGACTACAAATCCGGTGGTCAAGGAGCCGGCGACAATCAGACCGACGCGACCCTTGCGTATCGACTGATCTTGAGCGTCTATCTCATGATCCCGGTTTTTGCTATCCACCATCGGCCATCCGCTCAAAGCTTCTCCCCGATAACCGGCTCTGCCTCGGTAACGCTGGCCAACCAGCGCGTGAGCTGGACCCTCGAGTTCAAGCCGAGCTTGTTGAACATGTTGGTGATGTGCGTCTCCACGGTTCGCTCGGAGATGAAAAGCTTGGTCGCGATCTCGCGACTGCTCATCTCGGCTTCAACCAGGCGCGCGATCTCCAACTCCCTCTTCGTCAGCGGACTCTTGATTGCGGTTTTGACGGTTTGCGCCTGCGGCCGCAGCCTCTCCTCCACCGCGAAGACGACCGCGTCATCGATTGTCATGGCGAGGCCGCGTGCGTATGCGGCGTCAAACCCCCTCTGCCCCAGCCCCGCGAGCACGCGAGACATCGACCGCTCGTGCTGCTGGCGGAATCCCTCGAGAAAATGGATCGCACTCGACTCGCGCACGCGCTCGGCACAGCCGAGGAGTGTGGCGGCGCGCTGGAGCGCACCATGCTCCGCGGCCATCGAGGCAAGAGTCTCGAGCAGCGCCTGCAGTCCCGCCCTGTCATCAAGGGCATGCTTGCAGGCGGCGCCATCGCGAGCCTGCGCCTCGGCGAGTTGCCTCTCGCCCTGCTGCCAATGGGCCTGTGCAGTGGCCATCAGGAGATAGCCACGGGCCCATAGCTCACCGCGCTCTTTACTGATCGCCAGAGCCTCTTCACCGAGCATGATGGCCTTTTCTGGCTGCCCGACCGCACCGAGGATATTGCACTGAGCAGTTGTCGCAACCAGCTCAATCGGTCGACTCTGCAGCGATCGGGCGAGCGAGACGGCGGACTGAGCCGCCTCCAGAGCATCGGTGATCTTGCCTTGGATTCCGAGGGGAATTGCCAGCCAAGTCAGAGACCAGGCGATGGCCTGTGGCTCTTTTAGCAGAGTCCCGATGCGAAGGCTTTCGCGGCTCAGCGTTGCACTAGCTCCGAAGTCGTTCTGGCTATTGGCCATGACAGCCGCCGCGCGTAAGAAGTGGGCCTTCGGAGCAGAATCCTCTTTGGCGCGCTCGGCTAAAGACATCAGCACTCGACGCAGGTCACCAAACGGTCCGCGACAGGTCCAATACGCCATCAGGTGCAGCGCGAGTTCGGCGCCATGCTGAGCTGCGACGGGCTCACTGAGGCAGAACTCCAGGGCCGCCCAGAGATTGTCCCGCTCCAGATCCATGCGCTTGAACAGGTCGACTTGACGGTTGTCAAATGCTCCGACCGATTTGGCCAGTCCAACAATCCATTTCAGATGCCGCTCTTTGGTACTGGTCTCCTCATTGACTACGTGCAAGCGCTGACTGCCGTACTGGCGAATTGTCTCTAAGAGCCAATACCGAGGCGTGTTCCCGCTGCTGAAGTCACGCTTGACGATTGACTTCTCGACCAGCGCGCCGAGCAACACCACCAACCGCTCTGTAGGCACCCGGTCGTCGCAGCAGACCTCGATCGCGGCTTCAGCGTCGAATCCGCCGGCAAACACCGAGAGTCGGGCCCAGAGGAGCCGCTCTACCTCATCCAGCAAGCTGAAGCTCCAGCCGATTGTTGCCTCCAGTGTCTGCTGGCGGGCTTCGGCGCCCCGGGTTCCGCTACCCAGGATCGAGAGCTCGCGTTCCAGGCCTTGGTTGAGCTGATCAAGGCTTAAAGCGCCCAGACGTACGGCCGCCAGTTCGAGTGCCAAAGGGATCCCGTCCAGCCGCCGGGTTAGTTGCCGCACCGCCGCCGCGTTCTCCGGATTCACCGCAAAGCCAGGAAGGACGGCAGCTGCACGCTCGCTCAGCAACCAGACGGCCTCAGATTGCATCAGCTGCTCGACCGGTTCCTGGTCTCCCTCGCGCGGCAGCGACATCGGCGGTACTGGCATCCGGACCTCTCCGACCACTCCGAGTGGCTGCCGGCTCGTAGCCAGGAGGTGCATCTCCGGACAGATCTTGAGGAGAGTGCTGGCCAGGACCGCACCTGCGTCCAGAAGGTGCTCGCAGTTGTCGAGGATCAGTAACAAACGTTTGCCGGCTAGGTAGTCGGTTAGGGCGGAAAGCGACCAACCGGCTGACTGATCCTGCGCTCCCAGCGCCGTAAAGACGGCTTGACTAACCAGGAGTGGGTCCTGGATCGGGCCCAGCGACACGAACCAGACGCCGTCGCGAAAACCCCGCGCCACTTCGGCGGCGGCCCTGACAGCGAGCCGGGTCTTGCCAACACCACCGCTACCGGTCAGCGTCAGCAGCCGGGTGGTCGTGAGCAAGCGTTTGACTTCATGCAGCTCGTGCCGGCGCCCGACGAAGCTGGTCAGCTCGAGCGGCAGGTTCGATGGCCGAGCCTTCGCTGCCCCAGTCCTCATAGGAGGGGCACACTACACCGGTGCCGATTCGTTGGGATCGGGAAGGTCGAAGGCGGGCTCAATGCTGATGAAAGGGACAAGGGAGGCTTCGTTGGCCGCACGGACGAGCTCCACGTTTCGGCTCGCGAAGAGCGACAGCAGCCGCTGCTGACGAGGCACGAAGGTCGAGCGCAGATAGATGACGAGTTCGCCGCGAGCGGCAAAACGGCGGCTGGCCTGCACAAGTGCCGCGTGCAGCATGGACAGGCCACGCTCGGTGATGGCTGGCAGCCGACGCTCCACCAGGAAAAGCCCCACCTGACCGTCTTTAGTCTCCGAACCTGAGGCCGCCGTCCGAGGCTCGGCCACGCTTCTCGGCAATTCCGATTTGATCGACTCGCCTTCAACGTGCGTTTCCAGCGGCACTAGGGCTGGGAGCCGGGTGCCGGCGCGCGCCCAGCCCGATCGTTCAGTCGAGAACTCGGCTCCATTTGGCGCAGATGGTTCTTGCCCTATGTTTCGGGTGCTCACTTGCTCCCGTACTTGATTGCCGCGTCGATGCGGTCTTCTCGCCGAGCGGCGGCCTCGCAGGCCCAGATGAACTCGATCAGCTCCGTCAACTGCGCATCGAGTCCGGCGACTGGCGAAGGTTCGTTGCCTCCGATCTCGTCTTCTCGGTCCTGCTCGTTCATCGTCCTTTCCTCCTTGGTGGTCGCTGTCCGCGGCGTCGAGGTCAGGCTAGGCAACGAGCAGAAATCAGAAATCGTCTCTGACTCGTAGAGAAGTACGTATTTCTTGAAAGTACTGCACGGGCGTTTTGAAGCTCTTTGGCACCGGAAAGGCCCGCTCGAGGGAGTCAGGCCGCGCCTGAGAGCTACTTAGCCGGACGTGAAAGATACGTACTTAACTACGAACCGGACCCGATGGCGACCGAGCCTCACCTCCTCAGGCTGATGTTTGCCGCACATCCGCGGACAACAAAACGCTAGGAGGAAAACATGTCGACAGTAATGCAGACGATAAGTGGGACCAGCACAACAGGTGCTGAGGTTCGAAGTCGGGCTGATAAATCTCAGGACTCGATCACGATGAGTCCACGGAAGGGCCTCGCCAGAATCGCCGGCTTCCTCTGGTTGGTCGTCGGCATCTCCGGCGGCTTTGCCCAAGGATTCATGGAGCCCAAGATGTACGCCGCCGGGAACGCGGCAGCCACGGCTGCGAACGTAGTCGCCAACCCCGGACTCGTGCGCCTAGGCGTCGTCGCGGAGCTGGTCGATTCGACCGTCTTCATCTTCCTGGCGATGACGCTCTACATACTGCTTAAGCACGTGCACAAGAGCGTGGCCAGGGCGATGGTGGTCCTTGTCGCACTCTCCACTGGCATCAGCTGCTTGAACGTGGTCTTCGAGTTTGAAGGCTTGCGGGTCGCAACCGACAGCGCCTATGCCGCTGCCCTCGGCACCGCCGGTTCAAATGCTCTCGTGATGCTCCTGCTCGACACGCAGCACTACGGCGTCTTTATCGCCCAGGTCTTCTTTGGCCTGTGGCTGGTGCCGATTGGCTACCTCGCCTACAAATCATCGGGGCTCATCCCCAAATGGCTCGGCATCCTGCTTATGGTGGGGGCCACCTGCTACATCGTGGACCTGCTCGCGATGTTCCTGGTTCCCGATCTCGGTCAGAAGATCGGCAGTTTCATCATCATCCCGTCAGCAATCGCGGAAATCACGATGCTCGCGTACCTGCTCGTGTTCGGCGTGAGGGTCTCAAAGCCGGACAAGAACATTCTCGCCGCGGCGTAAGCACCACCACACACCGGCGGCGGCCCCTTCCGGGCCGCCGCCGAACTGCGAGACATGTCGCAACGAGCTGTTGCAGAACGCAACCCTTTGGTAATTCACCCAGGAGGTGAGCAAGATGCCCATTTGGTTGAACTGGTTCATGCGCAGATTCACAAAGCACGTAACGAACCCGATGACTCTCCGCCGGGCCGGGCGGGCGAACTACCGAACCGCAGCCCTGCACCACGTCGGTCGCAAGAGCGGTCGCCCGTACGTGACGCCCCTCGCCGCAGAGCCCGTCGGAGGCGGCTTTGTCATCCCGCTGGTGTATGGCGACGACACCGATTGGTGCCTCAACCTGCTCGCCGCCGGCAAGGCCACCCTCGACCTGAATGGGGAGGCTTTCCCCATCCTCAATCCGACAGTGATCGAACTGGCGACAGTCCAGGACCAGGTACGGGCGGCTCAGGTTAGGGACTGGAATAGGCTCGGCATTCGGCGCTGCCTGCGCGTCGATCGTGCGGACTCTGGAGATCCCAGCCCAAAGTCGACAAGAGCGCATGCCCGCCCCGGCTTGAACGGAATGAAGAACACCACAATCGTCGAGACCCACAGCCCCAGCAAGCGCTACGCGAGCGGAGTCCTCGCCGTCGAGTCCGTTGACATGAGCGTGCGCCGCGGCGAGGTCTACGGCTTCCTCGGTCCGAATGGCGCCGGGAAGACCACGACCCTACGCATGCTTGTCGGCCTGATCCGGCCGACCTCTGGAACGCCAATCGTCGCCGGCCACCGGCCCGGCGAGCCCGCGGATCTTGCGAGTATCGGTTCGCTGATCGAGATCGCGGCGTAGTACTCATCGACTAGGCTCCGCCGCGGCCGCTCGATCGCGACACGAATGTCATATCAGGCTCGAATTGCGCGGCTTGAAAGGTGTCGTCGATGTGCCCGAGAGTTGTGCCGGCCCAGTAGGCGCAGAAGGTTGCGGACACCCGCTCGGACCAGTTCCCAGTCACTTGTCATGCGATTCGGAGAGCGTTGACGATGACCATATTTTGGAAGCGTTCGGGTACCTAGCGTTCGCTGCCAGCCGTGGTGCACTGTGCGGCTCGACGGGCATACCCGGGGGATCGTCCGACGGTACACAGAAGATCGCAGCTTGACCTACTGTGCATCGCAGGCGCCGAGTTCACGGTCACCACTTGCTCCAATTTGGGTTCCGCGAAGCAAGAAGACCGCAACCCGCGGCCTGCGACCAGTGGTCTAAGGGATACAGAAGGTGGGCCGAGAGCGGACTGTAAGCCGGGTTCGTTTTTCGCCAATTCAAACTGGCCCTTTCGAATACAGGACGACACCTAACGACACGTTGCGACACGAGGCAGTTGGGTACTAAATGGGTACTGGTACCCAAAACCTATAGTCCACCGCACCTCATCGTGTCCGCTTAAGTCCATCGGCGCAAAGCGCGACGAAGCAGCGCAGCGCCAGCAAAAGCGGCGCCAAATCCCCCGACCAGTAAGCCCCATCCCTCCAAGCCATCATTGGCGAATCGCAGTCCGATCGCGAACAAGCAGGCACCCATCAAGCCAACGATCGCCCACCCAATGACTGTCGCTATCAGGCCTGGCCAGTAGGGTGGCTTTCCTTGATTCAGAAACTCTTCGATCTGAGCCCGGAGGTCTTTCTCAGCCTCGCTGATTGGTTTGACCTGGCTCCAAGTTCCGAACGGCCACCACGAAAGCCGCCCGTACGTCGTGGTGGCCTCCCACGATGGTCCCAGGTGGCGTCCGTTTCCCGGAAACATCACCTCAATACCAATCTTCGTCCGGTTCCACCACATGTTGAATCCACCGCGGAGGTCGGCGAATCCTTTTTGATAGTCGTTCTGGAGCCTTTCGCTGAGTTCCGAGATCTGAGCTGCGGTCGGCGCAGGAGGTTGCAAGACGCCAGAGATTCTGACTGACGAAGAACGGCTTCTGGCGATCGCCGGTCACCCGATGAAGCTCTGGCGGAGAATGGGCAACGGTGACAATCGAATTCAAGGACTTCGGGTTTGCGCCCGCTTACAAGGTCGATATCAACCCCGAATACCCCGCCGCGGGCGAGTGGGAAGTTCCCAACTATCTGTTCGGCGGGAGATCGACGGAAACATTGACAATCAGGATCAGCCCGCAGTTGACCAAACCATGGGTCGCGTCCTTCGCGGTTGTAGGGAACGGGCACTATGTAACCGGGCTTTTCGCTTGTCCAAACCCGGAGCAAGTATTGGTGGCTGCTGGTACCGACGCCTATCTGATCCAGGTCACGCGACCGGGGCACGCGGATGATCTCCCGATTTCGCCTGTGCTGCACATACACAGGCCGTCCGGGATGGACTTGCTCGTAGTCGGATCGTTTACCAACCTTGCCGCAGTCGACGACAGTGGGCTTCGCTGGGTCACCGGCCGACTATTCATCGACGACCTCGAGCTCGTCGAGGGACCGCCCGGAAAGATTTGCGTTCGAGGCTCCGTCAATGCGGTTCCCAGTGCTCCAGAGACTCTGATAATCGACCCTTCTCGAGGCGAGTTAATCGAGGGTCCCAAGTACACCGACGTCGCGCATCCGCACGGCGAGCCGGGATGGTGCCGGGATGGGATCTAAGCCCGCAATTTAGCTTCAACCTCGAGCTCTCCAGACCGCGCCAAACTGCACCCGCCACGACCTCATTCGCCTAGAGAGCGCGGCCTCATTTCATGGGCCGGGATCATAGAATCCGCACGAAAGTGCGACTTCAGTTCGGTCCGCGCCTGCGGTTGTTCATATGGTGGCTTGGGATTGCAGTTGCTGGCGCGGTTATCGCGGCACTGCTCGTCAATGTCGCGTACTCCAGGTTCGTCTACTACTTCGTGGTAATGCCAATCGGTGGCGTGCTCTTGTTTCCGCTTGCATATGCAGCGAATCGTTGGCTCTCGCCCGTGCTGAGCTCCTGGCTCCGGCGGTCGTAGTGGTTGAGCGACTCGCGGCACGGTCGAATTGAACTCCTAGGACTCCCTGCGATTGACCGTAACTGGAGCGCTCTTCGTGGCAGGAGGTGTCGTTGAAGGTGCGCTTCTATTGGCGTCAATTGCCTTCGCTTGGACTTGGGGCACTCATCGGCCGGCCCCTGCCGCATTTATCCCCTTGCTTGTTGTGGGTGCCGTAGCAGCCGCTGCAACGGCCGGCCTTGGAAGGGCGATGTGGCGAACCAATGTCGGGCCAGCTGCAGTCATCGAGGCTCCGATGGCTCCTGCGCCGCCAGTAACCGAGGCTCGAGCAGCCGTTGCGCTGATCCTGGGTATCGCGGCCGTCGTACTTGTTTGGCCGTTGGGAATTCTGCTCGGCCCCGCTGCTTTCTGGGTTGGGATCTCTGCGGTCCGTCGCATCAATAGAGCGCCCGGAGTACTCACTGGTGCGGGCCGTGCACGGGCTGGCGTCATCATCGGCGCAGTGGTGTCAGGCACGTACCTCTTTTGGGTTTTTGCTGACGTCGTTGCGATTTTCATGTTCGGATCGCCGATACCCGCCGCACCGTGAACAGAAGTGCGACCAAGTCGTGCTCGCGTGCGGACCCATGCCGCCGCGCGGCATCGACCATGCGGCTCTTGACTACGTTGGTCGGAACAGAACTCCGAGCATGATCAGCACGACCCCGACAACAGTGGTAATTACCGGCAACGCCCACAGGGCTTTTCTCTGACCGCGACTGCGGCTCTCGATGACGTACCGCACCAGCGGAGAGTACGGATTCGCGCTCATAGCGATTGCGAGAAAGCCAGCGACGATGACGAAGACCCTGACCCAGAACGGCCAGCTAATTACATCCATCAATGCCTAGCCATCCCGCCGCGCCTCTTCGAACTTGCGCCGCTGGCCGGAGGGGCTGCGCATCATTTCGCCATCATGCGTTCAGCGACAGCGCTCGGTTCTTTGCCTATGCGCTTCACCACACGGCTTGCCATTGAATCGGGGAACCTCAGCATGTTGGCTAACAACATGTCGAGCTGAAGCTCTGAGTCGGACGGCGAATCCCGCGCGAGAGCTTCAAATGCTTCCCTTACGATTGAAAGTGAGCGCCGTACCGACGAGCGCGTAGAGCACCAACAAGAGAGCAAGACCTACAGTCGCGTACACCTGCCGGTGCTAGTTTGCCGCCGGCATCCCCTCGTTGAGCACTCTTACGAACTCCTCTATCTCCTCCTCGCCTGCAGCCGGGCGCAGGAGGGCCGGCACGTTGGTCTGGAGCGTAAGACTAGCTGAGGACGAATCACTGACATGGCAGCCAAGGGGATACAGAACGTTGCGGGCGACTTATAGTCCCTCTTCCCTGAAATCGCCTCGCCTCACCTCGTCTCTGAGATCAATCGACGGGCGCCGAGGACCAAAACAGGGGATACAGAATGTTCTGGCGACGCCTTTGCAACATTCTGTCTCCCTTGAGATCGCGGACCGGGGGGAAGCGGCTCGCCTCGAACTCAGCCGAACAACTGTGTGGGTACTAATTGGGTACTGGTACCCGCGACTTACAGTCCTCCCTGCGCCGAAATGAACTCAGATTTTGTATTCGAGACGGGGTGGTGGGCCGAGAGCGGACATAAGCCGGGTTCCGTGTAGGTGAGATCGCCATTCGCAGTCTGAATACGAAACGACACCTGGCGACACCCAAAGATTGAGGGCGACTGCGTACTGAATGCGTACTGGTACGCCCGACTTACTGTATCCCTAGACCTACTTGGGCTTGCCGATGAATTCGAGGAAGCGATTGCCTA
>QHVV01000187.1 GCA_003222385.1 Acidobacteriota bacterium
CCTGCTCTCGGGCATGAACGTGCTCGAGAACGTGATGCTGCCGCTGCGATATGTGAAGAACGGCGCGGCGGGCAAGCAGCGCGCCATCGAGCTCATCGACCGCGTCGGCCTGAGCGATCGCATCAAGCACAAACCGAGCGAGCTGTCCGGCGGCCAGATGCAGCGCGTCGCCATCGCGCGGTCGATGGTCAACCGGCCTTCGCTCATCCTGCTCGACGAGCCGACGGGCGCCGTCGACACCGAGACCGCGCAGCAGCTGGTCGATCTCCTGAAGCTTCTCAACCGAGAGGACCAGGTCACGATCGTCATCGTCACCCACGACGTGGACATCGCGAGCCAGGCGCGCCGGCAGATCCGGCTCAAGGACGGCAAGGTGCTGACCGACGACCGAGTCGAGGAGAAGCTTCCGGTAGCGTAAGCAGCCTGAAAGTCGGACTCGGGCTTCCCAATGCGGACAAGAGCCTCCTCGACGGTCGGCTGCTGGTCGAGATCGCGCGGCGCGCGGAGGCGCTTGGCTTCTCGACCCTGGGCACCATCGGCCGCGTCGCCTACCCGTCGTTTGAGGAGATGGTCACGCTGGCGGCCGCGGCGGGCGCCACCGAGCGCATCGGCCTGATGACGGACATCCTTCTCGCCACCACCCGCGAGCCGGTGTTGCTGGCCAAGCAGGCGGCGACGCTCGACCAGCTGTCGGGCGGCCGATTTGTGTTGGGCATCGGCGCCGGCGGCCGGGAGGATGACTTCACGGTGACCGGGTCCGGATTCCACGACCGCGGCAAGCGCCTGGACGCCGCGCTGGACCTGGTGCACCGCGCTTGGCGCGGGGAGCCGGTGCCGGGGACGAGCCAGCCGGTGACGCCGCGCCCGGTCAACGGGCACTCGGTCCCGATTGCCTTCGGCGGCTACTCGGCGCCGGTGATCCGGCGCGTCGTCAAGTACGGCGTCGGCTATACGCTCGGCGGGGGGCCGCCCGAAGCCCTGGCCGGGATGATGCAGCGGGTTTCGGCGGCCTGGAAGGAGGCCGGTCGCGAGGGCAAGCCGCGCTTTTGGGCCCTCGCCTACTTCGTTCTGGGCGATGAGGTGGCCGCCGAGGCGGAACAGAACCTGACCGCTTATTACGGCGACTACGGGCCCAGGGTCTGGGGCGGGACGGTCAAGAGCGCGGCCGACGCCAAGGAGCGCGTCAAGGGGTTCGAGGCGATCGGCTGCGATGAGCTGATCCTTTTCATGGCCGCGCCGGCGGTCGAGCAGGCGGAGCGGCTGGCGGAGGAGGTCCTCTAGCGCGTCGGAGGAACGATACGTAGCCCGATAATCCGCGTTAAGCAACCATGGGTCGCCGCCTGCTCACCAGCCTGGGGATCGTCGTCGGCCTGATTTTGGCCTCCTTCGTCGCTGCCGCCGCCTACACGGCGCTGAAATTCCCACTCCAGACCACTCCCAACAGCAACCTGACGCCCGAGAACTGCTCCCCGGGGCCGTGCGCGAACGTGGATGGCTACCAGATCTGGATCTCCAAGGTCCGGCTGGAGCACGACGTCGTCCGGATGACAGTCAAGTTTCAGAACTCGAGCTCCGCGACCCATGCGTCGCCTGAGGACCTGCAGCTCATCGACGCAGGCCGGCGAGCGTCGAACCTGATCACGGACGCGACGGGCTGCAAGACCTGGACCCGACACGATTTCGAGGGCGGCGCCCTCTACGGCCCGCTCGACGTCTGCTTCCGTGTCAGCAACACGACGCCGCCGTTCATCCTCCACTGGTCGCCGGACGTCGGCGCGTTCTGCTGCCAGAAGGACATCACGATCTGGACGTCCTGAGCTTCAGGGCGAGGTCGGGCCGGTTGGTGATGATGCCGGCGACGCGCTGGTCCTTTATGAAGTGCTGCATGAGCCGCCGGTCGTCGACGGTCCAGACCCAGACCTCGATTCCGTAGCGCTCGGCCGCGTTCAGCGAGTTGGCGTTTGCGTACTGCTGGTCGAGGGCGATGAAGTCGGCCGGGCCCGGCTCGACTCGAGCGCAGGTCAGGCCGACGCGAACTTCCGGGAATCGGTCCTTGATCAGGTGGATAGATTCGTCCATCTCCGTCGTCACGACGATCTTCTCGGGCGGTAGTCGATCGAGGACCGAGCGGACGAGCTCGAGCTCGTAACCAGGTTGTTTCAGGTCCAGCTGGAGCCCGATCCGCCCGGCGGCGGCGTTCAGGACCTCGTCGAATGTGACGTGGTTGTCACCAGGCTGCAGCTCATCATGCGAGATGACGATCACGCCGTCCTGTGTACGCCGGATGTCGATTTCCACAAAGTCGGCGCCGGAGTTGAGCCACCGTGGGTAGCCCCGGTGCGCAGATACGATCAGCACGAATAGATCATGGCAACGGTAGTGGTCACCGGATCGACAGGCGCCATCGGCTCGGCGACGATTGCCGTGCTCGAGAAGCGTCGGGCCCAGGTCGTCCCCCTGTCACGTGCATCGGTTGATCTCTCGTCAATGGCCTCGGTGCGGGGGGCGGCGCGCGAGCTCAACCGCAGGGTCGGTCATATCGACGCGCTCCTGCACATCGCCGCGGTTTTCACGCCCCGCTATCAGAAGACCACGGATGGCCTGGAGCTGATGCTGGCCACCAACCACCTAGGACCTTTCTTGCTGACGAACCTGCTGAAGGACCGGCTGACCGGTGGAGGGCGGGTGATCACGGTGACAGCGCCATCGACGACGCGGGTCGAGGTCGAGCGGCTGCTGGACCGCGACCGATTCAGCGCGCTGCACTCGTTTGGCGCGACCAAGGCGGCGAACCTGATGTTCACGTTCGAGCTGGCGCGGCGGGCCAAGCGCTGGGACGTGCGCGCCAATGCATTTCACCCAGGCGTGGTGCGCTCGGAGTTGATGCGCGAGGCATCGCGGCCGGTCCGGTTCATGTCGCGCCTGATCTCGAAGAGTCCGGAGCGGGCGGCACAGGACCTGGTCGACGTAGCCCTCTCCCCCGCGTTCGCAGGCACAACAGGCTGGTTCTTCAAAGGCACCCGCCGAATCGACCCACCAAAACCAACCATGGACGTAGGCCAGCAAAGCGTCCTATGGAAACGAAGCGCCGAATTAGTGGAACTAGAAGGAGGGTTCTGAGCCCAATCCACCTCCTCCCCATCTATGGGGAGGTGTCCGGCGAAGCCGGACGGAGGGGCCTTCCTCCATCCCTAACTCGCAACCCCTTCACAACTCCCTCACAACTCCCG
>QHVV01000188.1 GCA_003222385.1 Acidobacteriota bacterium
CTGAAGGCGAACAAGGCGCTCTTGGTATGGACCTTCATGCCATAAGACCACGGTCACCGTGAACGGGGGCAGTAACTGAGGGCACACGTATCGCTGCAGCTTTGCTCTGATCCTTGGGCCATTTAGCGCGGCATACAACTGGCGAAGCTCGGGCTCGCGGAACTCAGCGGATACGCCGTAGCTAAAGCTGTTCCCGCTTGTGTTGGGATTGTCGCCTATTACGAGCGGGTCACGCTCACGCTCGCGCTCACCACAGCACACGGCAGCAGCGGCAGCGAGGGCTACCGTCCACTTCGATAGGCAACGCAGAGACACAGGCCGTTTTCCTTCGGCGTCTCTCGCGGCTGGTTCGTGGGCGCTGGGGCGGAGACAGATCCTCAGGACGACCGGCCAGGAACCCAGCCCGGCAACGCGGCGGTCTGCTTCACCCAGGTTCGCCATCCGCGCCTCGCGCTTCATCGAATAGTCTCCAGCCGCTTGGCGATCAGCCGGTCGGCGCGGACGAGGTCGACCTCATCGAGGCTCGCCGCCCTGCTCGTCAACTCCTCGAGGATTTCCTCTTGAATTGCTCCCCGCCGCTTTGCCTCGCCGTAGGGAATCGTATGGAACATCACCATCGAATAACGAGGAATGAACCGGCCGGGGTGCCTCTCCTCGAGGCGGAAGGAAAGATCCTTCTTCAACTGAAACTTCGGCTCCCGGACGGTCGACCGCATCTCGATGTAGTTCTCCAGTGCCATGTCGGCGATCGCGTCGGTATTGGGTCGGCGACGCCTTTCGAATTCCGAGAAGACTTCGTTCCACGGCCGGTCCGGATCTCCCAAACATTGATCGAAGGCGCTGCAATCTTCGAACGCCGCGTTCATGCCCTGTCCGTGAAAGGGAACGATCGCGTGCGCCGCATCACCCAGGACGAGCGCATGGTCCTCGAACGACCAGGGCTCGCAGCGGATCGTCTCCAGATGGCCGGTGGGATTTTCGAAGAAGTCCTCTCCAAGGCGGGGCATGAGCGGAATCGCGTCCGCGAATCGGCGTTCGAAGAGCGCGTAAACGGCCTCGGTCGTCGTCAGGGCCTGGAAGCTTTCGTCCCCCTGATTCGGCAGAAACAGGGTCACGGTAAAACTGCCGTCGACGTTGGGGAGCGCGATCAGCATGTATTCGCCTCGCGGCCAGATGTGCAGGGCGTTCTTCTCCATCCGAAATCGGCCGCCGTCTCCCGCGGGGATCGAGAGCTCCTTGTACCCGTGGCCGAGCGGCTCCTCATCGAGCCGTCCGCCTGTCCGTTCCAGGATCGCGGCGCGAACCGCCGAGGCGCTTCCATCGGTCCCGATGAGGACATCGTAGGGTGTCGCTTGCGTCTGCCGCTCGGGATCCTCCGCGGATACGAAGCGCACCTGGCGGTCCGCGAAATCGACGCCGCAGACCGTCTCTCCGAAGCGGATCGAGACTCTGCCGGTCGATTCGGCGGCATTCAAGAGGAGCGTGTTCAAGCCCGCGCGCGAGACCGAGTAGATGACTTCATGCGGCTTGTTGCCGTAGGGAATCAGCCGGAGCCGTCCTTCCTCGTCGTGAAGCATCCTCCCTGCCATCGGAATGAGCTCGGACCGGACGCTCTCCATGACGCCGACCTCTTCGAGCGCCGCGATGCCGCGATTGGCGAGCGCCAGGTTGATGGAGCGCCCCGCCGCTGTCGCCGTCGACGGCTTCCTCGGATCGAGGCGGCGCTCGATGAGCGTCAGGCGGTACCCGCGCCGGGCCAGAAAGATCGCCAGGAGTGAGCCGGCGAGGCCGGCGCCGACGAGCGTGATCTCGCCGGTTTCACGGGGTGTCTCGCGGCGTGCTCTCACAGCGCGTTCCGAAGAATCTCGACGAAGCGGTAGACCTCTTCGTACTGGTTGTAGAGGGGGACAGGGGCCACCCGAATCACGTCCGGTTCGCGCCAGTCGCAGGTGACGCCGGAGGCTTCGAGTTTTTCGAAGACGGTTCTTCCCGAGCCGCCTGAATGCGCCTTCACGCGAAACGAGAGCTGGCATCCCCTCCGACGCGGGTCTCTCGGGGTAAAGATCTCGACCGAATCGCCGATTTCTCGGGCAAGCAGCCATTCGAGGTAGGCCGTGAGGCGGAGCGATTTCTCCCGCAGAGGCTCCATTCCCCCCGCTTCCATGAAGACGTCGAGCGAAGCTCGAATCGCCGCGAGCGAGAGGATCGGAGGGTTCGAGAGCTGCCATCCCTCCGCGCCCAGGATCGGTCGAAATCCGGGCTCCATCCGGAAGCGCGATTCCTTGTCGTGGCCCCACCAGCCGGCCAGACGCGGCAGATCCTGCTGCATGCCGTGCCGCTCGTGGACGAAGCAGCCGCCCACAGAGCCCGGGCCTGAATTCAGGTACTTGTACGTGCACCACACGGCGAAGTCCACGTTCCACTCGTGGAGGCGCAGGACCAGATTTCCCGCCGCGTGAGCCAGGTCGAAGCCGACGGCGCATCCGGCGTCGTACGCGAGTCGCGTAATCGCCTCGATCTCGAATGCCTGGCCCGTGTAGTACTGGACTCCCGGAAGCAGGACCAGGGCGATCGACTCACCCTCGCGTTCGAGGACCTCGGCGACGTCCGCGATATCGATCGTGTGCTCCCGCTCGCCAGGCCGCAGCCGCACGAGTGCTTCGGCCGGGTCGAAGCCGTGGAAGATGGCCTCGGACTCGACCG
>QHVV01000184.1 GCA_003222385.1 Acidobacteriota bacterium
CCCGGGATCGCAGTCCGGTGTTGTTTTTGCAGCTCAGCCACAGGGAAGGAGAAACCACCCGATGATCGACGACAGAGAGAATCCGGCCGCCGGATCGACCACGGCGGCCCTCGCCGAAGAATCCGCGGGGCTGCGGGTCGCGGGCTACGCCGCCCCGGCCGTCAAAGCGCCGCTCCGCCCGTTCACTTTCGACCGCCGCGCGCCCGGTCCGAAAGACGTCCTGATCGACATCCTCTATTGCGGCGTCTGCCACAGCGACATCCATCAGGCGCGCGACGAGTGGGGCGGGTCGATCTTCCCGATGGTGCCCGGACACGAGATCGTCGGTAAGGTCGCCGAGGTCGGCGATCAGGTCCGCAAATGGAAAGTGGGCGACACGGTCGGTGTCGGTTGCTTCGTGGATTCCGACCGCAAGTGCGAGGCGTGCCGCGCCGGCGAAGAGCAGTACTGCGAGACGGGCATGACGCCGACTTACAACGGTTACGAGCGCGACGGCAAGACGCCGACTTACGGTGGCTACTCGACCCGCATCACCGTGGACGAGAACTACGTCCTGCGCATCCCGGAGGGCATCCCGCTCGACGGTGCCGCCCCGCTCCTGTGCGCGGGCATCACCACCTACTCACCGCTGCGCCACTTTGGCGTGAAGTCGGGCGACAAAGTCGGGGTCGTGGGCCTGGGCGGTCTCGGCCACATGGGCGTGAAGCTCGCGAAAGCAATGGGCGCGAACGTCACCGTTCTCAGCCACTCGCCGGGCAAGCGCGAAGACTCGTTGCGACTGGGCGCGGACGATTTCCTCGCCACGAACGATCCCACCATCTTCGAGAAAAACGCCGGCCGTTTCGACTTCATCCTCGATACCGTGTCGGCGAAGCACGACTACAACGCCTACCTCGGGCTCCTTCGCCGCGACGGCACGATGGTGCTGGTGGGAGCGCCCGACGAGCCGACGCCGCTCGATGCGTTCCCTCTCCTCACAAAACGCCGCCGCCTCGCCGGATCGGCGATCGGTGGTATTCGGGAGACCCAGGAGATGCTGGACTTCTGCGCCCGGCACGGCATCGCCTCCGACGTGGAGGTCATCCCCATCCAGAAGATCAACGAGGCTTGGGATCGAACCGTCCGCAGCGACGTCCGCTATCGGTTCGTGATCGACATCGCGAGCCTGCGCCAGAAGTAGTCGCGAAGAAAATCGGGGACAGACCCTGTTTCCGAAAAAGGGGTCTGTCCCCTTTTTCCCTTAAAAAGGGGTCTGTCCCCTTTTCTCCCTCAGGGCCGTTGGAGCCCCGGTCGTGTCGAATTCACGGTCGGTCGTTCGTCGTACTGGTGAGAAGGAGGAGGCGATGAAGCTTCTCGTGACGACGTTTCTTTCCCTGGACGGAGTGATGCAGGCTCCGGGCGGGCCCGACGAGGACCGAGAAGGAGGGTTCGATCACGGCGGCTGGCTGGCGCCTTTCGCCGACGAAGACATGATGCGGTTCGTCGTCGAGTGGATCGGCCAGGCGGATGGTTTCCTGCTCGGCCGCAAGACGTACGAGATCTTCGCCGCGCACTGGCCGCGGATGACCGATCCGGCTGACCTCGTCGCCCGCGCGCTGAACACGCTCCCCAAGTACGTCGCCTCCCGAACACTGGACAGGGTGGAGTGGAACAACTCGACCCTCCTCCAGGGCGACGTCGCCAGCGAGATCCGGAAGCTGAAGGACCGACCGGGCCGTGAGCTCCAGGTCCACGGCAGCGGCGGGCTCGCGCAGACTCTGATCGGGAACGATCTCGTCGACGAGTACCGACTCTGGTCCTTCCCGGTCGTTCTCGGCCGCGGCAAGCGGCTGTTCGGATCCGGGACGGGGCCGGCTGCCACTTTCCGGCTCGTCGACAGCCGGACGACGAGCACCGGCGTCGCGATCCACACGTACGCCCGCGCGGGAGACGTGCAGCACGGCTCGGTCGAGGCCACCGAGTGGCGGGAGAAGTTTCAGCACAAGTCCGGGGCGTAAACCCTGGACGAAAAATTCACGGAGGTGACGAAGCTCGAGAAAAACCGACGCATCGACGCGCCGGCGATACACCCGACGGGCCTCGGCCTGCGGTTCGTCGAAGAGGTAGTCTGGTCCGCATGTGCCGCAACATACGGACCCTCGCGAATTTCGCGCCGCCGGCGACAACGGGGGAGATACGCGCCTCGGCTCTGCAGTTCGTTCGGAAGGTGAGCGGGGCGAACAAGCCTTCGAAGGCGAACGAGGAGCTGTTCGACCACGCCGTGGATGAGGTAGCCGCGGCCGCGGGGCGCCTGATTCAGGGATGGGTCACGAGCGCCCCGCCGAGGGATCGCGACGTCGAGATTCGGAAACACATCGAGAAGTCGCGCATTCGATTCGGCAGGGAGCCGAAGCGGACTCCGATCGATCCGATTCGTTAGGGCGAAGGCGCCGCGGGCAGGCGGAATCGCTCGGGCCGCCGGGTTGCCCGTAGCGGAGCCTCGCATCTCATGACGGATAACCGCCAGGGTCGCATCGAGAAGGAGAAATGCACATGCGGATCGGAGTCATCGGAACTGGAAACATGGGAGGAACACTTGCGCGCCGCCTCGCCAGGCTCGGACATCAGGTCTCGATTGCGAACTCGAGAGGACCGGAGAGCCTGATCGCGTTGTCGGCCGAGATCGGCGCGACGCCCGTTTCTGTGTCAGTGGACCCCATGCTACTGTATACAGTATGCAGAGAGCTGCCGCCCTCCTCCTCCCCGACAACATCAGCGACTCGGTCGCCGCGGACCTCCGGCGCCGGATCGTCGACGGGCGTCTCCCCGCGGGCGAACGGATCAACGAGGTCCACCTCTCGCGCGAGCTCGGGGTCAGCCGGACTCCCCTGCGGGAGGCCCTGAGCCGACTGGCGTCGGAAGGGGCCCTCACCAGCCTCCCCCGCTTCGGCTTCTTCGTCCGCCCGCTGACGTTAGACGAGCTCGAGCAGATTTATGACATCCGACCCATCCTCGATCCGGAAGCGCTCCGGCTCGCGGGCCTTCCGGACGCGAAGACCCTCGAGCGGCTGGAGAAGCTGAACCGGCGGCTGGAGAGCGCGCGCGATCCCGAAAACGTGATCGGTCTCGACGACGAGTTTCACCTGCTTCTCCTCGACCGCTGCCCGAACCGCGTGCTGATCGAGATGATCCAGAACATCATCCTGCGCACGCGGCGCTACGAGCTGGCGCTGATGCGCGAGACATCCGGCGTCCGGCGCGCGACCGAGGATCACCGGCGCATCCTGGCGGCGCTCCGCCGGCGCGACCTCCCGGCGGCGTGCGCCGCGCTGAAGCGCAACATGCAGTGGGGGCGCGCGCCGATCGTCTCCTGGCTGAAGGCCCGTGTGCGGCGCGCACACCTTCCCGGCGAGGCGAAGGCCCGCGCCCGGTCCGGCCGATGATCTGG
>QHVV01000033.1 GCA_003222385.1 Acidobacteriota bacterium
TCCCCGTCCTCTCGATGCCACAGGCCATCCGGGAGCACCTGCTGCCGGGGAAGACCTCGGCCGTGGTCACCGGGACCCACGGCAAGACCACGACCTCGGCGCTGACCGCCTGGCTGCTGCTCGACTCCGGGCGCGACCCCGGGTTCCTGATCGGGGGAGAGATGCAGAACCTGGGGCGCGGCTATCGCCGCGGAAACGGTCCCGTCTTCGTCCTGGAGGGGGACGAGTACAACGCGGCGTTCTTCGACCGCGGGCCGAAGTTCCTCCACTACGAGCCACGGCATCTCTTCGTGGGCAACATCGAGTACGACCACGCGGACCTGTTTCCCGACCTCGCCTCGGTGGTCCAGGCATTTCGCGGGGTCGTCGCGATCGTGCCGCCCGAAGGGACGGTCGTCGCCAACGTGGATGACGAGCGGGTCTGCGGCATTCTGCCGGCCGCCCGCGCCCGCGTCGTTCGAGTGTCGCTGTCCGAGCCGGACGCCGATTTCTCCGCGTCGGACGTCGAATCGGACCCGGAGGGGACGCGTTTCCGGCTCCGCGAGTCGGGGCGCGACGCCGGGGAGCTCGCTTCCCCGCTCGTCGGAACGCACAACCTGAGGAACGCCCTGGGCGCGATCGCGCTCGCGCGCGGACTTGGGCTTTCGGTCGAAGAGATCGCGCGGGCTCTTCCGCGGTTCGCGGGCGTCCGTCGAAGGCTCGAGGTCAAGGGGGAAAAGAACGGAATCGTCGTCGTGGACGATTTCGCGCACCACCCGACCGCCGTCGCCGGAACGATCGCGGCGGCGCGCACCCGCTGGCCGGGACGCAGGATCTGGGCGCTCTTCGAGCCGCGCTCGAACACCGCGGGTCGGAAGCTCTTCGAGGAGGACTACGGGGATGCGTTCTCCGCCGCCGACGCGCTCGTGATCGGCCCGATCTTCCACGCCAGGCGCCTGAAGCCGGAGGAGCGCATCGACCGCCGAGCCGTGCTCGACCGGTTCACGGTAAGCCCGCGTACGCGCCCGAGAGCCTCGACGAGATCCCCGGAATCCTGCGCCGCGAGGCGCGCGCCGGAGACGTGCTGCTCCTGATGTCGTCGGGCGCCTTCGGGGGCCTGCCGGAGACATTGCTCGGAGAGCTCTAAGTGAAGGCGCTGTGGCTTTTCGCGGCGCTGCTCGCTCCGGCCGCGGTCGAGAACCCGCGACCGGCGGTCGTACTGGCCGCACGGGGCCTGCGCGTCCTGGTCCTCGAGCGGGACGATCAGGACCCTGATGCATGGACGGCCATCCGGGACCTGGGAGCGAACGTGGTCGCAATCCTGCGGCCGCCGAGCCCGGAGACCAACGAACTGGCCGGCGCCTCGGGGCTCTCTTATCTCGCGTTCCTGACCACGGACGAGATCGCGCTTCTCTCCCGCGACGTCGCGAGAATCGAAGATATCCGGTCGGAGCGCAACCTCGCCGGCTTCTATTTCTGGGACTCCCAGGCGACCGAAGGATTCACGACGCCCGAGTCGCAGCAACAGGCGTACTCGACCTTGAAGCTCCTCTTTCCGGACAAGCTCGTTCTCTATCCAACGAGACTCGATCCGATCGCCTGGAGTCCCGACTATCTCGATCGCTACTTTCGTCCGCAGTTCACCGACCTCGTGACCCCGTACTTCTACCCGGTCGGGACGACGGTCCTGGGGAACGCGCGCGAAGAGGACGCGTGGCCGGACCGCCTCGGCGGACTCCTGTCCGCTCTGGCCGCACGGGTCCCTCCGGGCAAGGGTCTCCTTCCCGTTCTCCAGGGTTTCGAGCAAGAGGGCTATCCGGTGAGCAGCCATTTCCTTGCCGACCAGTTCGCCGTGTATCGAAGCTTCTGGCCGAATCTTTCCAACGCGATCGTTTTCGCCTGGAAGATCGCGGCACCTGGACCGCTCGCCGAGATCGCCGGCCGGCCGGATCTTCAGACAGGCGTCTGCAACTTTTTCCGCTCTCTTTCGCGCGCATCCGGCTGTCGCTCGAAACGCGAGGTCCCGTGGAGAGCCGGAGGCTGATTCAGACCGCGCGGCGGGCTTCTGCGACGACCCCGTTTACCAGCACCCCGATTCTCTCGATCTCGACCTCGACGCGATCGCCGGGAGAGAGCGACCCGACGCCGGCGGGGGTCCCGGTCAGGATCAGGTCGCCGGGGAGGAGCGTCATCATGCGGGAGACGTATGCGAGGAGGAACGCCGGCGAAAAGACCATGCTCGACGTTCGCGACGACTGCCTGACTTCGCCGTTGACGCGCGTCTCGATCGCCAGGTCGGAGGGGTCGAAGCCCGAGACGATCGCCGGCCCGATCGGGCAGAACGTGTCGAAGGACTTCGCCCGCGCGAACTGGCCGTCTTTCTTCTGAAGGTCGCGCGCCGTCACGTCGTTGGCGCAGCAGAATCCGGCGAGCGCCTCGAGCCATCGCTCCTGCGGCCAGCCCTTGATCCGCCGGCCGACGACGAGCGCGAGCTCCCCTTCGTAGTCGACGCGCGCGGACTCGCGAGGCAGCACGATCTCCCCGCCGTCCGTGACGAGAGACGACGGCGCCTTGAGAAATAGAAGCGGCTCCTCGTCCGGGACCGCGTTTCCGAGCTCCGCCGCGTGGTCGCGGTAGTTGCGGCCGACGGCGACGATCTTGGATGGAGGCGGCGGCGCGTCCGGAGAGCCGAAGCGGACGACTCTCAGAGCCTCACTCCTGCCACGCTTCCTCGGTCAGCTGCCCGCGGAAGACCTCCCGCGCGTCCCCCATGAGCCGGATCGCCGTGAAGACGGTCCCCTCCTTCCGCGCGCCCACGACCAGATCCACGCCGCTCTTCGTCCCGCAGGTGACCGGCAGCTCGGCGTGCCCTCGCAGCGCGGCCACGAGGGCCGACCCGACCACGCCGGAGCCGCAGGACAGCGTCTCGGCCTCGACCCCGCGCTCCCACGTCCGCACCTCGATCCGCTGAGGTCCCGCGATCCGGACGAAGTTGACGTTGGCCCCCTCGCGCAGGAGCGGATGGCGGCGCAGCGGCGGCCCCACCGTCTCGATCGGCAGAGTCGCCAGGTCGTCGCGGACGAAGATCACCAGGTGAGGGACCCCGACGTGGATCGGCATTCCCTTCGCCGGCAGCCCCGCCGTCGCGTAGCGGTCCGGTTTCTGTGGATCGAGGAGGATCGGCTGATCCGGCACGAGCACGTCCGGGAGCGCCAGGGTGACGGCCTCGCCGCTGACCCGCGCGCCGATGTTCCCCCAGCCCGTCTCGAGCTCGAGCTCCTGGTCCGCCGCCAGACGGCGCGTCACCGCGTAGCGCGCGGCGCAGCGCGTCCCGTTCGCGCAGAACGACGCGAGGCCGCCGTCGGCGTTGTAGTAGTCGAGGTGGACCCGGCCGTCCTGGCCGCCCGACAGAAACAGCGCGCCGTCGGCGCCGACCGAGAGGCCGCGGCGGCACAGGCGCGCGATGCGGCGGCGCTCCTCGTCCGAGAGCGAGCGACCGTCCGCCTCGAAGAGGAGGAAGTCGTTTCCTCCGCCGGCCATCTTGACGAAGCGCTCGGGCATTGCCACGCGCGAAGTCTAAAACGTCTCCGCGACCGCTTCGGGCGACGCGGGGCTCGAGTTGCCGGCGGAATCGACGGCGACGACGGTGTAGCGGTATCGCTTCGCCGGCTCGACCGCGGTGTCCGTGTAGAACGCGTCGGTGATCGGCTTGTCGGTCAGCCGGACCGCGGGCGCGTCTGCCTCCGCGCGGAAGACGACGTAGCCCGCGAGGTCGGGCGCCGCGACCGGGTCCCACAGCAGCCGCACCAGGCCGGCCTCGGGAAGCGCGTCCAGCCTCGCCGGCGCTGCGGGAGGATAGACGTCGCGGTAATCGACACCGTCTTCGAGCGCCGGCACGCCCTCGACTTTCGGCTTTCCGGGCAGCGTCGCGCGGATCGTGTAGACCGGCTTCGTGCCGTACGCCGCGCCCGTGTCGACGTACACGGTCCCGTCCAACGGGTCCGCGTTCAGCGGCGACGCGTACTCTTCTTCGGCTAGCGGACGGCGATACACGCGGTATCCCCCGACCTTGGTTGGCCGGCCCAGCAGGTCGGTTTCCGGCGGCACCCACTCGATGCAGATTCGCCCCTCCGCGGGCGTGACGCGAACGATCGTTGGAGCTCCCGGCGGAACGTCCGGGGAAATGGACGCGATGTTGGAGAGCGGGCTCCGTTCTCCGCCGCGCCGCACCGAGACGACCGCGTACGCGAGCGACGCGGGAGGCTTGGCCGCGGAGAGGAGCGGGTAGAGCGGATCCCGGTACACGACCGCCGCGCCCCGGGTGTGCTCCGCGATCGCCGCAACGGCGAGGAGGTCCACCCGCTTCGCCTCGCGAAAGAACGCCGACTCCGCGAGGCGCACGTTGGCCGCCTCCCGGCGCGCCGCCGAGCCGGGCGCCTGGTCTCCGGCCGGCGCGGGGCCGCGCGGCGCCGGCGGACGCGTGGTCACGAGCGCGGGGGACGGGTCGACGACCCGGTAGATCTCGAACGACGCGACGTCGCGAAGCGGGTCCCCGTTCATCAGCCGGTCGGGATACGTGAAGGTCAGGACGGCATCCGAGCCCTCCTGCTCGACCGCGAGATCGCGGATCGCGGCGGGGCCGCGCGGCAGCGGCGGCTGCGGGTCCCCCTTTTTTCCGCACGCCGCGGCGAGCGGAAAGAGCAATGCGACGAGCGCGGCTCGGCCGGGAAGCCGCCTTCTAAAGGACGTAACGGGACAGGTCCTCGTCGCGGACCAGGTCGGCGAGCGCGGCGCGGACGTCCTCCACTCCGATCGAGATGGCGCGGCCCGCGTTTTCCGGTCCCGCGAACGAGATGTCTTCGAGGAGCCGCTCGAGGATCGTGTGCAGGCGCCGGGCCCCGATGTTCTCGAGCGCGCGGTTGACGCGCTCGGCGTCGCGCGCGATCTCGCGGACCGCGTCGTCCGAGAAAGTCAGGTCGACCTCCTCCGCGGAGAGGAGCGCCCGATACTGCTTCAGGAGAGCGTTCTCCGGCTCGGTCAGGATCCGGACGAAATCCCCTTCGGTGAGCGAGTCGAGCTCCACGCGGATCGGGAAACGACCCTGGAGCTCCGGGATCAAGTCGGACGGCTTGGAGACGTGGAAAGCGCCCGCCGCGATGAAGAGGATGTGGTCCGTCTTGACGAAACCGTACTTGGTGTTGACGACCGTGCCCTCGACGATGGGGAGCAGGTCGCGCTGGACGCCTTCTCGCGACACGTCGGGGCCGCTCCTGCCGGACTCGCGGCCGGCCACCTTGTCGATCTCGTCCAAGAACACGATGCCGTTCGACTGCGCGCGGTCGACCGCCTCGCGCGCGACCTGACCGGCGTCGACCAGGCGACCCTCCTCCTCCGCCTGGAGGATCTCGCGCGCGTCCTTGACCGTCGTCTTGCGCCGCTTCTTCTTGCCGCCGAAGAGGCCCGGCAGCATCTCCTTGACGTTGATGTCCATCTCCTCGACGCCCTTGTCGGTGACGATCTCGAAGGACGGAAACGTCTTGTCCATCACCTCGACCTCGACCAGGCGCTCTTCGAGCCGCCCTTCGCGAAGAAGCTGTCGCAGCCGGTTGCGCGCCTCCTCGATGTCGGAGTCGGAGAACGACGGCATCAGGAGCTCCACCAGCCGCTGCTCCGTGCGCGCTTTCGCGCGGTCGCGGATCTCCGCGGTCCTCTCGTCGCGCACCATCTGGACGGCGACCTCGGTCAGGTCGCGGATGATGGATTCCACGTCGCGCCCGACGTAGCCGACCTCCGTGAACTTGGAGGCTTCGACCTTGAGAAACGGCGCGTCTGCCAGCCGGGCGAGCCGGCGGGCGATCTCCGTCTTGCCGACGCCGGTCGGTCCGATCATCAGGATGTTCTTCGGGAGAATTTCCCGCGACATCTCGGGATCGAGCTGCTGCCGGCGCCACCGGTTCCGCAGCGCGATCGCGACGGCGCGCTTGGCGCGCGCCTGGCCGATGACGTACTTGTCGAGCTCCCCGACGATCTCGCGGGGCGTCCGGGCCCCCGGCGGGGACGCCGCCTGGCGCGGGGCCGCGGCCGTCTCGCCCGGCGCGGTCTCGCCGGGCATCAGGAAGACCACCTCAGAGCTCCTCCAGCGTGATGCTGTCGTTCGTGTAAATGTCGATCTGGCTCGCGATCGAGAGCGACTCCCGCGCGACGTCCGCCGCCGAAAGGTCCGGGCAATGCTTGCGGAGCGCCCGCGCGGCGGCGAGCGCGTAGGGGCCGCCGGAGCCCACCGCGAGAATCCCCTCCTCCGGAGAGATGAGGTCTCCCGTGCCGGAGAGCAGCAGCGAAGAGTTGCGGTCCGCGACGATCAGGAGCGCTTCGAGCTGGCGCAGCATCTTGTCGGTCCGCCAGTCCTTCGCGAGCTCGATCGCGGCGCGCTCCAGGTTCCCGCGATACTCGTCGAGCTTCGCTTCGAAACGCGAAAAGAGGGCGAACGCGTCGGCCGAGGAGCCCGCGAAACCCGCGAGAACGTCGCCCCCCGCGAGCCGGCGGATCTTGGCCGCGGTCTTCTTCATGATCGTCGTGCCGAGCGTGACCTGCCCGTCCGACGCCATCGCCACTTTGCCGTTGAGCCGCACGCAGACGATCGTCGTGGAGTGCCATTTTTCGCCCGGATTCATTCGAAAATGAGGATACCGCGTTTTTCTCACGCCTTCGGGTGCGACCGGCGATAGACCTCCTTCAGCCGCGCGGCGTCCAAGTGCGTGTACTTCTGCGTGGTCGAGAGGGACGCGTGACCGAGGAGCTCCTGGATCGCGCGCAGGTCCGCGCCGGCTTCCAGCAGGTGCGTCGCGAACGAGTGACGAAGAGCGTGGGGCGAAATCTCCGCGGGGAGCCCGGCCGCGCGCAGCCGCCGCTTCAGGAGGCGCGCCATCGAGCGCGTCGTCAACCGTCCGCCTCGAGCGTTGACGAAGAGCGGCTCGCCGTCGTCGGACTCGGCCGCGCGACTTCCCCGCCGCGTCTCCACGCGCGCCGGCAGGTACGCCGTGAGCGCGGCGCCCGCTTCTTCGCCGAAGGGCGCGATCCGCTCCTTGTTTCCCTTTCCGACCACGCGCAGCACGCGCGACGCGAAGTCCACGTCTTCGAGGTCGAGGCCCGCCGCCTCCGAGACGCGGAGTCCCGTCGCGTAGAGGAGCTCGAAGAGCGCCCGGTCGCGCTCCGGGAAAGGACCATCCTCCTCGGCCGTCAGGAGGCGCTCCGTGTCGGGCAGCGTCATCGCGCGCGGAAGGGTCCGGGGGAGCCGGGGAGACGGGAGCGCTCGCGCGGGATTCTTCTCGAGGTGGCCCTCGCGGCACGCCCATCGAAAGAACGAGCGCAGGGTGGAGAGATGGCGCGCGAGCGACCGGCTCGCGAGCCGCGCGCGGTGGAGCGATGCCAGGTACGAACGCACCGCGAGAGAGTCGACGCGGGAGAGCGGGGTCGAGGAGGCGCTGCCCGCGCCGAAGTCCCGCTCCCAGAAGGTCGCGAACCGGTCGAGGTCACTGCGATAAGCCCGGACGGTCCGCTCCGAAAACCGCCGCGCGTCCGCGATGTATCCCTCGAACTCGTCGACCGCGCACGCGATCGTGATCACTCCGAAAGAGTGTAGCCGAGCCCCTGTCATTCCGAGGAGTGCGGCGACGAGGAACCCGTTGTCCTGAGGAGCGCAGCGACGAAGGATCCCGACCTTGTTTGGAAGAGATCCCTCGCTTCGCTCGGGATGACGGAGAGGGTCTTACAATCCCGCCGCCGTGGAGCTGCGCCCGTTCCGCTCGGTCCGCTACTCGCGCGCGACGATCGCGGAACAGGGACTGGCTTCGCTGATCGCGCCGCCCGACGCGGACGCGGATTCCGCTGCGCCCGGGAACATCGCGCGCGTCACGGCCGGCGATCCGGGAGCGGCCGCCGCGAACCTCCAGAACTGGCTCGCCGGAGGCATTCTCGACAAGGAGCGCCGGCCCGGCCTCTGGAACTACCGCCAGACGTTCGTGCACGAGGGCGCGACGCTCGTGCGCGACGCACTCGTCGGTCTCGTACGGCTGCAACCGGCCGGAAAGAGCTCGCTCCTCCGCCTGGAAGAACCGGATCCGGAGCGGCGCGAGAGGTCGCTCGCACTCCGCCGAACGCTGCGGGCCGATTTCACGCCCGCGCTCTTTCTGACCCGCGCGCCGCTCTCGGGACGGCTCGCGACGACCCGCCGGCCGGACCTGACGGCGCTCGACTCCGGGGGAGTCCGCCACGACGCGTACCGCATCACGGATTACGCCGCGCACGTCGAGCTGCAGGGTCTGGTCAAGAACGTCGAGGCGATCCTGGCGGAAGGAGAGGACGCCTTCGAGGCGGCGCTCGAGTACTCGCGGGATCCGGCGGCGACGAAGTTCAGCGGCGCGAAATACAAGCTCTGCGCGATCCTGGAAGCCGATTCGCCGGGTCTCGTCGTCCGGCCGGTCCACCGGCTGATTCGCGGGCTGCCCGACTGGAATCCCGACCACCTCGTCTACGCCGCGAGCGACTTCTTCGAGACGCGCGACTTCTCTTCCGCCGGCGAAGCGGTCGCGGCGCTGGAAGAGCTCTCGCGATTGCGCCCGGCATTCGTTCTGGTCGCCTTCCCGCAAAAATCGACGCTCTTCGTCCTCCGCGACCGGCCGGACGCGCTGCCGTGGCCGGCGGAGCGGTCGGAGGCGTGGCGGAATCTCGACGCGACGGCGCTCGAGATCGCGCTGTTTTCCCGCCTCCTCGGGACCGACGGCGAAGCTCTCGCGCGCGCCGGCAACCTCTCCTTCACGACCGACGGCGGGGCAGCGGTCGCCGTCGTCGAGAAACGCGACGCGCAGGGCGCCGTTCTGATGCGTCCGATGACGTTCTCGGAGATCGAGACGATCGCACACGCCGGCGAGCGGCTGCCCCACCATGCCGCGAGCTTCGATCCGAAGTTTTTCTCGGGCCTCTTCGGCTTCTCCCTCGAAGACCCGGTCTACTGAAACTCCGCTAGAACCGCGCCTGGATCCCTCCGAGCAGGTTTTGTCTCGCGGTCAGTTGGATGCCGTTCACGCGCTGGTATACCGGAATCTGCACGACCCAGTACGCCGCGATCCCGCCGGGCAGGCCGACGCGCAGGCCGGGGCTGACGAAGATCGAGGTCCGCCCGGTGTGGTTCGGGTCCTCTCCCGTATCTCCGACAGAGTCCTTTCCGCGGAAGTCGGCGTTGACCTGGGCGATCAACTGCAGCTTCGTGAACAGCGGATAGTTCAACCCGGCGTTGACGAGGAGCTCGTCGCCCATGCGGTAGCTCTCCGTCCCGCTTCCGTTTCGGCGATAGGTGGCGCCTGCGAAGAACGGCATCACGGATGCGTTTCCCAGGAGCCCGTGGGAGAGCGAGGGAACCGGAAGCTGGGTCTGGAAGACGAAACCCCCGAAGACGTCGATCGACCCGGATCCCGGAGCGAGCGTCACCTCGGCGGCTTCCGCTTCCGAGTTCTCCGGACGCCGCGCGCCCGTCGGAAACTTGACGGAAAGCGTGGTCCAGAGTTTCGTGCCGAGCCGGTACCGGCCGCTGACCGCGACGTCGCCCAGGTCGCTGAAGTGCCAGGTCTCGAGCTGCGCGCTCTCCTCCTCGATGTGCTCGTGGTAGCGCGAGACGAACGGGACGAACGCCGAGAGGACGAGCTGATCGCTGATCGCATAGTTGGCGAGGAATCCGATTCCCCGGTTGACCGTCCGGATCTCGTCGTGAGTGGATGGGACCTCGCCGACGAACCCCTTGTGGGTGCCGATTCGAACCTGGTCCTGGTCGATGTATTGAAAGGAAAAGTCGAGCGTGAACTGCCGCGGTAGCGGCAGGTTCAGAGACTGCGGATCCATCGGACACGTCGCGGAGCCGCAGTTCGCGAGCAGTGAAGCCCGAACCAGGAACATCGCCGCTGCCGTCCAGGCTGCGTGAAGAATCGGAGTCGAGCTCCGGTGACGCATTGGCCGAACCTCCCCATCGAATGAAAAACGCCAGGCCGCCCGCTCCCGCGCGGGAACGGTCGGACGCCGGTCGACGAAACGGTCGGTTCAGCCCCGGGGAGGGGGATCGGAGGGATCGTCCGGCAGCGACGCCGACGCGGCGACGTCGAGAAAACCGAGGAGGCCCGCGTCGGACGGAACGGGAAGGGCCGGCGCGGAGGGCAGCACGATCCGGGCGGTAGAGACCGAGATCGCCGCGGAGTCTTCGGGCGGACACTGCTTGAGCGAGCAGCCCGTGGCCATCCGGCTGCAGGCGCCGAACATTCCATCGGGGCAGCAACACGATGGACGCTCGGACCGCGGCAGCCAGCGCGGCGCAAACACGCCCGCCAGCAGCGCGGCAACCACGAGCGCTTTCAGGGACTTCACGGGAACCGAAAGTCTACTTCGCCTTCTTCTTGCCGAAACCGCGCACGTCGTTCTTGACGAGGCCCTCGATCTGCTCCTTCGTGAGCTTCTTGCCGAAAGGCGGCATGTCCTCGCCGCCGTTGGTGACGACCTTGATCAGGTCCGCGTCCGATTTCTCCGCCTGGAACTCGGGGTCGGTCATGTCCTGCGCCATGAGCTGTTTCCCCTTCGGCGTGTTCGCCGTGCCGTCCTCGCCGTGGCACTTGGCGCAGTACTCCTTGAAGAGCGCGGAAGGATGGTCCTCGGTCGCGTAGAGCACGAGGCCGAACGAGACGAGGCCGCCGAAGACGAGCGCCGGGAGCGTTCGACCGATCTTCATCCCTTCCTCGCTTTCTCGAGGTCCCGGAGCAGGTGCTCCGGCTCCCACATCTGTCCATAGTAGATGCTCGCCAGCCGGCCGGATGGATCGACCACCGCCGCCGCCTGAGCGTGGACGATCTGCCCCTGGTCCGGGTAATAGATCATCCCGAAGCTCGTCGCGACCTTCGCCACCTCTTTCGGATCGCCCGTCAGGAATTTCCAGCGACCAGGCTCGGCGCCCAGGTGCTTCGCGTAGTCCGCCAGGACCTTCGGGGTGTCGTGCTCCGGGTCGACGGTGATCGTCACGAGCCGACCGAATCCCTTCTCCTTCAGCATGGCGTCCAGCTTCGCGAACTTGGTCGCGGTCAGCGGGCACGCGGTCGCGATAGGGCACCGCGTGTAGAGGAAGGTCACGGCGACCGGCTGGCCGCGCAATTGAGAAAAGCGGACGGTGTGCCCGGTCTGATCGGTCAGCGCGAAATCGGGAATCTGGTCTCCGACCGCGACGCCGCGGTTCGGCTCGGGCGTGACGACCGCCGCGACGGGGGACGAGCCGGGCGTGGGAGTCGGCACGAAGCCCTTCGTCAGGATCTCCTCGAGCCAGTAGTTTCCGCGATCGACGATGAGGCGCGCCTCGACGCGGTCGCCGGGATGCAGGATCTCGAAAACCTGCGGGTCGTCGCGCACCGGGAAGCTCATCGTCATGGCGTCCATCAACCCGGGCACGGCCTCGTGCGCGACCGTGACTTCCTTCTTCGCTGGGTCCACGCTCCGCACGATTCCGCGGAAGGGGTAACGGCGCGCGCCCGACGAAGAGGCGGAGGGGGACGCGGACGGAGCCGCCGACGCGGCCGTGCCGCCGCGCCGGGCGCAGCCGGCCGGCGCGAGCAGCAGGAGCGCGATCAAGGGAAGTGCGAACGTCTGTTTCACGACGCTCTTCAATACGCGCGGGAACCGAGGGTATTTCCGGACTAAGGAACTTCGAAGGTGAGCGACGCCCAGAGGCTCTCCCACTCGGCGCCGGACTCGGCCGGGGCCGGGACCATGTGCACGGCCTTGACGAGCCAGACTCCGGCGCGCGGCAGGTCGAATCGAACGCGTCCCGCTCCATCGGTCCGCGCGGAGAGGCGCTTCTCCGGTTCGTCGCGGTTCAAGGCGAAAACGAGCGCCCCCGCGAGAGGCTTGCCCTCGTAGAGAAGGCGCACCTTGAGCGCTCCCCCCGCGGAAGTCAGCTTTTTCGGCCCAGTGTCCGGAATCAGCTCGAGGCGGAATCCCAGAGCGGTGTCGAAGCCGGTCGTCCCGCCGCCCCCTGCGTCCAGAACCGCCTTCGCGCAGCGCGAGTAGATCTCCTTCGAGGCTTTCTGCGAGTCGCCCTTCCGCGCGCGCTCTTCGATCACGCTCTCGAGCCCTTCCTCCTTCAGGTACGCCTCGAACTTGTCCGCCGGGAGCTCGAGGGAGGACGGACTGCTCCGGTAACCGGCGACAACGTATCCCGGCGTCCCGATCCGTGCCCTTCCCGCCGGGTCGCGTCCCGCGATTCCCTCGATCTGCGTCTCCGCGCCGGACGGAGAGACCAGGACGAACTTCACGATCTTCTCGTTCATACGCGGGACCGGGTCGCCCCGGAAGCCCTGTCCGACGCGCAGCGCCAGCCCGACCGTCGAGCCGACCTCGGGCCGAAAGGTCGTCGGCTCGATCCAGAAGTCGTGCGCGAAAAGCGACGCCGCCGCGAAAAAGAGAACGACCCCCCAGATGGGGGGTGGGGGTCTCCACTTGCCACATCGAGGGTCAGGTCGCCACATTGCCGAGAAACGTCGCGAGTCGCTTCGGATCCAGGTTCCCCCCGCTCCAGATCACTCCGACGCGCCGGCCTGTGAAATCCGCCTTCCGGTGGCGCACGGCGGCCGCTCCCGCGATCCCGGAAGGCTCGACCAGGACCTTCATGCGCTCGAGGGTCCACGAGAGCGTCTCGATCATCTCGTCGTCGGATACGAGGAGGACCCGCGAGACGGTTTTCTGGATGATCGGAAAAGTCAACCGCCCGACGCACGACACCTGCAGACCGTCGGCGATCGTGCGCGGCACCGGGATCGAGACCCGCTCCCCCTTCGCGAGCGACTGCGCGACGTCGTCGCCGGTCTCCGGCTCGACGCCGTAAACCGCGATCTCCGGTCGCAGGTGTTTCGCCGCGGTCGCCGAGCCCGCGATGAGACCGCCGCCCGAGACCGGGACGAGCAGAAAGTCGAGGTCCGGGACTTCTTCGAGGAGCTCCGCCGCCGCCGTTCCCGCCCCCGCCATGACGAGCGGATCGTCGAACGGCGGAACGAGCAGTGCGCTCCGCTCGCGGACCAGCCTCTCGCCGCCCGATCGCCCGCGTACCGGTCGTACTGGATGATCTCCGCGCCGTAGCCGCGCGTGGCGGCCAGCTTCGCGGCGGGAGCGTCGTCCGGCATCACGAGCGTCGCCTTCACCCCGAGGAGCTTCGAGACGAGCGCGACCGCCTGCGCGTGGTTGCCCGAAGAGTACGCGACGACTTCGGGGAAGCTCCGCCTTTCCTGCTCCGCCCGGATCTTGTTGTACGCGCCGCGGAACTTGAAGGCGCCGGCGCGCTGCAGGTTCTCCGCCTTGAAGAAGACGGTCGCGCCGCAGGCCTCGTCGAACTGCCGCGACCGCATCACCGGCGTTCGATGCGCGACACCCGCGATCCGCCGCCGAGCGTCCGCGATGTCGTTCCAGGAGAGGACGTCGGGAGACGGAAGACGGGAAATGGGAGACGTCCGGGAGGAGGCCGTCACGACGCGGCCACCGTTTCCCGCGCGGCGGTCGCCTCCTTCCACTGTGAAATCCCCGCCAGCGCGCGATCCACCATCTGCTGCCGGCGCACCGCCTTGTCGCGGACCGGCGAGTGCGACGTGTCCTCGATCAGCCCGAACGTCACGTTCATCGGCTCGAAAGTCGCGGTCCGGGGCCGCTCGGAGCAGTGCCGCGCGAGTGACCCGATCGCCGTCGTGTACGGGATCGGAACCGGCTCCCGGCCTTCCAGGAGCTGCGCGATCGTGATGCCGACGGCGAGGCCGGTCGCCGCGCTCTCGACGTACCCCTCGACTCCGGTGATCTGGCCGGCGAAGAAGAGGCGCGGCTCGCGGCGCATCCGCCAGAACCGGTCGAGGTGCGCCGGCGCGTGAATGTACGTGTTGCGGTGGAGCATCCCGTAGCGCACGAACGCCGCGTTCTCGAGACCCGGGATCCTCCGGAAGACGCGCTGCTGCTCCGCGACCTTCAGCTTCGTCTGGAAGCCGACCAGGTTGTAGTGCTCCTTCGCGAGGTCGTCCTGCCGGAGCTGGACGACGGCCCAGGGGATCCGGCCCGTGCGCGGGTCGGGCAGACCCATCGGCTTCATGGGCCCGTGCCGGAGCGTCTCGACGCCGCGCTCCGCCATCACCTCGATCGGGAGGCATCCTTCGAAGTAGATCCCCTTCTCGAAATCCTTGACCGGCACGATCTCGGCGGACAGGAGGTTGGCGACGAAACCCTCGTATTCCTCGCGAGTCAGCGGGCAGTTCCAATAGTCCTCGCCCGACCCTTTTCCGTACCGGGAGAGCGGGTACATCTTCGAGAAGTCGAGCGACGAGGCCGCCACGATCGGCGCCATCGAATCGTAGAAGTAGAGGTCCTCGGTGCCGAGGAGCTCCCCGATCGCGCGGTCCAGCGCGTCCGAGGTGAGGGGCCCGGTCGCGAGGACCGCATGACCGGCAGAGGGGATCGTCGACACTTCCTCCCGGACGATCTCGATCTCGGGCCGCGACGCGATCGACTCCGTGACGAGACGCGAGAACTCGTCGCGGTCCATCGCGAGGGCGTCCCCGGCCGGGACCGCCGCCGCCCGGGCGCAGCGGATCACCAGGGAGTCGAGGAGCTCCATTTCGCGCTTCAGGAGGCCGACCGCGTTTCTCGGGTTGTCCGAGCGGAAGGAGTTGGAGCAGACGAGCTCGGCGCATCGCTCGGTCTGGTGCGCGGCGGTCCGGACCTTCGGCCGCATTTCGAAGAGGCGCACCCGGTGGCCGCGCCGGGCGAGCTGCCAGGCGCACTCGGAGCCCGCCAGCCCCGCGCCGACGACCGTGACGGCGTCTTTCATGAACGCCGCGATTCTACCGGCCGCTCGCCGGGCGCGATTTCCGGGACGCGATCGGAATCACGAACCGGATCGACGTCAGCCGCGCCGAGAACGCGGCGACCTTGTTGTCCACGAGGCCGCACGCGAGACCCGCCCGCTGCACGTCCGTCCAGGAGTAGGGGAAGGAGAGCTCCTCCAGAAAGGGTTTCTTCGGAAACACGACCCAGAGCGACCCCGTGGGAGCGAGCCGGCCCTCGAGGTCCCGGAAGAAGGCGCCGAGAGATCCCTCCGACGGCACCTCCGCCATCAGCCACTCCCGGGGGCCCGCCGGCCACCTCTCGACCCGATCTATGAGAGGACCGAAGATCTCGCGCAGCGCTTTCCGGAACTCGGCGGATTCGCCGCGCGCATAGGCCGGGCGGTCGCCGGGAAGCGCGAATTTCTCCCAGGGCGTTTTCATGAAAAGCTGAACCTAACGCAAATCATCGAGTGGCAGCCTGACCCCCAATGTGGCAAGTGGAGACCTGACCCCCAATGTTTCGCGAAGATCTCTATCCCGACGAGTACTTCGACCGGCTCCATCGGGTCACGCTCTTCGCGGCGCCGGAGCGCAAGTGGCGCGAGCGCGACCGCGACATCCTCTCGCTGACGATGCCCTCTTCCGAGATGACGGTGCTCGACCTCGGGAGCGCTCTGGGCGACGTCTGCTTCCTTCTCGCGCCGCGCGTGAAGGAGGCAATCGGAGTCGACGCTTCTCCCCGCGCGATCGAGCTCGCCGAAAAGCGGCGGAGAGAGCGCGGCCTCGCCAACGTGCGTTTCGTCGCCGGCGACGTCGCGGAGCTGTCTGCGCTCCCGGCCGCGTCGGTCGACGTCGCGGGCGCCTTCGATCTTCTCGAGCACGTCGACGACGACACGGTTCGCCGGATGCTCCGATCGCTCCCGCGCGTCCTGAAGCCGTCCGGCGTCTTCGTCGCGTACACGCCGAACCGGGAGCATTACGTCGAGCGACTGAAGGCACGGAACCTCGTCTTGAAGCAGTTCCCCGAGCACATTGCGGTCCGGCGGCCCCGGGAGATCCGACGGCTGCTCGAAAGCGAAGGCTGGCGGGTCCGGTCGCTCCAGTACTCGACCGCGCCGTTTCCCGTCCTCCGCTGGCTCGAGCGAGGACTGTCGCGGCTGCCGGTCGTGGGCGCGCTCTTCCGATACCGCATCCTTCTCCGGGCCTCCCCTCCCGCGGCGATACACTGACTGTTTCCATGCGGGCTTCGGTCGTCATCCCCTGCCGCAACGCGGAGCGCACCGTGAGCGACGCCGTCCAGTCGGCGCTCGGGCAGACCGAGCCGCCGGTGGAGGTGCTGGTCGTCGACGACGCCTCGACGGACGGCTCGGCGGCGGCCGCCCGACGCGCCGGAGCGCGCGTGATCGTCAACAGCCGCCGGAGGAACGCGGGCGGAGCGCGAAACGCGGGGATCGCCGCCGCGAAAGGAGACGCCTTCGCTTTCCTCGACGCGGATGCGATCGCGCCGGAAAATTGGCTGGAGCTCGCCCGCCGGGCGTTCGAAAGCGATCCGGAGATCGTGGCGGTCGGCGGACGGATCGCCAACGGACGCCCGGAACGGTGGGGCGAGCTCGACTGGTTCCTGAACCACTCGGAGTGGATCCGCGCCGGACGGCCGGGCGCCCGCGCGAACATCCCGACGATGGCGATCGTGTATCGCCGCGACGCCGTCGAAGACACGCGGTTCCCCGAGACGAATTCCGGAGAAGACACGTCTTTCGCGCTCGCGGTCGCCGCGCGCGGCGGGAAGCTCTGGTACGAGCCGGGCATCGTCGTGACGCATCGCCACGAACGGCTGACTGCCTGCACGTTCCGCGAGAAGCAGGTGGCGTGCGGTCGCACCATCTACCGAACCCGCGTGCGTCTCGATCGGCCCGGCCGCTTCCTCGTGAAGTGGCCCGCGCTCCTCTTCTTGTTTCCGCACCTGTGGCTGACGGTCGCGCGGATGTCCCGGGCGGGCTACGCCGGCAGGGCCCTGGCGCTCTTCCCGTGGCTCGTGGCCGGAGAAGTACACCGCATCCGGGGATTCTTCGAAGCGCGGAAGGAGTCGCGAGAGCGCAAAGGCGACGTCGGCTCGTTGACCGAGAAGAGCGCGTGACGCTCGCCCGCTTCCGACAGGGCCTCTCGCTCGCCCGCGACTGGATCGCGCCGGGCCCGCCCCTTGCCCAGTGGACGCACTTCGTGACCTCGGTATGCAATGCGCGCTGCGCGCACTGCTTCTACCCGATCAACGCCGGAAAGAACGAGCTCACGCTGGAAGAGATCGAGCGATTCGCCGCCACGCTGCCGCCGATCCGGCTGCTGCTCATCTCGGGCGGGGAGCCATTCCTGCGCCGCGACCTGCCGGAGGTCATCCGGGCGTATTCCGAGCGCTGCGGCGTCTTCAACGTCGGCATTCCGACGAACGGCTTCGCGGCCGCCGAAATCGGCGGGATGGTCGAGCGGATCTGCGCGTCGTCGCCGGCGCTCGGCGTCGGCGTCTCCGTCTCGATCGACGGGTTCCGCGAGTTCCACGACCGGGTGCGCGCCGTGCCCGGGCTCTATGACCGCGCGTTCCAGAGCCTCGAGTCTCTGCTCGACCTCGCGCGCTCCGTCCCGAATCTGACCGTCGGCGTCACGACCGTCTTCATGCGCGACAACCAGGCGGAGCTGGAGAAGTTCTGCGATTTCGTCTGGAAACGGTATCGACCCAGCCACCACTCCCTCGGCTTCATCCGCGGCGACCCGTACGATCCGCGCCTGAAGGACGGGCTCGACGTCGACCTCTACGAGAGGCTGTCCCGCCGGATCGATTCGCGCTATCCGCCGGACGAGGCGCGCTCCGGCTGGCGCGGCGCGCGCACCCGCGCCCGGCGAGAGATCAACCGCCGCCGCTTCGAGTACGTCGCGCGGCAGGCGCGCGGGGGGGGCTTCGAGAGGTTCTGCTTCGCCGGAGAGCGCGAGTTCGTCCTGACCGAGGACGGCACGATTTACGGCTGCGAGCTGATCGGAACGCCTCTGGGGAACGTGCGCGAAGCGGGATACGACTTCGCGCGGATCCGGGGCGGCGTCGCGGTCGAGCGCTTCGTCTCGGAGAAGCACGACCGGCTCTGCCGCTGCACGCACGAGTGCAACGCGCGGACGATGATCCTCTTCGACCGGGCCAATGCGCTGCCGGTCCTGGCCGCGATGGCGGGTTTCGAGACCTCGAGGGCGGAGCCCTCGTGAGCCGCGGCCGGAACGGGCTCCGCCTTCATTCGCTCAAGTACATGCTCGAGCTGACCAGCCGTTGCAACCTGCGCTGCGGGATGTGCCCGATGGACGTCTTGACGCGGCCGTTCGAAGACGCGCCCTGGGACATGGTCGAGGACGTCGCGCGCCAGATGAAAGACCTGGGCTTGAAGATGCGCTACTTGCACGAGATGGGCGAGCCGTTCCTCTACAAGAAGCTCCCGGAGGCGATCGACCTCTTTCCGGGAGTCTGCGTCTCGACGAACGCGACCCTTCTAACGGAGGAATGGGGCAGGAAGATCCTTTCGAGCTCGCTCTCGAAGATCCGCCTCTGCATCGACACGCTGAAACCCGACGTCTATCCGATCGTTCGAAAGGGCGGCCGGTTCGACGCCGTCGTCGAGAACATCCGCCGCTTCCTGGAGATGTCGAAGGGCAAGAAGATCACGGTCGAGATCCAGCGCATGATCACGACCCAGACCCACGACGAGTCGGTCAAGGACTTCCGGGAGTTTTTCCGGCTCGACAAATACCCGCAGGCCGTCGTCATCCAGAAGACGTGCGAAGGACTCGACACTTCCGAGGTCACCGAGCTCCACCAGGCCTACTACGGCTGCTTCCAGGGAACGCCCTACCAGTGGTTCGTCATCCTCTGCAACGGCGACGTCACCCACTGCTGCTACGACTACGACGGAACACAGAAGCTCGGCAACGTGCGGGAGAGCTCGATCGCCGAGATCGCGTCGTCCCCGTTCCTCGACACGATCGAGGAAGGTTTCCGCGCCCACGACTTCGGCAAACTCCCCCGCTGCGCGGAATGCTTCAAGAACCCGGCGGCCAAGCCGCCGCTGACCGATCGGATCTGGCGGTACGCCCAGGCATTCCCCTGGAAGGATCCGTTCCGCCGGCTGCTCAACCTGCCGAATGGAGAGAACTAGCCGGGAAGATCCCCGCCGCGACAATATACGTATATGTACGATAATATCGTACGTATGACCGGCAAGTTGACTCTGAGCGTCGATCCGGAGGTCATCCGGAGGGCCAAGCGGGAAGCCAAAAAATACGGGACGTCCGTATCACGCATGGTCGAGGTCTACCTCGACCTCGTCTCACGGACTCCGGAAGACAAGGGCGATCCTCCGGTTCTCGGAAAGCTCCGCGGCTCCTTGAAGCGCGCTCGCGCGGGGGACTACCGCCGTTATCTCGAGACGAAATACCGGTGAAGAAGATCCTCCTCGACGTCGACATCCTGCTCGACGTTCTCCTGGAACGAAAACCTCACGTCACCGCGGCGGCTGCTCTCTGGAGCGCGATCGAGCGCGGCGCCGGAGCCGGCCTCGTCCCGGCACATGGTGTGACGACGGTCCACTACCTCGCTCGGCGCGCCCGCGGAGCTCGCTTCGCCCGCCGGGTGGTCGAGGATCTTCTTTCGGTCTTCCGAGCGGCCAGAGTCGACGAAGCCGTCCTCCGCAGCGCCCTCGCGCTTTCTCTGCCGGACTACGAGGATTCCGTCTGCGCTGCGAGCGCGGTTGCCGCCGGTTGCGACGTCCTCGCGACGCGCGACCCGAGAGGATTCCGGAACGCGCCTCTTCCGGTGCTCGACCCGAGCTCGGCGGTGGCCTGGCTCGCCGGCGCGGGCTAGGTTCGTTTCGAGGCATCCGCGCATCCGCCCTCATTCGTACTTGCAGGCGTGATCCGTCGAATCTCTCTTCTTTGTCTCGTCGCGCCTCTTCTGGAGGCCGCCGCTTTCGCACACGAGCTCGGGACGATCCGGACCAACGCGACGTTCCGCAAGGACGGGACGTTCGTCGTCGAGCTCATCGTCGACCGGGAGCATCTGCCGCCCGGATTCGGCGTCCACGTGCCCGCGAACGCTCCGGCGATCCAGGGAATGACGCCGTTCCTCGAGAAGAGGGTCGGCGGGATCGCGGCCCAGGCCGTCGCCGGCGCACAGCCGTCGTTCGACGGCAAGCCGGTTGCCGTCCGGATCGCGCTCGGGCGATTACCCGGCGCGACGGACGCCTCGGTCGCCGCGGGTGCGGAGCTGCGCCTTCTCTTGACCGGCCCCGTCTCGCCGGGCGCGCGGACGTTCACCTGGTCGAACTCCGGCGCGCTGGGGACCTACATGCTCACTCTCGAGACCGAGGGCCAGGAGAACGTCGAGAGGCAGTGGCTCGAGAACGGAAAGGAGAGCGCGCCGTTCCAGCTCGCTTCGACGATCGTTCCGCCCACGCGTGGACAGGTGATCCGGCAGTACCTCGCGCTCGGTTACACCCACATCCTGCCGAAAGGCACGGACCACATCCTCTTCGTGCTCGGGATCTTTCTCCTGTCGACCCGCCTGAAGCCGGTCCTCCTCCAGGTGACCGCGTTCACGGTCGCGCACACGATCACTCTCGGGCTGACGATCTACGGCGTCGTGTCGCTCTCCCGGTCGATCGTCGAGCCCCTGATCGCGCTCTCGATCGTC
>QHVV01000034.1:0-1644 GCA_003222385.1 Acidobacteriota bacterium
CAGCAGTTCGTCAAGGTAGAAGGCGCACGTGGCGACCAGGTCGGAGTTGTCTCAGGCATAAACCCGGGCGACGAGGTTGTGACCTCAGGTGTCTTCAAGCTGCGCAACGGCGCGGCGGTGGCGGTCAACAACAAGATCCAGCCGGAAAACAATCCGGCCCCCAAGCCCGAGGACAACTAGATGAAGTTCACAGATCTATTCGTCAAACGTCCGGTCCTCTCAATTGTTGTCAGCCTGGTGATTCTGATCGCGGGCCTGCAGTCTATTCGTTCACTGAGCGTGCGGCAGTATCCGCGTAGCGACATCGCGGTGGTGCAGGTCTCCACGGTGTACGTGGGTGCAAACGCTGACCTGGTCCGCGGATTCATTACCACCCCGCTGGAGCGCGTGATTGCCAGCGCCGACGGCATTGATTACATGGAGTCCTCGAGCGCCCAGGGCGTCAGCACGATTACCGTGCATTTGAAGCTCAACTACGACACCAACGCAGCGCTCACCCAGATACAGTCCAAGGTGGCCCAGGTCCGCAATGACCTGCCACCCGAAGCCGAGGCGCCAATCATTGATCTGCAGACGGCCGATACCCAGTTTGCGGCAATGTACCTGGGGTTCTCCTCCGCCGACCTTGACCAAAACCAGATTACCGACTATTTGACGCGCGTGGTGCAGCCCAAGCTGAGCGCCATCAGTGGCGTCCAGCGCGCCGATATTCTGGGAAAACGCACCTTCGCCATGCGCGTCTGGCTCAAGCCGGAAAAGATGGCGGCCCTCGGCATTACGCCGTCGTCGGTGCGTGATGCCCTCGCCAACAACAATTATCTTTCGGCGCTGGGAAAGACAAAAGGCTCAATGGTATCGGTGAACCTGGTAGCTAACACCGATCTGCGCACTGCGGAAGAATTTCGCCAGCTCGTGGTGAAGCAGGACAAGGGAACTGTAGTCCGTCTCGGCGAAATTGCTGATGTCGTGCTGGGCGCTGAGACCTACGACGAGGACGTCCGCTTTAACGGAGAGTCCGCGACCTTCATGGGTGTCTGGGTTCTGCCCACCGCCAACTCCCTCGAGGTCATTAAGAAGGTCCGGGAAGCCATTCCGGAAATCCGGGCCCAGTTGCCGGTCGGCATGAAGGTCGGCATCCCCTACGATTCCACGGGGTACATCCAGGACGCGATCAAAGAAGTTTTGCATACACTTAGCATCTTTTTGTTCCTGGGCTCATTTCGATCGGTTCTGATTCCTGTGATCGCAATTCCCGTCTCGCTGATCGGCGCCGTCTTCCTGATGCTCGCGGCCGGCTTCACCATCAACCTTTTGACCCTGTTGGCCATCGTGCTCTCGGTCGGCCTGGTTGTGGACGATGCGATCGTGATGGTGGAGAACGTCGAGCGGCACCTTCAGCAGGGCAAGACTCCCTATCATGCAGCAATTGACGCCGCCCGTGAGCTGGTGGGTCCGATCATTGCAATGACGATCACCCTGGCCGCGGTTTATGCCCCGGTGGGCATCCAGGGAGGGTTGACCGGCGCGCTGTTCCGCGAATTCGCGTTCACTCTCGCGGGAGCGGTCATCATATCGGGAGTTGTCGCGCTGACGTTGTCACCGATGATGGGTTCGAAGTTGCTGCGTGCCGGAGATACCGAGCGC
>QHVV01000034.1:1715-13957 GCA_003222385.1 Acidobacteriota bacterium
CTTATACGCGGACCCTGGCCGGCACGTTGCAATACCGGCCCGTGGTTTTCACCGTGTGGGTGATTGTGGCGCTGTTGATCGTTCCGTTTTATATGTTCTCGCAGCGGGAGCTGGCGCCAGCCGAGGACCAGGGTGTGGTCTTCGGGGTGATCCAGGCTTCCCCCAACTCCACACTCGATCAGACCAAGCTATACACGTCTGAGATCTACGACGTATACCACTCGATGCCTGAGAGCGAGAGCATCTTTCAGATCACGGACCCCACAGGCGGCTTCGGTGGCATGGTGACCAAGCCCTGGAGCCAACGCCAGAAGACCGCACAGCAGCTTCTGATTCAGTCAACCGGACCGTTGTCGAAGATTGCCGGCGTCCGCGTGATTCCGCTTACGCCACCACCGCTGCCGGGTGGTGGGAGTTTCCCGGTTGATTTCGTAATTGCTTCGGCGGCAGAGCCGCAACAGCTCGCCCAGTTCGCCAACCAGCTTGTAGGCAAGGCGTTCCAGAGCGGCATATTTATCTACGCCGACTCTGACCTGAAGTTCGACCAGCCGCAGGCCGAGGTCGTGTTCGACCGCGACAAGCTCCGGTCGCAGGGGGTCGACCTCTCCAAGGCCGGCCAGGACCTCTCGACGCTGCTCGGCGGGAACTACGTCAACCGGTTCTCGATCCAGGGGCGAAGTTACAAGGTCATTCCGCAGATCAAGCGCGCCGAGCGCCTCACGCCGGAGCAGCTCGCGGGCATCTATGTCACCGGGAGAGACGACAAGCTGGTGCCGCTCTCGACCTTCGCGACACTCAGGACATCGACCGAACCGCGCGACCTGAAGAAATTCCAGCAGCTGAACGCCGTGCGCATCCAGGGCGTGATCCCGCCCGGCGTTTCACTGAACACCGCGCTCACGATGCTCGAGAACGAGGCGAAGAAGGTCCTCCCGAAGGGCTTCACGGTCGATTACGCGGGCGAGTCCCGGCAGCTGCGCACCGAAGGGAAGAAGTTCCTCGGCACGTTCCTCCTCTCCGGGATCCTGATCTACCTGGTCCTCGCCGCGCAGTTCGAGAGCTTCCGCGATCCATTCATTATCCTCGCGGGGTCGGTGCCGCTCGCGCTCTCCGGCGCGCTGCTCTTCCCGTTCCTCGGCGCGACCACGCTGAACATCTACAGCCAGATCGGGTTGATCACCCTCGTCGGCCTCGTGGCGAAGAATGGCATCCTGATCGTCGAGTTCGCGAACAACCTGCAGGAGCAGGGGCGCGAAAAACTCCACGCCGTGATCGAGGCGGCCTCGACGCGGCTGCGCCCGATCCTGATGACGACCGCGGCGACCGTGATGGGCCATCTCCCGCTCGTTTTCGCGAGAGGGCCGGGAGCCGGCGCCCGGAACTCGATCGGTATCACGCTCGTCTCGGGGATGATCATCGGCTCCGTCTTCACGCTCTTCTTCGTGCCAGCGATTTACGTGCTCGTGGCCCGCACGCGGGCGAAAGTCGCATCCGCCGAGGAGAATCCGGAAGAATCCGGGCCCGAGCTGGTCGAGGTCGCGGTGTGATCGAACACCCGGCTCCGCGCAAAGGCCCCCGGAGAGCCGGCCCTTTGCCTAGAATGAGGCTCGTGGAATCCGTCGAGACGGCAACGCGTCCGGCACGCCCTTCACGGGAAGACGGCCTGGGTCCAGCTCTCTCCGCGATCGCGCGCGCGGTGGGCGAGAGCATGAGCTTGAAGAACGTGCTCTCGCGGGTCGCGGAAGCCGCTCGGCTGGCGCTGCCGTTCGACACCATGGGAGTCAACGTCACGGAAAATTTCGATCTCCCCCCGGATGCCATGCCGGAGGACGAGAGCTTCTCGGTCTACTCGATCGTCGGAGAGGGCGGGATCGAGGAGCTCGGCCTGCCCTACCGGCGCTCCGACGTCTCGCCGCAGGTGCGCCTGCCCCCGATGGGTCAGGTCGCCCGGCACGCCGACATCACCACGAAGCTCGATCCGGCCTATGCGCTCGACCGCCGGATCGCGGAGCTCGGCTGCCGCTCGCTGATCTCCACGTTTCTGCCGGGCCCCCGTCCGCTCGGCAGCATCTGGTTCGCTTCGGCCCGGGAGAACGTCTACGTCGCCGAGGACGAGGAAACGATTCTCGCGATCGCCGATCTCGTTTCGCTGGCGCTCCAGCACGAGCGGCTCTTCCGCAAGGAGAAGGAGCGGCGCCAGCGCAGCGAGGCGCTCGAGTCTCTCGTGCCGATGCTGTCGAAGGCGCTCGACATCCGCGAGGTCTTCGATCAGCTGTCGGCGGCGGTCACCGGGATCCTGCCGCACGACCGGATGGCGCTCGGGCTGATCTCGAAGGACCGCCAGAGCGTGCGCATCCACGCGTACACGGGCGAGCGGATGGTGGACATGCCGAAGACGATTCCGCTCGACGAAGACGCACGCGAGAGCGCCGACTGGAGCTTCTTCCTGGTGCCCGACATCCGCCGGGAGCCGGGCTGCTGCACGGAGAAGTTCGAGCTCATGAAGCGCGACGGGATCCGCTCGATGCTCCGCGTGCCGATCCGTCTGGAAGGGGAGACGGTCGGCGGCCTGAACTTCCTCTCGCGCAACGTGGCGCAGTATCGCGAAGAGGACGCCGACATCGCTCGGCGCATCGCGGACCAGGTCGCTCTCGTCCTCTCGCACGAGAAGATCGCCGTGGAGGCGCGGATCGCAGCGGAGGCGCGTGAGGAAGCGCTCCGGCTCGAGGGCCGAGTCGCCTCGCTCACCGAGCAGCTCGCATCGATGGGCGGCGCGCGGCAGATCATCGGAAAGTCGAAGAGCTGGCGAGAGGTCCTCGATCACGTCTCGAAAGTCGCGAAGACGGAGACGACTGTCCTCCTGACGGGGGAGTCCGGCACCGGCAAGGAAGTCGTGGCGCGCGCGATTCACGCTGCGTCACCGCGCTCGAGCAAGCCGTTCCTCGCGATCAACTGCGCCGCGCTTCCCGAGCAGCTCCTCGAATCCGAGCTCTTCGGGTACGAGCGGGGCGCCTTCACGGGAGCGCTGCAGTCGCGCGCCGGGAAGATCGAGCAGGCCGCCGGTGGGGTGCTCTTTCTGGACGAAGTGGCCGAGATGTCACCCTCTGTCCAGGCGAAGTTCCTGCGAGTGTTGCAGGAGCGAGAGTTTCAGCGCCTCGGCGGCTCGCGCGTCCAGAAGGCCGACGTGCGCGTCATCGCAGCGACCAACCGTGACATCACGGCCGCGCTCGCCTCCGGCCAGTTCCGGGAGGACCTTTATTACCGACTGAAAGTCTTCGAGATCGCGCTGCCTCCGCTGAGGGAGAGAAAAGACGACATTCTCCTGCTCGCGGAATCCTTCATTCAGGAGATCGGACCGAAGGCGGGCCCGTGCGCCGGTATCTCCAAGGAGGCGCGCGACGCGCTGCTTGCCTATTCATGGCCAGGCAACGTGCGCGAGCTGCGCAACGCGATCGAACGAGCGATCATCCTGTGCGGCGGCGGTCTGATCACGGCGGCGCACCTGCCGCTCACTCAGAACGGCGGCAATGGCCGCGGGACCGCATCGGTCGCGACGGCGGGGAAGAGCCTGGAAGACGTCGAGCGCGAGCTGGTGGAGAACGCGCTGAAGGACGCGCGCAACAACAAGGCGCAGGCGGCGCGCCTGCTCGGGATCACACGCGCGCAGCTTTACTCGCGGCTCCAGAAATACGGCGTGGCCTAGAGCGCCGCTCTAGGCTGGACCAGGCTCGAGAATCGCTTCCGCGTCGATCGTGATGTAGACGTCGTCCCCGACGACGATACCGCCCCGGTCGAGCGTGTCGTTCCAGTTCACCCCGAAGTCCTTCCGGTTGATCCGCGTCGTGGCCACGAAGCCGGCGCGAATCCTGGGGCCTTTGTCCACGCCGTCCTCCCACCAGGGAGTCTTCCACCGGCCGAGGTATCGCACGTCGAGCGAGACCGGCCGCGTGACCCCGCGGATCGTCAGCTCGCCTTTGAACTTTGCCTCGTCCGCCCCGAGGAGCTGGGCTTCGTTTCCCCGGAAAGTGATGGTCGGATGGTTCTCAGCGTCCAGAAAATCGGCGCTCCGCAAGTGCGCGTCGCGATCGGGCTCTCCCGTCCAGAGGTTCGCAACATCGATCGTCACGTCGGCAGAGGTCGCGCGGGGGTTTTCCAAGTCGAAAACGAGATTTCCCCGGACGTTCTTGAAGTGTCCGCGCACCCAGGTGACCATCATGTGTCGGGCGCGAAACTCCGCCGCCGTGTGTCCCGGCTCGAAGAACCACTTCGCCATGGCGTAACGGTATCGCGGAGGACCCGGGCCCTCCTCGTACGACGAACTAGGTCCGCGAGATCGGCACGCCGGCATTGCCGGTCGGTGCGGCTCTGTCCGCAACCTGTCGATTTCCGCGCAGGTTCGCGCCCGACGCACCGCAGCTCCGGTCGACCAGTTGGCAGCTAACTCTTTGACAGCCTGAGAGTTCCGAGCTTCCTGCCGATCCCCCCACCGCGGCACGGCTCCTGTAATACAGCTCTCCGGAGAGATCGAAATGTCACAGAAACACGTCGAGGTGCTGCTCGGAAAGATTTTGACCGACGACGGGTTCCGGGAGTCCTTTCTTCCCGTCGGACCGAGGAGCTTCGAGCTCGCTTCCTCGGTCGGCCTCGAATTCACGCCCGTCGAGCGGAGCGCGCTCTCGTCTCTGCGGAGCCGGGCGTTCGAGTGCCTGGCCAGAACCCTCGACGGGCGGATCTCGCGCTCGTCCGCCTCCGCGGAGCGCCTGGCCGTCGGCGACGAAGGGAGATCGTGAAATGTCCCGTATCCGTTGGATCCGTCGGATCATTGTCCTCTTCGCCGCAGCGGCGTCCGTCGCCTCCGCGCAAACTCCCACTCTTCCCTTGTCACTGGAGGAAGCCACGCGCCGCGCGCTCGAGCGCAACACGACCCTGGCGGTCGAGCGCGAAAACGTGGAGCAGGCCGGATTCGCGGTCGTGGGTGCCCGGGGCGCTTACGACGTCGTCTGGGACGCCGACCTCGGATGGCACCGGCACACCGACCCGGTCAACTCGGCGTTCTCCGGCGCGCCGGCGGGCGGGCTCGCGCCGGAGATCGAGAGCGTGAGCGCCACGACCTCTTTCTCGCAGCTTCTTCCGACGGGCGGGACCGTCGCGCTCTTCGGAGGCGCGGACCGCTCGACGACCGACAACGTCTTCACGATTCTTTCTCCCGCCTACTCGACCGACGTGGGTGTCTCGGTCCGGCAGCCGTTGCTGCGCAATCTCGCGATCGATCCGGCCCGCGAAGCGATCCGCGTGGCGGCAGCGGATCGGAGCGCTTCGGAAGCGCGCCTGACCCGCGTCGTCTCCGACACGATCCGGCAGGTCGACGCCGCGTACTGGAGCCTCGTCGCCGCGCGGCGGGACGTCGCCTCGATCGAGAGCGCGGTCGCGCTGGCGGAGAAGCAGCTTTCGGAGACGAAGAGTCGCGTGGAGGCGGGGACTCTCGGCGAAACCGAGGTCGCGCAGCCGACCGCCGAGCGCGAGCGCCGCAAAGGCGATCTCGCTCTCACGCGCCAGCGGGTGGCCGAGGCCGAGAACACGCTGAAGCTGCTCGTGCTGGGCGACCCGAGAGATCCGTCCTGGTCCGCCGAGATCGTGCCCGCCGACGACCCCGCGGCGACGGCTTCCCGGCCCGACATCGGGAAGGCGCTCGAAACCGCTTTTGCGCGGCGCCCCGAGATCGCCGAGGCGAAAGCCCGCTGGGCGCGCTTCGAGGCGCAGGTGGACGCGCGCCGGAGCGACTTGAAACCGCGGCTCGACCTCGTCGGCGCCTACGAGCGAAGGGGACTGGCGGGACGGAGAAGCCCGGACGCCGAGGCATTCGCTGGACAGCCGATCGTCGTCCCTCCGGCGCTCGAAGGCACGTGGGGGCGGTCGTATGGAACGATCGCCGACAACGAGTTTCCGAACGCGTCGGTCGGAGTCTCCTTCTCCTTCCCGATCGGCAATCGGACCGCGCGCGCGAACCTCGCGGTCGCGAAGTCCGCGCTGTCGCAGGCCACGCTCGCCGTCTCCGGGGAGGAGCAACAGGTCCAGGCCGAGGTCCGAAACGCGGTCTTCGCGCTCGAGTCCGCGCGGCAGCGGATCGAAGCGGCGCGGGCGGCGCGGGTCGCGGCCGAGACCCAGCTCTATGCCGAGCAGGAGCGCTTCGCGGTGGGGATCTCCACGAACTTCCTCGTGCTGACGCGGCAGAACGATCTGACCAATGCGCGCGTCACCGAGACCTCCGCGCTCACCGACTACCGCAAGGCCGCCACCGAGCTCGCGCGGGCGACCGGGGTACTGCTCGAAGAGCGGGGGATCTCGACGGCCGGACGATAAACGTCACGGGGTCGTGCCGCCGTGACGCAACCCGGCCGCGAAGGCGGCGTATAAACGGAACGCGGCCCTCTGATTTGTATCCCCGGGCCGCCGGATAGTATTTTCGGCATGGAGCGCGCGAAGGGCAGCGGCCGACGAAGCACCACGGAATTCCTCCCCGAGCACGGAAACGCCCGGACCGACGCTGCGAGCCGCCTCGGGCGTTCGCTTCCGACCGGAGCAGGTGAATGAAAAAAAACGTATCTCTTATCGTCGTGGTCGTTTCGCTCGTCGTCGCCGCGGGCTGCAAGAAACAGGCGCCGCAGGGGTTTGAGAGGCCGCCGGCGCCGGTGTCGGTCGCCGAGGCGGTGGCGCGCGACGTGCCGCTCTATCTCGACCAGGTCGGCAAGGTCGTCGCGCGCGAGTTGGTCGACGTCAAGCCGCAGTTGTCCGGCCGGATTCTGCAGATCCACTTTACCGACGGGGCGGACGTCCGGAAGGGTCAGCTTCTCTTCACGATCGATCCGCGGCCGTTCCAGGCGCAGCTCGCCGCCGCGCAGGGCACCGTCGCGCAGTCGAAGGCAATGCTCGACTTCGCGCGAATCCAGGTCGACCGGGCCGCGGGTCTCATCCAGACGAAGGCGATCTCGCAGCTCGAGTACGACCAGAGGAAGAACGCCTTCGCCGTCGCGCGGGCGCAGATCCAGCAGGGGGAGGCCGCGGTCGAGACGGCGCGTTTGAACCTTCAGTACTGCCAGATCCACTCGCCGATCGACGGGCGAGCCGGCCGCCGGCTCGTGGATCCCGGCAACGTCGTCAAGGAGAACGAAACCACGCTCCTGACGGTTCAGAGGCTCGACCCGATCTACGCCGACTTCACCGTCACGGAGAACGACCTGACCGCAGTCCAGCGCAACATGCGGTCGGGAGCTCTCAGGGCGGAGGTCCGGCTGCCCGACGAGCCCGACAAGCCGGTCGCCGGCGCGCTCACGTTCCTGGACAATTCCGTGCAGGCCCAGACAGGAACCGTTGGACTTCGCGCGACGGTCGCAAACCCCGACCATCGGCTCTGGCCCGGCCGTTTCGTCAACGTCCGACTCGTGCTCTCGACGTTGCCGAACGCCGTGCTCGTCCCGGCGGTCGCGCCGCAGATGTCGGCGAAGGGCTCGTTCGTCTACGTCGTCAAGCCCGACTCGACCGCCGAGCTTCGTCCGGTCGTGACGGGGCAGCGGCAGGGGGACCTGGTCGTGATCTCGCAGGGCGTGAAACCGGGTGAGAAAGTCGTCGTCAACGGCCAGCTCGGCGTGACGCCGGGCGGCAAGGTGCGGGAGCTGGCGCAGCCGGCGGCCAACCCGGAGGCTCCTCCCGCGCCGCAGCCCACTGCCCGGCCCGGAGAGGCCGCCGGAGGTCAGAAGTCATGAACCTCTCCGAGCCCTTCATCCGGCGTCCCGTCATGACGGCGGTCCTGACCGCCGCGGTCATCGTGTTCGGCGTCATCGCGTATCGGCGCCTTCCGGTCAACGACCTGCCGACCGTCGACTATCCGGTCATCAACGTCTTTGCGGGTTACCCCGGCGCCTCGCCCGAGACGGTCGCCAACAACATCGCGACTCCGCTCGAGCGGCAGTTCATGCAGATCAACGGGCTGGAGCTCATCACGTCGCAGAGCAGCCAGGGGACGACGAGCATGACGCTGCAGTTCGCCCTCGGAAAGTCGATCGACGCGGCCGCGACCGACGTGCAGACGGCGATCTCGCAGGCGACCGGCGCGCTCCCGGTCGATCTGCCGTCGCCCCCCTCCTTCTCCAAGACCAACCCGAACGACGCGCCGATCATGTACATCGCGCTGACGAGCGAGTCGGTCACGCAGGGCCAGCTCTACGACTACGGCAGCACGCAGGTCGGCCAGCGGATCTCGATCCTCCCGGGCGTCTCGCGCGTCAACGTCTACGGGACGAAATCGGCGATCCGGATCAAGGCGGATCCCTCCGCGATGTGGGCCCGCGGCATCTCGGTCGACGACGTCGCGGCGGCCGTCCGCAACGGCACGAGCTCGACCGGCGCGGGACAGCTCGACAGCTCCGCCGGCACGGCCGTGCTCCAGCCGCAGGGACAGCTCGTGACCGCCGCGGACTACGCGAACCTGATCGTCGGCGGCAAAGAGGGCGCTCCCGTCTATCTGCGCGACGTCGCGAAGGTGAAGGACTCGGTCCAGGACGAGCGGGTCAACATGCGGTTCTGGGTCCGCGGCTACAACGTGCCGTCGGCCACGGTGATCGTCGCGGTCAACCGGCAGGCGGGCGCGAACGCGGTCGAAGTGTCGAAGTCGATCCGCGCCGTCCTGCCGGTCATCGGCGCCGAGCTCCCGGGCTCCGTCCGCGTGACTCCGATCTACGACCGTTCCCAGTCGATCGTCCACTCGGTCAACGACGTCCAGACGACGCTCTTGATCGCGTTCGTGCTCGTCGTCGCGGTCATCTTTCTCTTCCTGGGACGCGCCCGCGACACGCTCATCCCGGCCGTCGCGCTCCCGCTGTCGCTCTTGATCACGTTCGTCGTGATGAACCTCCTCGGCTACAGCCTGGACAACCTCTCGCTGATGGCCCTGACGCTCGCGATCGGTTTCCTCGTGGACGACGCCATCGTCTTTCTGGAGAACACGGTGCGGCGCATGGAGCGGGGCGAGAAGGCGTTCGAAGCCGCGATCAACAGCGCGAAGGAGATCAGCTTCACGATCCTCTCGATGACGATCTCGCTGGCGGCCGTCTTCATCCCGCTCGTCTTCATGTCCGGACTCGTCGGGCGGATCTTCCGCGAGTTCGCGATCACGATCGTCGTCGCGGTCCTGGCGTCGGGCATCGTGTCGCTGACCCTGACCCCGCTCATGTCCGCGCGCCTGCTCCAGGACCGCGGCCCGGGTTCGAAGAAGACCTGGATGGAGCGGGTCATCGGAGGGGTGGAGAAGCGGGTCCTCGGGTCGTACGGCCGGGGACTCTGGTGGTTCCTGGAGCGCCGGTGGATCTCGACGGCGATCTGGGTGGTCTGTCTCGCCGGGACGATCTTCCTCTTCTTCAAGATCCCGAAGACTTTTCTGCCGACCGGGGACTCGAGCGTCGTGACCGGCGTCTTCCTCGGAAAAGAGGGTTCCTCACCCCAGCAGATGCACGCGATCCAGAACGACGTGGACGCGGCCCTGCACCAGGATCCGAGCGTTCTCATGGACTTCACGATGACCGGCGCCACCGGTTTTTTGCCGGGCAACATGGGGCTGACGTTCACGTTTCTCAAACCGCCGAAGGAGCGCGCTCCGATCCCGCAGGTCGCGGGGCAGCTGATGGGCAAGATCAGCTCGGTGCCGGGCGTGATGGCGTTTCTCCGTCCGTATCCGGTTCTCCAGATCTCGACGGGCGCCACGAACCAGAGCCAGGGGCAGTACGCCTTCGCCGTGTCCGGCGTCAATCCCGGCCAGGTTTACGAGACGGCCGGCAAGCTCATGGGCAAGTTCCGCGAGTACCCGGGTTTCCTTTCGGTCTCCTCCGACTACTTCGCGAACACGCCGAACCTGGACATCGAGATCCGGCGCGACCAGGCGAAGACGTACGGGGTCTCGGAGGCGCGGATCCTGACCCTGCTCCGGAACTCCTATTCGCAGAACTATCTGTATCTGATCAAGAGGCCGCAGGACCAATACCAGGTGATCCTCGAGGCCCAGGACTCCGCGCGCGCGGAGCCCGAGGACCTCTCACTTCTCTACATCAAGTCGGATGACGGGCAGAACCTCGTGCCGCTGCGCGAGCTCGTCACGTGGAAGCAATCGCTCGGGCTCCAGAGCGTCAACCACCTGAACCAGTTCACGAGCGTGACGTTCTTCTTCAATCTCAAGCCGGGCGTGCCGATCGGCGACGCGACCAACTTCATCAACAAGACCGCGGCCTCGGTGGTCCCGCCGACCCTGCGCTCGGGCCTCCAGGGCGAGGCGCTCACGTTCCGCGACACCGTCCGGAACCTGACCATCCTGATGCTCCTCGCCGTCTTCGTGATGTACGTGATCCTCGCGATCCTCTATGAAAGCTACGTCCACCCGATCACGGTCCTCTCGACGCTGCCGACGGCGCTCGTGGGGGGCCTCCTGACGCTCTTCCTGTTCCGGCAGACCGCGTCGCTGTACGCCTACGTCGGCATGTTCATGCTGATGGGCATCGTCAAGAAGAACGCGATCATGATCGTGGACTTCGCGCGGGCGCGGGTCGACGCCGGCGAGCAGGCGGAGAAGGCGATCCACGACGCGAGCATGGACCGCTTCCGCCCGATCGTGATGACCACGCTCGCGGCCGTCTTCGGCGCGCTCCCGATCGCACTCGGTTTCGGAGCCGATGGCGCTTCCCGGCGGCCGCTCGGCCTCGTGATCGTGGGAGGGCTCGTTTTGTCGCAGTTCATCACGCTCTTCATCACCCCGGTGATCTATCTCTTCCTCGAGACGTTCCAGGAGAAGGTCCTGGACAAGACGTCGTTCTTCCGCGCGGGGCACCGCCCGGTTCCGGTGGAGGCGCCGGCGGCCGCGTCGACGGCGGAAGCCGTTCGATGAAGAGTCGCCTCGCGTTCCTCCTGCCGGCCGTCCTCGCGACGGCGTGCGCGGTCGGGCCGAACTACAGGCGACCGGCGTTGAACGTCCCGGAGAAAGTCCGCGGGGAGGCCGGTCCCGGAGAGGCCGCATCGCTCGCGGATCAGCCGTGGTGGCAACTCTTCAACGACGACACGCTCCGCGCCCTGATCGGCGACGCCCTGAAGAACGGCTACGACGTCCGTCTCGCGGTGGCCCGCGTCGAGGAGGCCCGCGCCAACGCCGGGATCGCGCGGTCGCAGTTCTTCCCGCAGATCCAGTACAGCGCGCAGTGGTCGCGCTCGCGACAGTCGGAAGAAGCGGCGCCGGGCATCGGGACGATCGACCTCCACGACGTCAACCTCGGACTTTCCTGGGAGCTCGACCTGTGGGGGCGCATCCGCCGGTTGAGCGAGGCCGCGCGCGCGCAGTTTCTCGCGACGGAGGAAGCGCGCCGCGGCGTGCTGCTCTCTCTGGTCTCGGACGTCGCGACCCGATATTTCCAGCTCCGCGAGCTCGACACCGAGCTCGACGTCGCGAAGCGGACGACCACGGCGTTCCAGCAGACGTACGACCTCTTCCGCCGGCGCTTCGAGGCCGGTGAGGCATCAGGCCTGGAGACCGCGAGCGCGGAGGCGTCGCTCGCGAGCGTCGCGGCGCGGGTCCCGCAGCTCGAGAGCCAGATCGTCGCGCTCGAGAACGAGATCAACCTGCTCCTGGGGAAGAACCCCGTCGACGTCCCGCGCGGCGCCGCCCTCACGGATCAGTTCCTTCCTCCGGAGGTTCCGCCGGGTCTTCCTTCGGATCTGCTGCGGCGTCGGCCCGACCTCCGCGAGGCCGAGCAGCAGATCGTCGCAGCGAACGCGAACGTCGGGGCGGCGGTCGCCGACTTCTTCCCCCGGATCAGCCTGACCGGAGCATACGGGGGGATCAGTTCGCAGGTGTCGGACCTCTTCGGCGTCGGAAAGACGTGGTCGATCGCCGCGGGGCTCGCGGGTCCTCTCTTCACCGGAGGCCGCTTGAGGAACCAGTACGACGCGCGCGTCGCGCAGTGGGAGCAGGCGAAGGTCCTGTACGAGCGCGCGGTCACGAACGCGTTCGGCGAGGCTTCTTCCGCCCTCGTCGCGCACGAGAGGCTCGCGCGGGCCGAAGAGCAGCAGGCGCGCACCGTCGCGGCGTACCAGCAGGCGGTGAAGCTCTCGAACGAGCGCTACGTCGCGGGCCTCGCGGGATATCTCGATGTTCTGCAGGCGGAGCAGCAGCTGTACCCGGCAGAAAACGCGCTCGCGCAGATCCGCTTGAA
>QHVV01000034.1:14089-14651 GCA_003222385.1 Acidobacteriota bacterium
GATTTCGTCAAGTGGATGCGGACCCGCGAGCCGGGTCCGTGGCGAAAGTGGACGGAGATCCCGCCGTCGGCCGATCCCCCGCACCGCGTCGGGAGCGGCGCGATGCGCGTCACGTTCGTCAACCACTCGACCGTCCTCGTCCAGATGGACGGGCTGAACGTCCTGACCGATCCGATCTGGTCGAAGCGCGCGAGCCCGGTCTCCTTCGCGGGACCGAAGCGCGTCCACTCCCCGGGTCTGACATGGGAGCAGCTTCCGCCGATCGACGTCGCGCTCGTCAGCCATAACCACTACGATCACCTGGACGTCGCGACGCTCGATCGTCTCGCGTCCGAGCACCGCCCCAGGATCTTCGTGCCGCTCGCCAACCGGGCCATGCTCGTCCGAAGGGGAGCGCGCAACGTCCACGAGCTCGACTGGTGGGAATCCGCCGGCGTTCGCGAGGGAATCCGGGTGACCGCCGTCCCGGCGCAGCACTTTTCGGGGCGCGGGCTCTTCGATCGGAATCGCGCGCTCTGGTCGGGCTTCGTGGTCTCGGGTCCCGCCGGCGCGATGTACTTCG
>QHVV01000034.1:14736-35876 GCA_003222385.1 Acidobacteriota bacterium
GACGCGCACGACGTTCTCGGGGCCGAGGTGAGCGCGGGGATCCACTTCGGCACGTTTCGCCTGGCCGACGACGGAGAGCAAGAACCGTCGGCACGGATCGAAGCGTTGCGGCAAAGCCGAAGCGCGTCGCCGCCCCGGTTCTGGGTGCTCGGGCCGGGGGAGGGGCGCGACGTCCCTTCCATCGCGGAGTCGCGAAGCGCGGCGATTCCGGGCTGACGCGGTTCGAAGCCTCCGGGCTGACCCGTATCAGCGCGGAGACCGGCCCCGGATCAACGCCAGCGCGCTCACGGAAGACAGGAGCGCGAGCCCCGCGGAGATCCTCATCGACACCCGGAACGAGTCGTCGAGAGCGGCGGCGATCGCCTTCCGGATTCCGGGCGCCTCGGCCGGATTCGCGCCCGGCGGCGGCTCCGCGGCGCCGAGCTTGCGGCGCTCGGCGGCCGGAATCTTCGGAGCGACGGCGGAGAGCCCCGCTTCGGACAGCCGGCGGTCCAGCGCCCGATCGAACACGCTGGCCGCGACGATTCCGAAAGCGGCGATCGCGAGGAGGCCGGCGACCCGGGCAACCGCGTTGTTGATTCCGGAGGCCGTGCCGGTGTCCCGCTCGTCGACGGCGTTCAGGACGGCGGTCGTCAGAGGAGCCACCGTGATCGCCATTCCGAGTCCGAGGACGGCGAGCGCGGGCAGGAGAGTGGTGACGTATCGCGTGTCGTCGTGGCGCACGGAGAGCAGAAAGAAGCCGGCCGCCGCGACAGCCGGGCCGACCGTCAGCGGAAGGCGCGAACCGACGCGGTCCGCGAGCGCTCCGGCCGCGCGGGAGAGGGCGAAGATGAGGACGATCAACGGAAGCAGCGCCGCGCCGGCCCGCGACGCGGAGTAGCCCTTCGCCTGAATGAGCTCGAACGGCAACAGGAAGAAGGTCGCCGCCAGAGCGCCGTAGAGAAACAGGGTCAGGAGGTTCGCTCCCGCAAAAGCGCGCACCCGGAAGAGCTTCAGAGGAACCATCGGATGGGCGCCGCGCCACTCGACGAGGACGAACGCGGCGAGCGCGAGCCCGCCGAGCACGAGAGGAGCCCACGTCCTCGTGTCCGCCCAGCCCGCGGCGGGCGCTTCGATCAAGCCGAAGACGAGCGCCGCGAGGCCGATCGTCGCGGCGAGCGCGCCGGCGAGGTCGAGACGTCCGGCCGACGGATTTCGCGTCTCCGGAACTTTCCGGAGCGCGATTGCGAGCACGGCCGCGGCGATCGGCAGATTCAGGAAGAAGACCGCCCGCCACGACGCGACCTGGACGAGCCAGCCGCCGGCGACGGGGCCGACCGCGCCCGCGACGGCGGTCCAGGAGGACCACGACCCGACGGCGCGCCCGCGCTGCCGCGACGAGAAGGCCGCGCCCAGGATCGCGAGGCTGGACGGGACGAGCAGCGCGGCGCCGATCCCCTGCACGGCGCGCGCGGCCACGAGCCACCAGACGCCGGGCGCGAGAGCGCTTGCCGCCGAGGACGCCGCGAAGAGGGCGACGCCGATCGCGAAGACCCGGCGGCGGCCGAACCGATCCGCGAGCGCGCCGCCGACGAGAACGAGAGCCGAGAGGAAGAGCGCGTACGCTTCGACGACCCACTGCACGCTCGAGACCGAGGCCTGAAGGTCCTTCTGGAGGACGGGCAGCGCGACGTTGACCACCGTTCCGTCGATGAACGCCATGCTCGAGCCGAGGATCGTGGCCGCGAGGACCCATCGGGCCGTGGCGGCGGAGCACGGGGAGGGCTCGGTCGCCCGGAGGATGCCCTCGTCGCAGGGACCTCTCGCGGCGACGCTCATCGCCGCGGTTTCCTCGAGAAGTCCTGACTCTGCCAGCGTTTGCGGGGCAAAGTGGCAAGTGGAGACCTGACCCCCAATGTGGCAAGTGGAGACCTGGCCCTCTCCAGGAGGAGCGCGCGCACGGGCGCGTTGCGCGTCAGAGAGGCCGCGCGCTCGAACTCCGCACGCGCCTCGTCGGAGCGGCCGAGCTTCGCGAGGAGGTCGCCGCGCACACTCGGCAGCAGGTGGTAGCTCGCGAGCGACGGATCGCTCGTCAGCGCGTCAGCGAGCTCGAGACCCGCGGCCGGACCGCGCGCCATCCCGACCGCGACCGCGCGGTTCAGCTCCACCACGGGCGACGGCGTCAGGCGGCCGAGCTCCTCGTAGAGAGCCGCGATCCGCTCCCAGTCCGTCTCCTCCGCGGTCCGCGCCCGCGCGTGACACGCGGCAATCGCCGCCTGGATCGCGTAGGGGCCGCGCGCGCCCAGTCTTTCCGCGCGTTCGAGCGCCGCGAGGCCGCGTCGGATCAGGAGCCGGTCCCACCGTCCGCGGTCCTGGTCGAGCAGGAGCACGGGCTCGCCGGACGGTCCGAGCCGCGCGCCGGAACGCGACGCCTGGATCTCCATCAATGCGACGAGGCCGTGGACCTCGGGCTCTCCCGGCGTGAGCTCCGCCAGGATCCGCCCCAGGCGCAGTGCGTCTTCGCAGAGCGCGGGCCGCATCCAGTCGTCGCCGGCGGTCGCCGCGTAGCCTTCGTTGAAGACGAGATAGAGGACCTCGAGGACCGAAGAGAGACGGCCGGCGCGCTCGTCCCCCCGGGGGACTTCGAACGGGACACGGGCCTCGGCGAGCGTTCGCCTGGCGCGGACGATTCGCTGGGCGACCGTCGCCTCCGGGACGAGAAAGGCGCGCGCGATCTCCTCGGTGGTCAGGCCTCCGACCAGTCGGAGCGTGAGCGCGACGCGCGCCTCGGTCGAGAGAAACGGGTGGCAGGAGACGAACATGAGCCGCAGCAGGTCGTCGCCGATGTCGTCGTCGATCGTGGCCTCGAGCTCATCGACGGCGACGTCGGCGCGCTCCTCGACCAGCCGACCCAGCTCCGCGTGCTTGCGCTCCATCCGCGTGCCGCGGCGGAGCAGGTCGATCGCCCGATGTTTGGCGGTGGTCATGAGCCAGGCGCCGGGGTTTTCGGGGACGCCCGATTCCGGCCACCGCTCGAGCGCCGCCACGAGCGCGTCCTGCGCCAGGTCCTCGGCGAGCCCGACGTCCCGCACGATCCGCGCGAGCCCGGCGATGACCCGCGCCGACTCGATCCTCCAGACCGCGTCGATTGCGCGAAGGGTGTCGGCAGCCGTCACGGCTGCCGATCACACCATCTTCACTCCGCCGGTGGAAGGCCGGCGGATTTACCCCCCTACTTCTTCTCGGCCACCTGCGCACGGATGCGCTCCTCCTGCTCGCGGAGCTCCGGAGTGAACTCGGCTCCGAAATCTTCGGCCTCGAACACCTGTCGGATCTCGAGCTCGGACTCCTGGCCCGGGGACGGATTCGGCGCGCGCTTGACCCACTCGATCGCCTCTTCCTTCGACTTCGCCTGGATCAGCCAGAATCCGGCGACGAGCTCCTTCGTTTCGGCGAAGGGCCCGTCGATCACGGTGCGCTTCGACCCGGAGAACCGGACCCGCGCGCCCTTCGAGCTGGGTTGCAGGCCTTCCCCGGCGAGCATCACGCCGGCCTTCGCGAGCTCTTCGTTGTACTTTCCCATCTCGGCGAGGAGCTTCTGGTCCGGGAGCTCTCCTGCTTCCGAGCCCTTGGTCGCTTTGACGATCACCATGAATCGCATTCGTCTCTCCTTTCGATATCGAGCCGGGTTTTCGAACCCGCTCTACTATCACGACGTCCGAGGACGCTCGAGATTGACAGGGGCGGCGGATTTATTTTCCGGGCGGCCGCAAACTGCCGGAAAGGATGACCCGATGACCATCGAACAAACGGCGGCGGCCCGACTGTTTCGCCGGCTTCACGGCGAAGGCCTACTCGTCCTCGCGAACGCCTGGGACGCCGGGAGCGCCCGCCTGATCGAGAGCCTGGGGGCGAAAGCGCTCGCCACGACGAGCGCCGGCGTCGCCTGGTCCCATGGCTACGCCGACGGACATCACCTTCCCGTTTCGCTGCTCGTCGCGACCGTCGAAGAGATCGCGAGGGTCGTCCGGATTCCGATCACCGCGGACGTCGAGGGAGGCTATTCGGGCGACCCGGCCGAGGTCGGCGACGCCGTCGCGCGCGTCATCGCGGCCGGCGCCGTGGGGATCAACCTCGAAGACGGCACGGGCGCGCCGGATCTGCTCTCCGCGAAGATCGAGAAGGCGAAGGAGGCGGGAGCGCGCGCCGGAATCGACCTCTTTGTCAACGCGCGCACGGACGTCTATCTGCGCGAGCTCGTCGCCGCCGACCGCCACGTCGAGGAAACGCTGGCGCGCGCGGAGCGTTATCGAGCCGCCGGCGCCGACGGGATCTTCGTGCCGGGAGTGACCGACGCGGCCGAGATCCGGAAGATCGCCTCCGCGGTCTCACTCCCGTTGAACGTCCTCGCGCGGCCGGGCCTGCCGCCCGCATCCGAGCTCGAAGCGCTCGGCGTTCGGCGACTGAGCAGCGGCTCGGGCGTCGCCTCCGCGGTCTACGGCCGGATGGCGTCGGTGGCCAGCGGGTTCCTCGAGGATGGAGCCTCCGGGCCGCTCGCCGAGGGAGCGATGCCGTACGCGGAGATCAACGCCCTGATGGGCCAAGACTGACCGGCCTCGATTCTGTTCTGGAAGAGATAATCCCGACCGTCCGATGACGCACACGACCGCCGCGACCACGCTCCCGATGTCCGTGCGCAGCCACCTCGCGCAAACCGGATATCTGCTGGAGCCCGAGCAGGTCGTCGTCAGCCCGGAGACCCGGCTGCGATATCGCATCGATCGGATGCTCGGAGAGGGCGGCTTCGGTCAGGCGTACCTGGCGAGCCGGCTCGGGCGCTCGCGGGTGGTCCCGCGGCGGCGCATCGACGGGTGGCTGCGCGAAGCGTATTTCGGCCAGCTTCTCGAAGGGCATCCCCGCGCGATCAACGTCTTCGACGCTTTCCCGCTCGCACGCGAAGACGGCCGGCTCGTCTATTGCCTGACGCTCGAATACGCGAGCCAGGGCGATCTCCGGGCGTATCTGCATCGGACCGGGAAAGGCTGGCCCGAGAGCACCGCGCGGCGCGAGATCGCCGGCGTTCTCCAGGTGCTGGGCAAGCTCCACCGCGGCCAGATGCTCCACCGGGATCTGACGCCGATGAACGTCTTCGTGTGTGATCGCCGCTCTCTCAAGCTCGGCGACTTCGGGATCGTCCGGCACCAGAGCGACCGGCGCGGAATCACGGCGGGGACGTTGAACCCGTTGACCGCCCCGAGCGAGATCCTCGCGGGCGGCGCGCCGAAGTGGCAGGCGCGGGACGACGTCTACCAGGTCGGTCAGCTCCTCGGAATGCTGGTGAAAGGGGACGCGCAGACGCGGATCCGCACCCACGAGATCCGGCTCCTGCCGTGCAGCGATCACCTGAAAGAGATCGTCCACCGCTGCATCGGCGAGCGCCGGAAGCGGTACGAGAGCGCGCGCGAGCTCATCGAGGCCTTGAGCGATCGACCCCGCCCGCTCAAGGCCGGAGTTCTGCGGACACTCGAGGGCGCGCACCTCGCCTTCACCGGGATCCTGACGAAGCGCCGGCCGGAGGCGATCCGGGCCGCGCGGAGGGCCGGCGCCATCGTTCACGGGAGCCCGTCGAGGCTGACGACGGTGGTCGTCCGCGGGCGGCCGAATCCGTTGCAGGCCGCGGGCCGCGAGGCCGGTCTGAAGCTGATGGAGATCAAACGGCTGCGCGCGCTGGGGCAGAGGATCACGCTCCTGAACGAAAGTCAGTTCTGGCGACTCGCCGAGCGCCGCGGAAAGGGCGCGCGGTCCGAGCGGGCTTTTCGACGGAGACGCGTGTGAGCGCGTTCGGGTTCGGCCTCTTCTGCCTCCTGGGCTTCACGCTGCCGGTACCGCTCCTCGCGTGGCTCGATCGCGCGCGGCGCCGGAGAGTCTGATGTACGCCGGACACTTCGCGGCGGCGCTCGCGATCAAGGCGAAAGAGCCGCGGGCCCCGAGCTGGGCGCTCCTCCTCGGCGTCGGATTGCTCGACGTACTCTTCGGGATCTTCGTGATGCTCGGGATCGAAAAAGTGACGATGACGCCCCACGCCGGCCACGGGTTCACGCTCGACTTCATCGACTGGTCCCACTCGCTCGCGATGTCGCTCGTCTGGGCGGCGCTCTTTTGCGCGCCGTTCCGGCGGCGCGGCCGGGCCGTGGCCCTGGCAGTCGCGATCGCGGTCTTTTCCCACTTCCTGCTCGACCTGCCGATGCACCCTCCCGACCTGGCGCTCTGGCCGTATTCCCGCGTGCACCTCGGATTCGGCCTTTGGAACCGGCTTCCGACCGGATGGTGGTGGGTGGAGCTCTCGGTCATCGCTCTCTTCTGCGGCTACTACGTCTCGCGGGCTCTGAAGACGTTCGGCGGCCGCGCGCCTTGGGCGTGCGCCGTGATTCTGGCCCTGCACATCTTCAACTCGCCGTGGCTGTCCACCGCGAGGTGAGAACCCTTCCGGGAAGCGGGGCGAAGCTGCGGATCTTCCTCGCGGCCCTCTTCCTGGCAGCGCTTCCGCTTCGGATCTTCGCGGAAGACCCGAGCCCGTTCGGGCGCAAGACCCTTTCGGTCCTGGCGATCGGCGGAGACAACTTCGCGCCCGGCCGGCACGGATACGCCGAGACGCTCCTGCCCACGATCGACACCGGCAGGTTCTTGTCGCGGCGGCTCGAGGTCGGGCTCGACATCCACCCCTGGATCGGAATCCGGCAGCCCGTCCACGACAACGGCGACGGCGGGTACGACAGCGTGACCGCGTTCGCCCTCGACGTCTACGGGCGGTGGTATCCGGCGCCGTTCTCCTGGGTCTGGCGCCCCTACCTCGAGCTCGCCGAAGGGCCGCTCTACGCGCCGCGCCGCGTCCCTCACGACGGATCGCGCTTCAACTTCCTGACGCAGGTCGGCGCCGGCTTCACGGTCCCGATCGCCCGGGACGATCCCTGGTGTTTCGTCGTCGGCTATCGGATCGTGCACATCTCCAACGCCGGCACGTACTACCGAAACCCTTCCTGGAACTTCCATGGGGTGGTACTGGGGTTTCGCCGGTTCGTGGGGGGCGATTCGAGTACGCGCTAGAAGCTGCGCGCCCGGCGGATCATCCGGCGCGCGCGAGGTCCTCTTCGAGCGGAGCGATCCGGTCGACCTCCCAGATTTCCTCTTCCGTGAGTTTCCACCCGGCGGCCTTCGCGTTCGCGCGGACCTGATCGGGCTTCGTGGCGCCCGCGATGACCGACGCGACCGGCTTGCAGGCGAGCAACCAGGAAAACGCGAGCTCGAGGAGAGTGTGCCCGCGCGACTCGGCGAAGCCGGCCAGCTTTCGCGCAATGAGCCGGTTGCGGTCGTTCAGGAACCGGTCGCGGGACCGACCGGGATCGGAGAGCCGGCCCTTCGACGCGTGAGCTCCGGACGTGTACTTCCCGGTCAGCACGCCGCTCGCCAGCGGAAAGTAGGGGATGAAAGCGAGCCCGAGCCGCTCGCATTCCGGCAGGACCTCCACCTCGGGCTCGCGGTGGAGCAGGCTGTACTCGTTCTGCACGCTGACGAAACACGCGGCGCCATATCCCGGCAGCTCGTGCGATTCGCGGATCTGATCGGCGGAGAAGTTGGAGCACCCGATCTCGCGGACCTTGCCGGCCTTGACCAGAAGGTCCAGCACCTCGAGCGTGTCGCCGATCGGCGTGTCCGGATCCGGCTGATGGAGCTGGTAGAGATCGATCCGGTCCGTTCGGAGCCGGCGGAGACTGTCCTCGCAGGCGCGTCGGACGTAGTCGGGCTTCGCCCCTTTTCGTTTCGGGTCGACCTCCATCCCGAACTTCGTGGCCAGGACGACCCTGCCGCGCCGCCCCTCGAGGGCGCGGCCCAGGAACTCCTCGCTCTTCGTGCCGCCGTAGATGTCGGCCGTGTCGAAGAAATTGATTCCGGCGTCGAGTGCGGCGTCGACGACTGCCCGCGTTGCCTCGAGGTCGAGCCGTCCGCCGCCGAAGTTGTTGCCCCCGAGACCGACGACCGAAACCTCGAGGGATCCGATCTTGCGCGTTTCCACGCTCTCCGGGAGTGCAGGACGCGTGCCCGCGTAAGATCCCGGGATGCTCCTGCCGGAGCTCGTCGCGATTCCGGCCGACCCCCCCTTTTTTCTGGGCTCGACTGCCATGACGAACGTTTGCTACGCGGGTTTTCTCGAGACGGGGAGAGTCGCCGCGCCGCCGTGGTGGAACGATCTCGACTTCCGCTCGCCGCGCCAGCCGGTCGTCGGCGTCACCTGGAACGAGGCGATGGCCTACTGCATCTGGCTCGGCGAATCGGACGGCGGGCGCTGGCGTCTTCCGACGGAAGCGGAGTGGGAGCTCGCGGCGAGCGCGGGACTTCCATCACCGCGCACGGCGTGGGGAGACGAGATTCCGAAAGGGGAAATCCCGGAAGGCGAGCTCCGCGGACCGTGGGAGGTCGGACTCGGGACGCCCAACGGATACGGTCTCTTCGACATGGGCACGATCGTGCACGAGTGGTGCTTCGACTGGGACGACGTCCCCCGCGAGCCGCGCCGCCGCGCCAGCCGGGGCGGATCGTGGCGACATCGCGTTCGCTGGTCGTCCCCGTCGGCGCGGTCGAGCCTTCCTCCGGACTACCGATACTCGGACTACGGCTTCCGGGTGCTGAAGGAAATCCGCTGACCGAGTCGTCGAGACCGTTACCGGATCTTCAGGACGACTTTGCCGAGCACGTGTCCTTTACCGACGCGCTTGTACGCCGCCGCGGCGCTGCCGAGAGGATGGCTCTTCGCGATCGGGACCTTCAGCTTCGCGGCTTCGACCGCGCGGTTCAACCGGGCGAGCTCTTCGACGCCGGGGGTTCCGTCGTAGGCAGTCGTCTTCACTCCGCGCCGCTTCCGCGGAGCCGGCTCGACGCCGTTCGGATAGGCGAGACGCCCGCCGCGCTTCTTCAACGCGTCCAGGCAGACGGAGAGAGGCTTTCCGCCGGCGAACGCCAGGACCGCGTCGACTCCTTCCGGCGCGAACCGGCGCGCCGCCTCGGCCAGATCGCTCCGCTTGCCGTCCACGGCGGCGTCGGCCTTGAGCCGCTTGACCAGCGCGACGCCGTCGCGGCCGGATGCGGTCGCGAGCACACGCGCTCCCCGAAGCTTCGCGAACTGCAGTGCGAGGGACCCGACGCCGCCCGACGCCCCGTGAACAATGACGTTCTCTCCTTTCCGGACGCGCAGCGCGTCGTCGACCCCCTGTAAAGCGGTCAGCCCCGTAGTCGCGATCGCGCCGGCACGCTTCGCATCGAGCGTTCGGGGCAGACGCGCCACCTTCTTCGCGTCCACGACGACGAACTCCGCGTGAAACCCGCCTTTGCGGTTCTGATAGCTGTAGGAATAGACGCGGTCTCCAACCCGGAAGCGGCGGATGCGCGAGCCGAGCTCGACGACGACCCCCGAGCCGTCGGTGCCGGGCACGGCGAAGCGTTCGCGACCTTCCGGCCGCATCGAAGGATCCCAGCTGCCGACGCCCGCCGTGTCGACGGCGATCCGCACCTCCCGTCGCCCGACACTCGGCACCGGGACCTCGCGGATCGAAACTCTTCCGCGCCGATCGATCGTGACCGCTCGCATGGACAGTCGCGGGCTGCACGATGTGTGCCGCCGCGATCCGCCCGCGGGCCGCGCGCATTTGGAGATAATGCGGCCGACAGGAGGTGACGATGGCGACCAGACGAACCACACACCGCAGCTCGTCGGGCAAGAAGCTCTACGCCGTGCGGGACAGCTCCGGAAAGTTCAAGGACATCCAGACCTACAAGCGCGCGCAGGGAGCGGACATCAAGCGCAAGAGCAAGGCGGAGTCCAAGAGCAGCAAGAAAAAGTAGCGCTCGGGCAGCGTTTCTCGCTTGCCCGCGCCGGTCGAACCTTCCGCGCCCCGAGCCGTATGAAGACATTTCGGGAGGGCGCATGCGCATTCTCAGAGCTTCCACTGTGACAGCCTTTCTCATGGCGGCCGGCGTGACACTCACCGCGGCGGCGCCCGCGGACCTCGAGACCCGGCGCAAGGCGATGAAGGACCTGCTCGCCGACCACTGGGAGTACACGCTCTCCCACAACCCGGAGTTCGCGTCGATCCTGGGCGACAAGCGGTGGAACGACAGGTGGACCGACTTCTCGCAGGCGGAGATCGAGGCCGGGCTCGCGAAGACGAAGGAATATCTCGGCCGGTTCGAGTCGATCGATCCGATCGGTTTTCCGGACCAGGAGGCGCTCACGCGCACGCTCCTGGTCCGCTCTTTCCGCGAGCAGCTCGAAGACGCGCGCTTCAAGAACTGGGAGATTCCGGTCACACAGATCTACGGCGTCCACATCGACGCCCCGCAACTCGTCTCGCTCCTCTCCTTCGAAACGGTCAAGGACTACGACGAGTACGTCGCGCGCCTGAAGGCGCTGCCGACGTTGATGGACCAGACGGTCGTCCAGATGCGGAAGGGCATGGCCGAAGAGCTCATGCCGCCGAAGTTCCTCCTGGAGAAGGTCGTCACCCAGGCGCAGGGCATCGCCGACAAGAAGCCGGAGGACTCGCCGTTCGCCGTGCCCCTCGCGAAGATCCCGGCGTCGTTTTCGGAGGCGGACAAGACGCGGGTGCGCGAGGCGATCCTGGCGGCGATCCGCGACGCGAAGTTCGTCCGGGAGGAATACGCGCCCCGAGGCCGCAAGGAGCCCGGGATGTGGTCGCTGCCGCAAGGCGCGGAGCGCTACGCGAACGTCGTCCAGCGGCAGACCACCACGAACCGGACGCCCGACCAGATCCATCAGATCGGGGTCGAGCAGGTCGCGCAGATCGAGAAGGACACGACGGCGGTGGCGAAGCGACTCGGGTTCGCCGACTGGAAGGCGCTCGCCGCCTCGATCCAGAAAGACCCGAAGCGGCACTTCCACTCGCGTGAGGAGATCCTGCCGGCGTACCGGAAGTTCATCGATCGGATGAAGCCGCAGCTCCCGAAGCTGTTCGGCCGGCTGCCCAAGGCCGACCTCGTCGTGCTGCCGGTCGAGGAGTTCCGGGAGAAGGAAGCGTCGGGCGCGCAATACAACCAGGGAGCGCCGGACGGTTCCCGGCCCGGGCACGTCATGGTGAACACGAGCGAGCCGGAATCCCGGAAAACGATCTCGACCGAGTCCACCGCCTATCACGAGGGGTTGCCCGGGCATCATCTCCAGATCGCGATCGCGCAGGAGGTTCAGGGTCTTCCGCCCCAGCGCCAGCAGGCGTTCTACACGGCATTCGTCGAGGGCTGGGGCCTCTACTCGGAGCGTCTCGGCAAGGAGATCGGGTTCTACGAAGATCCGTACAGCGACTTCGGACGGCTGCAGGACGAGATGCTCCGCGCGATCCGACTCGTCGTCGACACCGGCTTCCACGCGAAGAAGTGGACGCGGCAGCAGGTCGTCGACTACTTCCACGCCCACTCGGCAATCGACGAGGTCGACGTCCAGGCGGAGACCGACCGTTACATCTCGATCCCGGGACAGGCGCTCGCGTACAAGATGGGACAGCTGAAGATCATCGAGCTGCGCGAGCGCGCGAAGAGCAAGCTCGGGTCGAGCTTCGACGTGCGGAAGTTCCACGACGAAGTCCTCGACGCCGGCGCACTTCCTTTAGACGTCCTGGAGGTGCGCGTGGACGCGTGGATCGCGTCGCAGAGTCGGGTGGCCGCCGCGGCGAACTGAGAGAGGGAATCTCTCCGAACGGGACGAGGACCCGCGGTATCGCGATGGTCGGCTGATATCGTCCGCGCTCGACGACCCGACTGACTTCGCCTGACGGCTCCGGCCTGGCGCCCGCGATCCTCCCGGCGGACCGCGGATCGCGCCTCCTCTCCGGTCTCGAGTGGATCGCCGGCGCGCTGATCACGGCGGCCGCGCTTGCCGTGAACGTCGCGCGTTTGCGCTCCGCCGGCCCGCTGTGGCGGGACGAGATTGCGGTCGTGAACCTGGCGACGATCGAGTGGCACGAGGTCGTGCGGTGGTTTCCCCACGAGGGCTTTCCGCTCCTCTTCCTGCTCCTCCTGCGCGGATATGCCGCGGCGCTCGGGACCGGCGATGCCGCCCTGCGGCTCTTCGGCTTCGGCGTGGGAGTGCTCCTCCTCGGCGCGATCTGGTTCCAGGCCCTTGCGACGCAGCGCCGCGTCCCGCTGATCGCGCTCGCTCTCCTCGGCTTTCATCCCGTCCTTTTCCTGTGGGGCGACTCGGTCCGCGGCTACGGGATCGGGGCCGCGCTCATCCTGATCACGTTCGCGCTCCTGGCCCGCTCGCTCGTCCGGCCGGGCCAGGCCGTCCTTCGCGCGGCGCTCGTGTCCGCCGTCCTCTCCGTCCAGCTCCTTCTCGCCAACACCTTCCTTCTGCTGGCGCTCGTTTGCTCGGCGGTCGTGGCGCACCTCCGCCCGCGGCGGACCGGGCGCGTCCGCCCCGCGCTCGCGATCGGAATCGCTGCCGCGCTCACGCTCCTCCCTTACGTCGCGGCGTATCGGAAGGGAAGGGAGTGGGACGCCGTCTTTCGAATCGACCTCAGCTTTCCCTGGCTGTGGGGACGGCTGGGCAGGGCGCTCGGCGATCCCGACTCCCCGGTGGTGTGGGTGTGGTTGCTTCTCTTCGCGGCGTCGGCAGTCGGCGTGGCGTGGCTCCTGGACCGGCGCTCGACGAGAGAGCTCCAGGAGACGCGGCTCGCCGTCTTCGCCTTCTCGACTTGCGTTCTCGCGCCGATCTTTCAGCTGCTCTTCTTGAAGACGCTCGGCTACCTGACGGAAGACTGGTATTACCTGACTCTGATCGCTGTGGTCGGCGTCGCGCTCGACACGACGGTCGGGGTCCTCGCGGCGAAGCGGCGGTCGATCGCGGTCTTGCGGCTCGCGGCCGCGGTCGCCGTCTCGGCGGCCCTGGCCGTTCCCGCGTTCGACCGGGCGCGGGAGCGCCTGACCAGCGTGGATCTCGTCGCCGCCGAGCTCTCACGGAGAGCCGGTCGAGAGGACTTCGTCGTGGTCGCCCCCTGGGACCTCGGGATCTCCTTCCGGCGATACGACCGCGGCGGCACGGCGTGGGCGACGTCTCCGCCGATCAGCGATCTGCGGTTCCACCGATACGACCTGCTGAAAGAGCAGATGGCCCGGACCGATCCGCAGGGGCCGCTCCTCCGGAAGATTTCGAGCACGCTCAAATCCGGACGCCGGGTATGGATCGTAGGCGGATTGGCGTATCCGCCGCCCGGAACGGTTCCGCCGACCCATGCGCCGGCTCCCCGCGACGCCGCGGGCTGGCGGGAGACCGCCTGGATGACCGCGTGGTCGCTCGAGCTGGGGAGCTTCGTTCAGAGGCACGCGGTGCGCGCGGACCGGGTTCGGCTCGCGATGCCGACCCCTGTCAACGGGATCGAGAACGCGCAGCTGATCGAGGTCGAAGGCTGGCGGGAGCAGGAGTAGCATCCCTCGGGAAAGAGGAAGTGAGAGTTCGTCGAGCGTTCTCCGTCACGGCGGCGTCCGTCCTCATTCTCGCCGCGGGCGGCGTGGCGGGCGGTACCCGGCGAGCGAGCCGGGCCGCCGGAGTCACGGCGTTCGTGGGGGTCTCGGTCGTCCCGATGGATCGAGAGGTCGTCCTGCCCGATCAGACGGTGATCGTGGAGGGGGACCGGATCTCCTCGATCGCGCCGAACGGATCGGTCCCGATCCCGGCGGGAGCATCGCGGATCGACGCGTCCGGGAAGTATCTGCTGCCGGGCCTGATCGACATGCACGTGCACGTTCGCGAGAGAGATCTCACGGCGTACGTCGCGAACGGCATCACGTCGGTCCGCAACATGTGGGGATACGTCGCGCTGCCCGGAATCATGGAGCGCGTCGAGAGCGGCGCTCTCGTCGGGCCGACGATCTACTCTGCGAGCCCGGGCCTCGACGGCCCGCCGGGCTACTGGCCCGAAACCCAGCTCATCGACGATCCCGCGCGCGCCGATGCTCTCGTCGCCGCGCAGGTCGACGCGGGCTGGCTCTTCGTGAAGGTGTACCAGAACCTCCGTCCATCGGTCTATGACGCGATCCTCGTCGCCGCTCGCTCCCGGGGGATCCGGGTGATCGGACACGTGCCGACGGAGGTGCCGGTCGAGCATGCGCTCGACCTGGGTCAGGCTTCTCTCGAGCACCTCCACGGTTACGATCTCGCGATCACCCTTCGCAACCGAGGTCCGTTCGATCCGATCACCTGGACGCAGATCGACACCGGCAAGCTGCCCGATCTCGTCGAACGGACGCGCGTCACGGGCGCCTGGAACTGCCCGACGCTCGCGATCTGGGAAGTCTTCACGCGAGGAATGGCGGTTGCGGACCGGCAGGCGGTCCTCTCCAACCGGCGACTCGTCGTCGGAGCGCTACACGCCGGGGCCGGACGGATCCTGGCGGGCACCGATTCCGGCATCGACCAGACGCTTCCGGGCACGTCGCTCCACGACGAGCTCGACGAGCTCGTGGCCTCCGGTCTCTCGCCCTACGAGGCGATCCGGAGCGCGACGTCCGGGGGCGCGCTCTTTCTCGAGCAGACGCCCGAGATCGGATCCGTGGCGCCGGGTCGGCGCGCGGATCTCGTACTCGTGGATCGAAACCCTCTCGAGGACGTGCGCGCTCTCCGGAATCCCCGCGGCGTCATGTGGCACGGTCTGTGGCGACTCGATCCGGGTCTCGCGCGAACCGTCATGCCCTGCGGGCAAAGTGGATCGCAGCCCGGTTGCCGTCGCGGAGCGACGCGCACCGTCGCGCATTGACGCGGCAGCCGGCGCACAGCTGATATCTTTTCCGTCCGAAAACCCAACTTTTTTTCGAGGGACCCATGAACCTCCGCGCCCATTTTCTACTCCCGCTGTTGCTCTCCGTCTTCCCTTTCGCGGCCGCCGCGAGCCCCGACATCCACGACACGCGGCTCCTGACCGAACCCGCGATCAGCGCGGATCGGATCGCGTTCATCTATGCGGGCGACCTCTGGACCTGCGGTCTCGACGGCGGCAACGTTCGTCGCCTGACCTCCGACGTCGGGTTCGAGTCCTCTCCGGCCTTTTCGCCGGACGGGATGTGGATCGCCTTCTCCGCGCAGTACGAGGGAAACACCGACGTCTACATCGTCCCGGCCGACGGCGGGGTCCCGAAGCGGCTGACGTGGCATCCCGGCAACGACGTCGTCCAGGGGTTCACGCCAGACGGGAAGTCCGTCGTCTTCACCTCGCCGCGAGCCGTGTACACGAGCCGGTACACGCAGCTCTTTTCGGTGCCGATCGAGGGCGGGCCCGAGCAACAGCTCTCGATCCCCAACGCGAACCGCGCGGTCTTCTCGGACGACGGGCGCCGCATCGCCTACAACCCGGGCTCGCCGCAGTTCCTGCAGTGGAAGCGTTACCGCGGCGGCGCGGTCTCGCAGGTGTGGCTCTACGACGTCGCCAGCCACGCAATCGAGAAGGTCCCCCAGCCCGCGTCGCGCGCGAACGACGCCGGGCCGATGTGGATCGGAGACACCGTCTATTTCCGCTCCGACCGCGAGGGCGAGTTCAACCTCTATTCGTGGGACGGGAAGTCCAGGACCGTCCAGCGGCTCACGAACCACGCCGACTTCCCGGTCGCGAACGCCTCGGCGGGCGGCGGCAGGATCGTCTACGAGCAGGCGGGCTATCTCCACCTTTTCGATCCCGCGACCGGCGGATCGAAGAAGCTGACGGTCGGCGTCGCCGCCGACCTGCCGGAGATCCGCCCGCGGTTCGTGAAGGAGACGAAGACGCGTCACTACATCCGGGACTTTTCGCTGTCCCCGAGCGCGGTCCGTGTGGCCGTCGACTTCCGCGGCGAGATCGTGACGGTCCCGGCGGAAAAGGGGGACGTGCGCAACCTGACCAACACGACGGCGGTGCACGAGCGCTCACCCGTCTGGTCTCCCGACGGCCGCTCCATCGCGTACTTCTCGGACGAGTCCGGCGATTACCGGCTCTTCATCGAGAACCAGGACGGCAAGGGGGAGCCCCGGAAGTTCAAGCTCTCCGGCGCCGGCTTCTACGAGTCGCCCGTCTGGTCCCCGGACAGCAGGAAGATCGCGTACGTCGACAATGCACACGCGCTCTACTGGATCGACGTCGCGACGGGCGCTTCGAAGAAAATCGACGGCGACTACTTCTACGGTCCCAACAAGACGCTCCGCCCGGCCTGGTCGCCCGACTCGAGGTGGATCGCTTACGCCGTCAACAACCACGCCCTGATCCAGACCGTGTATGCCCACTCCGTCGATCAGGGCCGTTCCTTTGCGGTGACGGACGGCCTCTCCGACGCGAGCCAGCCGGTCTTCGACCGCAGCGGCAAGTACCTCTTCTTCTTCGCGTCGACAAACGCGGGACCGGTCAACAACTGGTTCACGCTCGAAAACGTGGACCTCCACGCGACGCAGGCGATCTACCTGGCGGTCCTCCGCAAGGACCTGCCGTCGCCGCTAGTCAAGGAGAGCGACGAGGAGAAGGCCGCAGCCGACGTCTCGAAGAAGAGCGATTCGGAGGGGGAGAAGAAAGAGGAGAAGAAGGAGGAGCCGGGCAAGACCGACGCGAAGTCCGATGAGAAGCCGAAGGCGCCCCCGAAGGTCGAGCCGGTTCGCATCGACTTCGAAGGGTTGAACCAGCGGATCCTCGATCTGCCCGTCTCGACCGCGGAGCTCTCGAACCTCCAGCCCGGCGACGCCGGCCAGGTCTTTTTCCTCCGGACGGCCGACGAGAAGAAGGCCCTCCAGCGCTTCGACCTGAAGGACCGGAAGACCGAGACGCTCCTGCCTGACGTGGAGGACTACGCGATCTCGGCCGACGCGAAGAAGCTCCTCTACAAGACGAAGGAGAGCTGGGCGATCGCGTCGACCTCCGGGAAGAAGATCGATCCGAGCGACGCGAAGACCGTCAAGATGGACTCGATCGAGGTCAAGGTCGACCCGCGTGCCGAGTGGCCCGAGATGTTCGAGGACGCGTGGCGGATCAACCGGGACTACTTCTACGACCCGGGGATGCACGGGCTCGACTGGAAGGCGATCCACGACAAGTACGCCCGGTTCCTGCCGCATCTGACCGTCCGGCAGGATTTGAACCGCGTGATCCGGGCGATGCTGTCGGAGCTCTCGGTCGGACACAGCTACGTCACCAACCCGGGCGACCTGCCGGAGCCGAAGAGCGTGCCGGGAGGCCTGCTCGGCGCCGACTACTCGGTCGAGAACGGCCGGTATCGGTTCGCGAAGGTCTACGGGGGTCTCAACTGGACCCCGGAGCTGCGATCGCCTCTGACCGAGCCGGGCGTCAACGTGAAAGCGGGGGAGTACCTCCTCGCGGTCGGCGGCAAGGACGTCCAGCCCCCGGCGAACCTGTACAGCTTCTTCGAGAACACGTCGGGCAAGCTGATCGAGATCACCGTCGGCCCGAACGCGGACGGGAAAGGATCGCGCACGGTTTCGGTCGTGCCGATCGCCACGGAGCTCGCGCTTCGCAACCGCGACTGGGTCGAGGGCAACATCCGCAAGGTGGACGCCGCGACAGGCGGCCGGGTCGCGTACGTCTACGTCCCCAACACCGCGAACCTCGGTTACACCTACTTCACGCGCTACTTCTATCCGCAGGCATACAAGGACGCGGTCATCCTGGACGAGCGTTACAACGGCGGCGGTTCGGTCGCCGACTACTACATCGACGTCCTCCAGAAGAAGCTCATCTCCTACTGGTCGTTCCGCTACGGCTCCGACATGAAGACTCCGTCTGGCTCGATCCAGGGGCCCAAGATCATGATCGCCGACGAAAACGCGGGCTCCGGCGGCGACCTCCTGCCCTGGATGTTCCGCAAGTTCCAGGTCGGGCCGATCGTCGGCAAGCGCACGTGGGGCGGCCTCGTCGGGATCCTCGGGTTCCCCGAGCTGATGGACGGAGGCGCCATCACCGCGCCCAACATCGCGTTCTGGGATCCGGACAAGGGGTGGACCGTCGAGAACGAAGGAGTCGCTCCCGACGTCGAGGTCGAGCAGACTCCGGCCGACGTGATCGCGGGGCGCGACCCGCAGCTCGAGCGGGCGATCGCGATCGTGATGGCGGAGCTCGCGAAGAACCCGCCGTCCTCGCCGAAACATCCCGCGTATCCCGTGAAGGCGATGCGGGCGACTGGCGAGGCGAAGCCGGCGGGAGGGGCGACCCAGAAATAGCGCGCGGAGGCGCGAGGCGGTCGTCCTCCCGCACCCGGGAAGCAATGTGCGGCCGATCCCGGGCGGAGCTCCTCAGCCGGAAGAGGTCAGGCGACCTCGAGCCTCCTCGAAGTTTCCATCTTCGAACGGAACACAGCGAACGCCGCCGGGATCGTCGTCAACGCTCCGAGCATCACCAGGGTCGCTCCGACCGACCGGCTCGTGCGGCGGGGGAACTTGTCCGCCAGGAGCAGCCCGATGCCGGCTCCGAGAAGGGCGCGCGTGCCGACGATGAACCCGAAGAGGGGAATCGGAAGATCGAGTTTTTTCATGTTTTGCCTCCCTCAAGCCGGAGGGTGCAATCTTGCCGCCATGTCGCGCCGTATCCGGGGACCAGGGTCGCCTCGATCAGGAGACATCGCGGGAGCCATGGTTCGAGTCGATTATGCTGAAAACGGGAAGGAAGGCATGAGACCTCGTCCGCAGCCCGGCCAGGAAAGAATCCCAAGCTGCGTTCGCCTCTCCGACCCGGCGACGCTCGCCCGCCTCTGCCGCGCGCGCGACTGGCTCGGAGACCGGTTCCACGAACGCGTGTTGCTCGCGGACTCGGCGTGCCAGGCGTACCTGTCACCCTTCTATTTCTCCCGCCTCTTCACCGAGGTCTTCGGCGAGACGCCGCACGAGTTCGTCACCCGTCTCCGCATCGCGAGGGCAAAGCGGCTCCTTCTCTCCGACCATTCAAGCGTCACCGACATCTGTTTCGAGGTCGGGTACGAGAGCCTCGGGTCTTTCAGCACCCGCTTTCACACTCTGACCGGCCTGTCGCCGGCCGCTTTCCGACGGGAAGCGCATCGGCTGTTCGGCGGCTTCCGATCGCGTTGGCCGCTGTATTACGTGCCGGCGTGCTATCAGCGCTTTTACGTGGGCGGCGAAACTCCGCAAGAATCGAGAAGCGCGACCTCCGCCCCATAAGTAGTCTGCGGCCGGCGAAAAAGGAGGTCACCGATGATTCAGCGAATCTCGCACACGGGAATCTACGTTCTCGACCAGGACGCCGCACGGGACTTCTACGTCAACAAGCTCGGATTCGAAGTGCGCGACGACGCCACGATGGACAACGGCTTCCGGTGGCTGACCGTCGGGCCGAAGACCCAGCCCGACCTGAACTTGATCCTCATGAAGGTCGACGGCCCGAACATCAAGCCCGAGGTCGCGAAGACGCTGCGAGATCTGCTCGAACGCGGCATCCTGAGCGGGGGAGTTCTGCACACCTCCGACTGTCGGAAGACTTATGAAGAGCTTCGCGCAAAGGGGGTCGAGTTCATCCAGCCGCCGACCGAGCGCTTCTATGGCGTCGAGGCGCTCATGAAGGACAATTCGGGCAACTGGTTCAGTATGACCGAGACGAAGGGAATCTGAGAATGGGAAGGAAAGACCCACGAATCGATACCTACATCGCCAAGTCCGCCGACTTCGCGAAGCCGATCCTGAAGCACCTTCGCGAGATCGTGCACGAGGGGTGTCCCGACGTCGAAGAGACCTTGAAGTGGAGCATGCCGCACTTCGACTACCACGGTGGCCCGCTGGCCGGGATGGCGGCTTTCAAGGAACACTGCGCGTTGGGATTCTGGAAGGGCTCCCTGATCGTGCCGGGCAGCAAGGAGGCGATGGGGCAGTTCGGCCGGATCACCCGCCTGGCCGACCTCCCTTCCGACCGGACCCTGGTCGGCTACGTCCGGAAGGCCGCGAAGCTGAACGAGGAGGGGATCAAGGTCGCGCGACCGCTCAAGCACCCGAAGAAGGAGATTCCGATGCCCGCGGACCTCGCCTCCGCGTTGAAGAAGAGCGCGAAGGGACGGGCGACGTTCGAGGGCTTCAGCCCGAGCCACAAGCGGGAATACCTGGAGTGGATCACCGAGGCGAAGACGGACGAGACGCGCCGCAAGCGCGTTGAGACAGCGGTCGAGTGGATGGCCGAGGGCAAGCCCCGGAACTGGAAGTACATGAAGCCGCCTACTCGGGCGGCTTCTCGAACCGGGAGAGTGCGTCGGCCAGGAGCGCGTTGAAGCGGCCGGGATCCTCCAACATCAAGTAGTGGCCGGCGCCTTTCATGAGCGCCACGTCGAACTGCGGGATGTGCCGGCGATTCGCTTCGACGTTCGTTGGGTACTTGTCCGAGTTGATGGCGCGGATCGGCACGCGGATCTCGCCGAGCGGGGGCACGGGGTCGTACAGCATCGCGGCGCGCAACATTGCGACCGAGCGATCCGGTGACGCCGAGGTCGCGACCGTGAGCACGCGCTTTCGGACGGCCGGCGGCGTCGTCGGCGAGAAGAGGTTCTCGCCGATGAACTTCGTGGTCTGTCCCTTGTAGTCCGCCGTCATTTCCTGGAGCAATTTGTCGACCTGCTCGGGCGGCGCCTTCTGCTCCCGACGACCCGGTCACCGAGCTTCCGCGCGGCCTCCAGGGCGACCGGTCCACCCATCGAGCTGCCGACGAGGATGACGCGTTTCAACCCGAGCTTGTCGACTACCGCCTTGACGTCATCGCCGAAAGCTTCGATCGTCCAGTCCTTGCGTCCCGTGCCCGATTGGCCGTGCCCCGCGAGGTCGATAGCGACGACCTGATGGCTTTTGTGGAAGGCGCGGAGCTGCGCGTCCCAGAAGTGCCGGTCGCAGTTCCAGCAATGGACGAAGACGAGAGCCGGCTCGCCCCGGCCTTCGACCGTGTAATCGATGGGAACGCCGTCGCCGGACCGCGCCACGGCGGCGAACAAAACAAGAGCGCGCAGGAGCATGTCTTGTCTCCTTCCAATCCGATCATAGGGCTCCCCGCTCAGCGAGCGGAGGAGTGCGACTTCGGCCGCTCGACGGACTCAATGTGGCAAGTGGAGACCTGACCCCACCGACGTCCGATCAGCAGGCCTTCCTTCGCTAT
>QHVV01000185.1 GCA_003222385.1 Acidobacteriota bacterium
CGTCCGCCCGGAGAAGATTCGCATGCTCGCCGAAGGCGAGCATGCAGATCCAGGCATGACCGTGGAGCCAGGTCGAGTCGAGGAGGTGATCTACGTCGGTATGAACACGCGCTACGTGGTCCATCTCGATCGGGGCGAGCAACTCGTGGCGGTACGTCAAAATATGGACGCCTTGGGCGACGCCCAGAAATTCGAAGGCCGGCCGGTGCGGCTGGCCTGGACGCCCGACCATACGTTTGTGCTCGAGTAGCGAAGGTAGTAAGGCCATGAAGTTCGGAGCATTGGCAGCGGTTGCGATGCTGGCGATCACCGCGTGTGGATCGTCGACCAGCAACACCGGCAACACGCAGCAGCCGCCGCCGACCGCGAACATGAAGCCGCCAACGTCCATCGGCGCCGGCGAAGGCGCCCTCAACCTGATCGACTGGGGCGGTTACGTCCAGTCTCTGTGGCAGAAACCGTTCGAGCAGCAGACCGGGTGCAAGATCACTTACAAGGACGCAGGGTCATCCGACGAGATGGTGAGTCTGATGGCGGGCGGCGGCGGCGGCCAGTGGGACATGGTCTCCGCGTCGGGCGACGCCGACCTCCGATTGATTTACAACGGTGATGTCAAGCCGATGAACATGGAGCTGATCCCCGACTGGCAGAATTTCCAGCCGAACTTCAAGAGCCCGCCTTTCAACACCATCAGCGGGATTCACTACGGGGTCTCGCTCCAGTGGGGTCCGAACACGCTGCTGTACAGCACGAAGAAATTCGTCAACCCTCCGACCAGCTGGGGCGTGATCTATGACCCGCAGTACAGCGGCCTGATCACGATCCCCGACAACCCGATCCAGATCGCGGATGCGGCGCTGTATCTGAGCAAGACGAACGCGAGCCTGAAGATCACCGATCCCTACGAGCTGACCCAGTCGCAGTTCGACGCCACCATCGCCCTGCTGAAGAAGCAGCGGCCACTGGTCAGGACATTCTGGGCCGCGGTGGGCGACGAGGAAACGGCCTTCAAGAGCGGTGACGTCGTGATTGGCGCGGCATGGCCGATCATGACCACGGACCTCAAGGCGGCAGGGGCCCCGGTGAACGACACGATCCCCTCAGAGGGAGCGACCGGATGGGCCGACACCTGGCTGTTGGCCACCAAGGCTCCGCATCCCAACTGCGCGTACATGTGGGCGAAGTGGGTGAGCACCCCCAACGTCCAGGCTCAGCAGGCGCTCTCGTACGGGGAGACCCCGGTGAACACGAAGGCGTGCGCGGTGATGGAAGCCAGCAGCGCTGGATCCTGCGCGGCGTTTCACGCGGATGCGCCGGGCTCGTACTTCGACACCATCAAGTTCTGGAAGACGCCGATCGCAACGTGCCCGGACGGCAGCCAGAAGTGCATCCCTTACGCACAGTGGCAGTCAGCCTGGACGACGATCAAGGGCTAGCCGAACTTGACGGTTGATGCCGTTGGACGGCCCCGTCCCACGCGGGGCGGGGCCGTCGCAACTCGTTCGATCTTCTGGCGCATTCCATGGCTGCGCACCGCACTTCTCCTGGCGCCGCCTCTCACGTGGTTCGTCGTCATCTATATCGCCTCCCTTGCCCTGCTGCTCGTCACTGCATTCTGGGCGATCGATCCGTTCACGACCAGGATCATCCAGAGTTGGAGCCTCGACAACTTTCAGCAAATCCTCAATGAGCCGACCTACCTAAGGATCATCGGTCGGACAGTCCTGATGGCCACGCGGGTCACGGTGACGGATGCGGTCATCGCGTTTCCGTTCGCTTACTACATGGCCCGCGTCGCCTCGCGCCGCGTGCAGACGGCACTGTTCGCCGCGGTGCTGCTGCCGCTCTGGGCCTCATACCTCGCCCGCCTGTACGCGTGGATCCTCATCCTCAACCACAGCGGGGTGTTGAACTGGAGCTTGCAGTCGATCGGGCTGCCGGCGGCAAACATCGCGTACTCGGACGTCGCGGTCTGGATCGTCTTCTCCTACATCTGGCTGCCGTTCATGATCATCCCGGCGTACGCGGCGCTCGAACGCATCCCCGACTCATTGCTCGAAGCGGCGTCTGATCTTGGCGCTCGCCGGTGGCGGACGGTTCGCGACGTCGTCCTGCCCCTGGCGCTGCCCGGCGTCGTCGCCGGGTCGATCTTCACCTTTTCCTTGACCCTTGGTGACTACATCACACCAGTCCTCATCGGAGGCGGCACCAGCTTCATCGGCAACGTGGTCTACAGCAGCATCGGGATCGCCAACAACGTTCCCTTCGCGGCCGCCTTGGCAATTGTTCCCATCGCAATCATGGCGCTGTACTTGATCGGCGCCAAACGTCTCGGCGCTTTCGAGGCGCTCTGACCGACATGACCGATCTATGGAGTCGGATCGCGCTGCGGCTCTGGGTTGGACTGGTCTTGCTGTTCCTTTTTATCCCGATGGCCATCATCTTTCTCTACGCGTTCAACGCATCGAAGATCGAGGCTTGGCCGATCGAGGGCCTGACGCTGACGTGGATCAAGATGACCATCAACGACGCAGAGGTCGTGTCTGCGCTTCGGCTCTCCGTGGAGGTCGCGCTGACGACAACCGCGCTCGCGCTGGTGCTCGGATCGTGCGCAGCCTTCGCGATCCGCAGGACGACGTTTTTCGGACGGGACGCAGTCAACTTCCTATTCGTGCTTCCGCTTGCGCTGCCCGGCATCATCACGGGGGTGGCCCTCCACTCCTTTTTCGGTTACGGCGGAATCCTGCTGTCGATCTGGACGATCATCGTCGGGCACACCACCTTCTGCATCGTGGTCGTTTACAACAACGTCCTCGCGCGGCTGCGCCGAACGCAGGGATCGCTGCTCGAGGCAGCGATGGACCTGGGTGCGAGCGGGTTCCAGACGTTTCGCGACATCACGCTGCCGTTGATCTCCACGTCGATCATCGCCGGTGCGATGCTTGCGTTCGCTCTTTCGTTCGACGAGATCATCGTCACGACCTTCACCGCGGGGGCGCAGAACACGCTGCCGATCTGGATCTTTGCCCAGATCCGAAACGGCCAGCGGTTGCCCGAAGTGAACG
>QHVV01000035.1:0-14593 GCA_003222385.1 Acidobacteriota bacterium
TCCGCCACGAGATGCTCAGCCCGGTTTCGCAGGTATGTTCGGCGTCTCCTCTGCATCTCGACCATGATGTTCCCGACCCGTCCTCTCTTGATCCCGAAGGCATCTCCCACTTCGCGGGCGGATTTGCCGCAGAGTCTGCGAGCCAGGTAGACCGCGGCGAGCTTCGCGTCGCCAGCCTCGCGTCCGGAGAGCTCGTGGGCCGGCACGCACCACTCTTTCGAGACGAGTCTCATGATCTCCTCGATCTCGAACGAAGGGATCCGATGAGCTGCGGGAATCTCGGAGCTTCGCCGACGCTCTCCGACATGAGCGACCATCTCACCGAGAAACTCCTGATCACCGAGATAGATTTGCCGACGGATTCGCGTCACGGGCGAGTCCGGCTGGTCCCCTCCGTCGGCGACGAATCGAACATAGGCACCACCGGCTCCTGAGCCGAAAGCGGCGAACATCGAGAGGGTCGCACCGATCTCGAGCCACGGCGGCGGCTGGATCGCTCCCGACGTCGCTCGGTAGTTGCTCCATGGCCAGTCCTGGGGACGACGGACCAGCCCCGCTCGAACAGGATTGAGGACGATGTATCGATGGAGTTCGAGCAAATGGGGTTCCCTCTGAACGAGGATCGCCTTGAAGCGGCCCTCGAAGACATGACCCGCGCGCTCGTGCCGCCCGTTGAAATGCTGGGAATACCGCTCGTTCAAGCCATGCATCCCTCTGGAAAGGGTTGGAAGAGCGGTCTCCAGCAGGAGATGGTAGTGGTTGCCCATCAGGCAATAGGAGTGGAGGAGCCACGCCTGATCGGCGATGACCGAGGCGAGGACGTTCAGGAAAAGACGGCGATCGGCGGCGTCTCGATAGATCGGTGCTCGTTCATGGCCCCGGCTGGTGACGTGGTAGAGCGCGCCTGGGAACTGCAAGCGAAGAGGTCTCGACACATGCACTCACTCCATTAATTGTCATGTGGCAAGTGGAGACCTGACCCCCGATGTGGCAAGTGGAGACCTGACCCTCTTCAGACTCGCGACGCCGGCGGCGATGGTTTCTTCGGGGACGGAGAAGGAGAAGCGCAGGTGCCCTTCGCCTTCGGGACCGAAGACGAGCCCGGGCACGGTCGCCACCCGCGCGGTGTCCAGAAGCATCGCCGCGGCGGCGCGGGAATCCGTTCCGAGCGACGCCGGGATCTTCGGGAAGAGATAGAGGGCCGCCCTCGGCGTCTCGACCTCGAAGCCGGCGGCGCGCAGCCCGTCGGCCAGCTGGTCGCGCCGGCGCCGGTATCCGGCTTTCCACTCCTCGAGAAACTCCGGGCGCATCGAGAGCGCCTCGACGGCCGCCCACTGAGTCGGCGTCGACACGCCGTTCGTCGAGTAGAGAACGGCCGTACGGATCGGAGACTGATACCGCTCGGGCGCGATGACGTAACCGGCGCGCCATCCGGTCATCGAGTAACTCTTCGAGAGCGTGAATACCGAAATGGTCCGCTCGGGCATCCCCGGGAGCGACGCCGGCGACACGTGCGGCTCTCCCTCGTAGATCAGGTCCTCGTACGCTTCGTCGGAGATGATCGCGAGCCCGCTCCCCGCGACGAACGCGCAGACCTCTTCGATCTCGCGGCGCGAGAAGACGTCCCCCGTCGGATTGTTCGGGGAATTCCAGTAGAGGACTTTCGTGCGGGGCGTGACGGAGCGCGCGAGCGTCGCCGAGATCCCTCTCTCACGCGCCCGCTCGGTGGGAACGAGAACGGGTACGGCGCCGCTCCACGTGATGAGGTCGGTGACCGGGGTCCAGTACGGGGAAAACATCAGGACTTCGTCGCCCGGGTCGAGCAGGGTCGAAAACGCCGCGAAAAGGCCTTGCATCCCGCCGTTGACGACGATCGGACTCTCTTCGTCCGCCGGGATCCGGTTCTTCGTGCGCACCTTGGCGAGAATCGCGCTTCGCAGCTCCGGAATCCCCGATGAGGGCGCATAGCGGGTCTGGTTCCGCGCGAGCGCGCTCTCCATCGCCCGCTTGATCGTTTCGGGGGTCGTCATGTACGGCTCGCCGCCTTCGAAGCGGTGGACCTCGTGACCCGCGGCCAGCAGCCCCATGACGCGGTTGCGAACCTGGACGATCTCCGAGAAACCGACGGAGTCGAAGCGTCGCGAGACGTCGGGAATTCGCGCGGACGTGCTCTTCACGGCGGACGTCAGACGACTTTCCGACGCCCGGGACCCATCAGGAAGAACAGGATCATCCCGACCACGGGCAACAGGATGATGAGGAGCGCCCACAGGATTTTCGTTCCGCTGTCGGCCGAGCTCTTCAGAAGCGAGACCAGAGCGATGACGTCGAGGACGAGGACGACGAGACCGATGAGTGAGAACATGTCTCCTCCTTTCCGATTGCCGGCTAGAGCTTTTCGGAGATCGCCTTCGCCTGCGTGAAGAGGTAGAGGTACTCGCGGCCCCCGGCCTTCGAGTCGGTCCCCGACATGTTGAAACCGCCGAAAGGGTGAACGCCGACGAGCGCGCCGGTGCACTTTCGGTTCAGATAGAGGTTGCCGCAGAAGAGCTCTCGCTTACCGCGGGCGAGCCGCTCGCGATCGCGTGAATAGAGTGAGCCGGTCAGGCCGTATTCGGTGTCGTTCGCGACCGCGATTCCCTCGTCGAAGTCCTTGACGGTCAGGACCGCGAGCACCGGGCCGAAGATCTCTTCGCGGGCGAGGCGCGCCCCGCGCGCGACGCCGTCCACGATCGTGGGCATCACAAAGAATCCATCCCCCGGACCCGCCCCGCCTCCGACGACGATGCGCCCCTCGTGGCGGCCGAGGGCCGCGTATTCGAGGATCTTCTTCTGCGCAGCGGCGTTGATGACGGCGCCGACCGCGTTGTTCGGGTCGCGCACGTCCCCCACGGTCAGCGCCCGAGTTTTCGAGACGATTTTCTGGAGGAGCGCGTCGTGGACCTCTTCGTGCACGATCAGACGCGAGCACGCCGAGCACTTCTGTCCCTGGAATCCAAAAGCGGAGGCGACGATTCCATTCGCGGCCTCGTCTAAATCCGCCGTCTCGTCGACGAGGATGAAGTCCTTGCCGCCCATCTCCAGAATCGCGCGCTTGATCCAGAGCTGACCGTTCGTGACCCGGCCCGCCTTTTCGCTGATCTGGAGTCCCACGTCGCGCGAGCCGGTGAATGCGATCATCCGGGTCTTCGGATGCTCGACGAGGGTGTTGCCGACGGTCGATCCGGGGCCGGTGACGAAGTTCAAGACTCCGTCGGGGATGCCGGCCTCTTCGCAGGTCTCGAGGAACAGAGTCGCGATCGCCGCCGCGTCGGAAGAGGGCTTCAACACCACCGTGTTGCCGGTGACGATCGCGGCCGCGGTCATGCCAGTCAGGATCGCGAGAGGAAAGTTCCACGGCGGGATGACCGCGCACACGCCGAGCGGAATGAACTCGAGCTCGTTCTTTTCGCCGGGATACGGTGTCAGCGGCTGCGGCTGCGCGAGCCGCTCCATCTCGCGCGCGTAGAACTCGCAGAAGTCGATCGACTCCGCCGTGTCGGCGTCACCCTCAGCCCAGGACTTCGACTCCTCGAGGACCATCATCGCGGAGAGCTCGTGCTTGCGGCGGCGGAACATCGCGGCAATGCGCAGCAGAAGCGCGGAGCGCTCTTCGGCAGCGACGCGCGACCACGCCGGGAAGGCAGCGGCGGCCGCCTCGACCGCGCGTTCGGCGTCCTCCTTCGTACCTTGCGGGAACCGGCCGATCACCTGCTTGTGGTCGCAAGGGTTGACCGAGGTGAAGTGCTTCGCCGCGCCGACGTCCTTGCCGCCGATCCGGTTCTTCCCCTCGATCGGGAGGCGCGCTTCGACCCGCGCGAGCGCGGTCCGGAATGCGCTGCGGTTCGCCTCCAGAGAGAAATCGGTCAGCGGCTCGTTGCGGAATTCAGGGAGCAAGGGCGACCTCCGGCCCGCGAATCTTAATGGGGTCAGGTCTCCACTTGCCACATACGGGCCAGGTTGCCACCTGCCGTTACTCCACGATCTCGACGGTGGTGGCGGAGCGGTTCGAGCCTTCCGCGAAGATCGACGCTTTCCAGTGGTTCTCGGTCTGTCGGGTTCGGACCACGAGCCGGTGGGCCGCGGCGGCGAACGTGTTTTTCTCGGTGATGTCGAATCGCACCTTGAAGATCAGGCGCCGCACCTCCGTGTGCGTCTGGACCTGCGAGCTGACCGGGTTTCCGCCGGAGTCGATCCAGATCTTCGCAGTTCGCGCGACCTTGAACCCCTTCTCCTGGTCGATTCCCCTGGGCGCGCGCAGCGTGAGCTCCAGGACCCGCATCGCGGCCGTCGTGCCCGCGCCCTCGGTCTTCTCGGAGACGAGCTGCGCGCCGGTCAAATCCTCCAGAAGCTTCTCCGCCGGGCGAAGCAAGTCGAGGACCTTCAAAGCGTCGAGGTCGCGGACCGCGTCGCCCGGTCCTCTGGAGTCGCGCCGGCCGGCCTGCTCCCGCGCCGCCTGGGTCAGCGTGGCGTCGTCGTAGACGAGCCGCAGCGGCTGACCGATTCCGCCGTCTTCCGCGACGATCGCGGCGCGACCCTGCCGCGTGCGTTTCTGGCCGTCATCGTCGAACTCGCCCTGGTTTTCCTGCGTGATTCGCGCGTGGACCGGCTCCTTCGCCCGGAGCTTTTCGAGAGCCGCTCGCAGATCTTCCAGCCCGGTCGCCGCCGCGAGCCCGGCGTGCAGCAGGATCACGGGCGCGATCCAAACGCGCGGCCTCATGCCCTCCGCTCCCGTCTCGACGCGAGCGCGTACAACCCGAACCCGATCGCGATGAACATCGCCGCTCCTCCGGCGAGCAGGGCGACCCGCAGGATCTTGCGCGACTCTTCGGGCGGCGGAACGCACGACAGCACGATCGCGAGCGCCGTCATCAGGAACCCGGACACGTTCGCCAGAACGTTGCCTGCCGGACCTCCGGGGATGGGGATCGCTCCGGGCGCCCGCGCCGTCTCGGCGCGGAGAACGATGCAGGACGCGAACATATAGAGGTAGGGAATGAACGCGAGAATGGTCGTCAGGTCCGCGAAGAAAAGATACGCGTTCTGGACGGAAGTCCCGACCGTTGCGAGGAAAGTCAACAGGACCGCGGCCCCTCCCTGCGCGAGCAGCGCAACCGCGGGAGTGTGCCACCGGGTATGGATCCTGGAGAACGCGGGAGGAAGGTATCGGTCGAGGCCGGCCACGAAAAGAAGCCGTCCGCTGCCCGCGAACCAGGCAGCCAGACCTCCGAGTCCCGCGACCGCCATGAGGAGGGCCGTCGGAGTCCCGAGGAATTCCAGTCCCACTCGCGCGCCCGCGGTCGTGACCGCCTGGTTGATGCCGGTGACGATCGAGGTCTGCGCGGTCGGGAGGGCGACGAGGAGAGCGAGCGTCCCGACGATGTAGACGAACGCGATCGAAGCCGCCGAGATGAAAATCGCGCGGGGCAGCGTCTTCCGGGGCTCGACGATCTCCTCCGAAACGATCGGCGCGAGCTCGAACCCGGCAAACGCGAAGCAGAGCTTCGAGAAAACCAGAATGAGTCCGAGCTCCGAAAAGCGCGGAAACAAGAGTCCCGGGCGGATCGGGTTCGCGGGACCGAAGCGAATCCACACGAACACGGCGATGAGAACGAGAAAGACGATCGGGAGCCAGTTGCCGAGTCCGCCGATGTTCTGGATCCATTTCCCGGCCTGCCAACCGATGACGCTGACATAGATCGCGATGAAGAGGAGCGTCAGCGAGGCGACGAGCGCGTAGGCGTGGCTCTGCTCCAGGCTCGCGTAGCGGGTCCCGAAGATGTACAGCCCCATGACTGCGGTCGCGAGCGCGAGCGATGGAAAGTAGAAGACGTTGCTCATCCAGTATGACCAGCCGGAGACGAACCCGTGGACGTCGCCGAATGCACGCTTCGACCAGGCGTAGAGGCCGCCCTCCTGCGGAAAGGTCGAGGACAGCGCCGTGATGCAGAGAGCGTTCGGCACGAAGAAGAAGACGCTCGCCGCGATCCACAGCCCGATCGAGGACGGCCCGGACGCCGCGGCGAAGGCCATCCAGCGTGGAGAGAGGATCGCCGCGACGTTCATCAGGACCAGATCGCGGGTGCCGAGCTGCCGGCGCAGTTCCGCCACCGCGCGATCATAGGAGAATCCCGTGCGATGAACCTGAAGGAGGCGGCGCCCGAGAAGTTCGGGACGCTCAAGAGCTTCTTCTATCGGCTGTGCGCGGAGCCCTCGATCGAGCCGATGCATCGTCGCATCGCCTCCGAGGTGCCGATCGAGAGAGGTCCCCTCCTCGACATCGGGTGCGGCGGAGGAAACGTCGACCGCTTGATCGCCGCGGCGCGGCCGAACGTCCGTGTCGTGGGGCTCGACTCTTCGGAGGCGATGCTCCGCTCGGCCCGGAAGCGCTCCTCGGCTCCGAACCTGGAGTTCCGGCTGGGGACGATCGAGGGCTCTCTCTTTTCGGGCGAGTTCGACTTCGCGCTGTCGGTTCTGTCCTTCCACCACTGGGAAGAGCCGGTCGAAGGTCTGACCGCGGTTTGCCGCGCACTCGCTCCCGGCGGCCGGCTCTGGATCTACGAGATGGATCCCGAGGCTCCAGACGAGGCGATCCGGCGCGACCGCGGCGCCGTCTGGGGGTTCTTTCGGATGCCGGTCCGGATGCAGCGAGCCATGGCGCGCGACCACGGCTTCACCGCCGGGGAAGCCGAAAGGCTGGTGCGTCCGGTCGCCGAGAAGAGCGGGTTCGGGTCTCTGGCCGTGCGTCGAACCGGGTCGACACTGCGGATGGAATTTGCCAATGTGGCAAGTGGAGACCTGACCTCATGAACGTTGTCGAGGCAATCGGGCGCACGCCGCTCTTCGAGCTCAGGCGCATCGCGGCGAAGTTCCCGGGGGTCCGGATCCTCGCGAAGGCCGAGCATCTGAACCCGGGCGGCAGCGTGAAGGACCGGCCGGCGCGCGCGATGATCTTGGACGGCATCGAGCGGGGCGCGCTCACGCCGGGCAAGACGATCCTCGAGGCGACGTCGGGGAACACGGGCATTGCCGACGCGATGATCGGCCGCGCGCTCGAGTTCCGCGTCGCGGTGTGCCTGCCGGGCAACGCCTCGGCCGAGCGCCGCGGGATCCTCACGGCGTACGGCGCGGAGCTTTTTCTGACGGATCCGCTCGAAGGGACCGACGGCGCCATCCGCAAGGCGCGCGAGCTCGCGGCCGCGCGGCCCGACCTCTACTTCTATCCGGACCAGTACTCGAACGCGGCGAACTGGCGTTCGCACTTCGACACCACCGGCCCCGAGATCTGGGAACAGACCGGCGGCCGGCTGACCCACTTCGTCACGGGGCTCGGGACGACCGGAACCTTCATGGGCGTGACGCGCTTTCTCCGGGAAAAGGCGCCCAGGGTCCGCTGCATCTCGGGCGAGCCCGACGGGCCGCTTCACGGCCTCGAAGGGATGAAGCACATGGCGACGGCGATGGTTCCGCCGATCTACGACGCGACGCTCGCGGACTCGAACCTCCCGGTCGCGACGGAAGACGCCTACGAAATGTGCCGCCGGCTCGCGAAAGAGGAAGGCCTCTTCGTGGGGCCGTCCTCAGGCGCGAACGTTTCGGCGGCCGTCCAGGTCGCGCGCGAAACGTCGGAGCCGGCGACGATCGCCACCGTCCTGTGCGACGGCGGCGGGCGATACCTCTCCGAGGATTTCTGGAGGGCGGAGTGATCTCACTGTCGAAGGACCTCATGGAACGGATCCGCTCGCACGGCCGCGAGACCTATCCCGAGGAGTGCGTCGGGGCGCTTCTCGGCCGGAAGGGGGAGCCGGCGCACGTCGTGTCGGTCGAGAGGATCGACAACATCCGCACGGCCGAGCGCGCGCGGCGCTACGAGATCTCGCCGCAGGACTACCTGCGCGTGGAAGGACTGGCCGCGGAAAAGAGCCTGGCCCTGCTCGGCTTCTACCACTCGCATCCCGACCACCCTGCGGCGCCGTCCGCGTACGATCGCGAGCACGCGTTCCCGTTTTTCCACTATCTTGTCTGCGCGGTCGCGGGCGGCCGCCCGGGAGACGTGACGGCCTGGACGCTCTCGGAAGACACCGGTGAGTTCGAAAGAGAACCGATTCTCGAAGAGGAGGCGTAGGTAACCCGAGATGGCCCGGATTCATCTGCCCACGCCTTTGCGCCCCTTCGCCGACGGGGCGGCCTCGGTCGAAGTCGCAGGCGCGACGGTGGCCGCCGCCCTCGAGGAGCTCGTCGCGCGCCATCCGCCGCTCCGCAAGCACCTGTACGACGACGCGGGGAAAGTCCGCTCGTTCGTGAACCTCTACAAGAACGACGAAGACGTCCGGTATCTCGAGAAGGAAGCGACACGCCTCGCGGACGGTGACTCGCTCTCGATCGTGCCGTCGATCGCGGGCGGCGCGGAGGATCTCTCGAACGAGGAGATCCGGCGGTACTCGCGTCACCTGATCATGCCGGAGGTCGGGATCGAGGGTCAGAGGAAGCTGAAGGCCGCCCGCGTGCTCGCGATCGGAGCCGGCGGGCTCGGCTCGCCGCTCGCGGTGTATCTCGCGGCCGCCGGCGTCGGCACGATCGGGATCGTGGACAACGACGTCGTCGACGATTCCAACCTCCAGCGGCAGATTCTCTACGGCGCCTCCGACATCGGCCGACCCAAGCTCCAGGCCGCGGCGGAGCGCCTCCGAGACATGAACCCGAACGTCGAGGTCGTTCCCTACGAGACGCGGCTCGACAGCTCGAACGCCCTCGAGATCTTCCGCGAGTACGACGTGATCGCGGACGGGACGGACAACTTCCCGACGCGGTACCTCGTCAACGACGCGTGCGTGCTGACCGGAAAGCCCAACGTGTACGCGTCGATCTTCCGCTTCGAGGGCCAGGCCTCCGTCTTCTGGGCCGAGAAGGGTCCGTGTTACCGATGCCTTTACACCGAGCCGCCGCCCCCCGGCCTCGTGCCGTCGTGTGCGGAAGGCGGGGTGCTCGGGATCCTCCCCGGGCTCCTCGGCGTGATCCAGGCGACCGAGACCATCAAGCTCGTTCTCGGCAGCGGCGACTCGCTGATCGGACGGCTGTTACTCGTCGACGCCCTCTCGATGCGGTTCCGGGAACTCAGGCTCCGCAAGAATCCGGATTGCGTCGTGTGCGGTCCGAACCCGACGGTCACCCGGTTGATCGATTACGAGCAGTTCTGCGGCATTCCGCAGGAGGCGGCGATCGCGGCCGCGAGCGCGAGCGGAATGCCCGAGATCTCCGTCCAGGACCTGAAGGCGATGCGCGATCGGCGCGAGGACTTCGTTCTCGTGGACGTTCGCGAGCCTCACGAGTTCGCGATCTGCGCTTTCCCGGAATCGGTGAAGATCCCGCTCGGGACGCTGCCGCAGAACCTGAACCGGCTCTCGACGGCGGACGAGATCGTCGTGCACTGCAAGATGGGGGGCCGCAGCGCGAAGGCCGTGCAGTTCCTGCGCGACGCGGGCTTCCGGAAAGTCCGCAACCTCGCCGGCGGGATCGATCGCTGGGCGCAGCAGATCGATCCGAAGATGCCGAGGTACTGACTGAACCGACGCCTCGGGATCGTCGTTCTGATCGTCGGACTCGCCGCTTTTCTCTTCGCGAGCGTGGAGCGGGGCACCTACGAAACGACCGAGGGGAAGACCAAGGTGCTGGTCTCGACGAAGGAGAGAACGAAGAAGGATACGTGGGAGACGATTCGCTGGCTCTCGCTCGGAGCCGCCGTGCTCGGCCTCGTCCTCGTGATCCTGCCCGGGAAGCCGGAATAGCGGGTCGAGTCCCTAGCCCGCCGTCACGCCGCTTCCCGACGGCTCTTCGAGGAGGCGGTCGATCTTCGCGGCCAGGATGAAATCGTTCTCGTGCAGGCCGCCGATCTTGTGCGTCCAGAGCGTGAGCTCGACCTTGTTCCAGTGGATCGCGATGTCGGGATGGTGGCCCTCTTCCTCCGCCAGGTCCGCGACGCGATTGACGAACCCCATCGCGGCCCGGAAGTCGCGAAACTCGAAGCGGCGGACGAGCCGCGTGCCCTTCTCGAGGAGCGCCCAGGCCGGCGTCGCGGCCGCGTAGTCCCGCGCCTTCTCCTCCGTAAGCGCCGGGATCCCGCCGCGGCAGGGGATGCAGGTCTTCGCGGTCAGCTCGTGGGCGTCCATCGCAATGGTCCTCGTCTTTCTTTCAGCGGTCGACCTGCGACATGAGCTTCTCGTTGTAGCGGGGCCCGGCGACCTTCTCTGGCGCGAGCGCGGAGTCGAGCTCCGCGACTTCCGCCGCGGAGAGGTGGAGAGCGGCCGCGCCCACGTTCTCTTCGAGATAGCGCCGCCTCTTCGTGCCCGGGATCGGGACGATGTCCTCCCCTTTGTGCAGCAGCCACGCGAGCGCGACCTGCGCGGCCGTCGCGCCCCGGCGCGCCGCGAACTCCCGGACCGTCGCCGCGGCGCGCATATTCGCGTCGAAATTCTCGCCGGTGAACCGCGGATCGCCGCGCCGGAAGTCGCCCTCGGGATACTCCTCCGCCCGCCGGGCGTTGCCGGAGAGGAAACCGCGACCGAGCGGGGCGAACGGGACGAGGCCGATGCCGAGCTCGCGCAGCAGCGGAAGGATCCGCGGCTCGAGGTTCCTCTCCCACAGCGAGTACTCGCTCTGAAGAGCCGAGATCGGGTGAACCGCGTGCGCGCGGCGGATCGTCCGCTCACCCGCCTCCGAGAGGCCGAGAAAGCGCACCTTCCCCTCGCGCACGAGCTCCGCCATCGCGCCGACGACGTCCTCGATCGGAACGTTCTGGTCGACGCGGTGCTGGTAGAGCAGGTCGATGGAATCGGTTCGGAGCCGCCGGAGCGACCCTTCCACCGCGTCGCGGACATGCTCGGCCCGGCTGTCGAAACCCGAGGGTTTTCCGTCGACGATCCGGAACCCGAACTTCGTTGCGATCACGACTTCCCGCCGGCGGCCGGCGATCGCGCGCCCGACCAGGTCCTCGTTGGTGAAGGGACCGTACACCTCGGCCGTGTCGAAGAACGTGACCCCGAGATCGAGCGCGCGGTGGATCGTGGCGATCGACTCGGCCTCGTCGGCCTCGCCGTAGGACTGGCTCATGCCCATGCAGCCCAGGCCGAGCGCCGAAACCTCGAGGCCTTGCCGGCCGAGCCGGCGCTTCGGGAGCGTCACGCCGGAATCGTATGTCAGGGCCGGAGGAGATCCGCTCCGTCAGGAGACTCCCGCGCCGGACCGCCGCAGGGCGTGGAAAGTGACCACCTTTTTGTGCTCGCGACTCTCGCCCGGGCCCGCCTGACACCAGCACCGCGGACCATGGAGGCATGTGCAGGCGCCGTTGCGCCAGAACTTCATGCTCCGGCCCGCGAAGAATGCGTAACCCGCCAGCCCGGCCAGGGCGAAGAGGCCGGATCCGGCTCCGCGCAGCGCGATCACCTCGATCGACACGCCAGCGGCGATGCTGACGATCGCCAGCAGGCCGAATCGAAGAGCCCGAGTCTCGTCGTTGCTCACGCTCCGAGTCTCCGTCCGTGCGTCGAAAGAAGTCCGGAAGGAAGCCGGGAACTTTTCGAAAGATTCGGATTCGGCCGGGCTCAGACGTGGACGCGGACCGGGAGGATCACCATGGGAATGCCGAGCCACTGCAGTCGCTGCTGGATCATCTTGGGCGTCTCGTTGTGGAGAAGGCGCTGGAACCACCGCTCGCTCCGGAACACGAGCTGCCCCGTGACGATCGTCGCCTTGGGATAGTGCCCGGCGACCTGGGTGCACAGGTTCGTCGCGGCCTCGAGAACTTCGGTGCCGACGCCCGTGACCGATTCGGCCGCGAAGCCGAGGCCTCGCGCCAGCGCGACGTATTTGTCGAGGTCCTCCTCCGTCTTGCGGCGGAGCGCTTCGATCTCTTCCTTGCCCTTGAACGTCCCGGAGTCGACCACCGAGACCGAGACGAAGACGAACTGCCTGTACAGGCCGGGAAAAAAGCGCAGTGTCGAGAGCAGAGTGTGGACCCCGAGGCCGTTGAATCCGTTCACGAGCTGGACGGCGGTCGGAACCTTGTCGTCGAGCGGAGAGAGGTTGAGTTTCGAGCGGGTCGAGAGGGAGCCCAGGATCTCGTCGAGCTTCGCAGGCGGACCCCGTCGTAGTGCTTCTTGATCGCGAAGCAGAGGAGAACGACCACCGCCGTGATGAGCACGGTCAACCAGCCGCCGTGCGTGAACTTCTCGAAGATCGTGATCGCGAGGATCGTCGCGCACATGACGAGGGCGACGAGATGGATTCCGAGATTTCGACCGCGCGCCGGCTCCCGCCTCCGGAGCCAGAGCTTCGTCATCGAAAGCTGCGAGAGAGTGAACGTCAGGAAGACGTTGATCGAGTACATGACGATCAGGACGTGGATGTTCCCGCCCGTGTAGAACAGCATGAGGAGCGCGGCGCCTCCCATCAGGAGAACTCCGTTGTGCATCGTCAGACGCTCCGAGAGGGCCGCGAACCGGTGCGGAAAGTAGGAGTCGACGGCCATGTTGGCCATGACGCGCGGACCGTCGATGAATCCGGCCTGCGCCGCGACGAAGAGGAGAAGACCTTCGGAAACGAGCGTGACGAGGACGAGCCCGTAACCGAAGCTCGCGCCGCCGATGCGCCATCCGCCGAACGCGGCCTCCGCGAGCGAGGCATTCATGGTCTTGCCCGCGGCCGGCGCCGTCCGGAGGAGGAGATAGCCGATCAGGATCCCGGAGGCGGTCAGGGCGAGCGAGGCGGCCATGTAGGTCATCGTCCGCTTGCCCGTTTCCGCGCGGGGCTCCCGCATGATCTGGAGTCCGTTCGAGACCGCCTCGATGCCGGTGAACGTGCCGCCGCCCAGCGAGTAGGCCCGCAGGAAGAGAAGGATCATCCCGATCCAGCCGAGCGTGGTCAGCCCGTTGGAGAAGCCGCTCGAGATACCGGACGCGACCCGCGGGATCGATCCGAGATGCGTGAAGACGGCCGTTCCGATGAGGAGCGCATGGGTGGCGAGGAACACCAGAAAAATCGGGAGAAGGATTTTCACCGACTCTTTGACGCCGCGGAGGTTCAGGAGGATCAGGAGCGCGATGGCGGCGTACTCCGCGGGAAGCTTCCATCGGTGAAGCGAGGGGGAGAGAAAGCTGAAGACGGCGTTGCCGCCTCCCGCGATGGAGACCGTGATCGTCAGGACGTAGTCGACGATGAGCGCGCAGCCGGAGACGACGCCGGCGCGCGGGCCCAGGAATCGGGAGGCCACGACGTAACCGCCGCCCCCGCTCGGGAACTCGTCGATGATGTTCCGGTAGGACGCGGAGAGGATGACCACGGTCAGGGCGGTCGTCACCGCGAGCATGATCGCGAGATAGGTGTGCTGACCGAGCACGCGGAACGCTTCCTCGGGGCCGTAGGCGGATGACGAGAGGCCGTCGGCGCCCAGCCCGACCCAGGCCAGGAACGCGATCAACGACATCCGATGGAGGATCGTGTGGTCGGTAACGTCCCGCGGAGCGCCGAGGACGCGACGCTCGATCCGCTCCCGAAGGGTCGGAACGGGGTCGTCTCTCTTCGTCGCCATGGACACACTCCAGCCGAGGCCCGGGAAGGGCTCGCCGAAGCCACACTAGGTTCGGAGCGCTAAAGAAGTCCGGAGGGAAAGAGAAAGAAAACCGAAAGGCCGTCCTATTCGCGCGGCAAGCCGATGAACCGATAGCCCACCCACGGCTCCGTCACGATGTATTGCGGAACGGACGGGTCGGGCTCGATCTTCCGACGGAGCGATCCGACGTGGACCCGGACCGTGTCGGGCGTCGCTTCGCCCGCGCCCCAAACCCGGCGCGCGATCTCCCGGCTCGAAACGGGCTTGCCGGCCTGGCCCGCGAGGAGCTCCAGGATCGCGAACTCGGTGGGCGTCAGGTGAACGTCCCGGCCGCCCTGGCGGACCTGGTGCCGTGAAAGATCGATGGTCAGGTCCGGAAACTCGAGCCGCGTCGGAGCAGGTCCGGCGCGGCGGAGCTGCGCGCGGACGCGCGCGATCAGCTCGGCGACCGAAAACGGCTTGGTGACGTAGTCGTCGGCTCCGAGATCCAGCGCCCGAATCTTGTCCGACTCTCCGCCGAGCACCGAAAGAACGATGATCGGCGTGCGGCCTCGCTGCCGGATCGTCGAAATGACGCGGAAGCCATCTCCGTTGGGCATCGCGAGATCGGTCAGAACCAGGTCGGGCGCCGCCTCCTCGAACCGCGCGATCGCCTCACGTCCGTCCGGCGCCTCGATCGTGCGGTATCCCGCCGCCGACAGCTCGTCGCAGAGCGACTCCCGGATCGCGCCTTCGTCCTCAGCGACCAGGATCAGCGACTCGGGCAACGGCGCCTCCAATCTGAGTCGGCGCGACGGGCAGATCGACCCACGCGCACGTTCCTCCGCCTTCTCGAGGGGTCAGGGAAATGCTTCCGCCGCTCGCAGCCGCGAACCTCCAGGCGATCTCGAGGCCGAGCCCGCCGGGCCGCATCTCCGCGTCCGACCCGGGCGCTTCCGCTTCGATTCCGCG
>QHVV01000035.1:14602-18886 GCA_003222385.1 Acidobacteriota bacterium
TCCGGATCGTCCGGATGGCGGTCGGCGACGAGGTCCAGCAGGGCGTCGGGAGGGGAAGCGTGCTGCGCGTTCTCGACCAGGTTGACGATGATCTCGAGCGCGAGGGACGGGTCGGCGAAGATCTCGGGGCAGCCGGGCGCCACGCGCACCGCGATGTTGCGGGAATTGCCGGCCGGCCCGAGGTTCTCCCGCGCCGCGCGAAAGAGATCCGGCGCCGGGATCGGCTCGGGACGCGGCGCGATGCTTCCGGTTTCGAGCCGCGCCATCGCGAGCAGGTTGTCGATCCGACGCCGGAGCCGCGCCACCTCGTCGGCAAGGTGAGAAACGGTCCGGCCGGTCGGATGATCCGTGAGCTGCCTCCGGAGAGAAGCGACCTGCACCGTGATCGCGGTCAGAGGCGTGGAGAGGTCGTGGGAAACCGCGCGCAGCAGGGCTGTCTTCATCGATTCGCTCTCGCGGAGCGCTTCGATGTGCGTCTGCTCGACCCAGAGGCGCTCGCGCTCCATCGCCAGCGTCAGGAGGCGCGCGATCGATTCCACCGCCGCGCGGGTCGCCGTCGTCTCGAGAGCCACGAGCGCGCCGAGAAGCTCTCCCTCCGTCCTGAGCGGAACGTACAGGTCCCGTTCCGCGCCGCTCGGATATTCGAGGGTCTGGAGGTGGACCCGGAGGCTTCGCGCGCGGTCTTCCACTGTGTCGTCGGTCGAATCGGCGATCCATTCGAGACGGCGTGGCTTCTCGTCGGCGCCGAAGAGAATGACCCCTCCTCCCCGTGCACCGGTGGCGGCGAGCGCCCGGGAGGCCGATCGCGCCAGGGCATCGTCACTGGAGGCCGCGAGAAAGAGCTGCACGCTCAGGTCGTAGAGGGTCTGGACTTCGGTTGCGCGGGCGCTCGCGCGCTCCGCCTCCGATCGCGCGAGCGTGACGAGACGGCTCGCGACGCTCGAAACGACGAGAAAGGCGGTGAGCGTCGCCCAGTTCTCGGGATCCGCGATATGGAAGGTGTGGATCGGCGGAAGGAAAAAATAGTTGAACGCAACGGTGGCGGCGATCGACGCGGCGATTCCGGCGGCGAGGCCGCCCAGCGTCGCGCTGAACAGGACGACCAGGAGAAAGAGGAGGCCGGTCGTCGACGGGTTGAGCGCGGCGAGACGCGCGGCGCCGGTCGTGCCGGCGACCGCCAGAGCCGACAACAGGATGCTCGCGCCGCGGCCGGGACGGGTCAATGCTCGTTCTTCGCCGGCCGGACCGCGATCATGGCGGAATCCTACGACTCATCGCCTGCGTCCGATCGGCCCAAAAGACGGAGAATCGGGATCGCATGCGGAAGTCGCGGACGATTCGGAAGGAGCGAACGGCTCGATTAGTTCTGCCGTGCGTTTTGGCGGGCCTTCTCGTTCGCGCGATCGCCGGGTCCCAGGCAGCGCCTCCGCTCATGATCAGCGAGTTTCGGTTCCGCGGTCCGAACGGCAGCAGCGACGAGTTCGTCGAGATCTACAACAACGGCGATGCGCCGCTGACGGTCAGCTCGGGCGGCGGCTCGCCCGGTTTCGGCGTCGTCGCGTCGGACGGGCTCCTTCGCTGCACGATCCCGAACGGCACGATTATCCCGGCTCGCGGGCACTTTCTCTGCGTCAACGGCGCCGGCTATTCGCTGACCGGCTATCCCGCGGGCAGCAGCACGGCGGCGGGCGACGCGACGTACACGACCAGCATCGACGACAACGTCGGCATCGCGCTCTTCAACACGGCCCTGGCCGGGAATTTCACGCTCGCCAACCGGCTCGACGCCGTCGGTCCGACGACCGAGATCAACACCATTTATCGAGAGGGATCGGGTTACACCCCGGTCGCCGTCGCTTCCGTGGAATTCAGCATCGTTCGAAGGAGCGACGCGGTGACCGGCCTGCCGATCGACACCGGAAACAACGCCACGGACTTCCGGGTCGTCGCGACGAACGCCAATGCGAGCCTGTCGACCGCCTCGCTCGGAGCGCCGGGACCCGAGAACCTGACCGGACCAGTCGATGCCGGCGCCGCGATCGCGCCCTCTCTCGTCGCGCCCTGTGTCGCCGATGCGGCCGCGCCAAACATGGTCCGGACCGGCAGCGGCAATACCGGTACGCTCTCGATCCGACAGAAGTTCACGAACAACACGGGCGGCGATGTCACCCGTCTCCGTTTCCGGATCGTCGACGTCACGACAGCGCCGGCTCCGGACGCAATGACCGCCATACTGGCGGCGGCGACCTCGACGACGGCTACCGAGGCGACCCCCTGCGGCGGCGGCACCGTCGCCATCACGCCGCCGGCACAGGCGCTCGGAGGCGGCTTCAACAGCAGTCTCTCGGCGCCAGTTACGCAGGTCGCGCCGCTCGCGCCGGACGCCTCGATCAACGTCGACTACCTGATGAACGTCTCGCAGGCCGGCACGTTTCGCTTCTTCGTCCTGGTCGAAGCGCTGCCGAGCGGACGCGGGCTGTACGAAGTGAGCGGCTCGACGAACGGACCCGTCCTCTTCACTCCGACTCCGATGACGACGACCACCGCCACGCGCACGCCCACGCGAACTCCGACACCCACTGCGACGCCGACTCCCACCCGCACGCCGACCCCGTCCGCGACCACCACATCGACTCCGACACCGAGTCCCACCCCGACACAGACCCGCACTTCGACCCCGACTCGAACTCCGACCCGGAGCGCCACTCCGACGACGACTTCCACCCCAATTCCCTCGTCGACTTCGACCCCGACCCCACCGATGCTCACGACGACACCGACGTCCACACCGTCGGTGACTCCGTCCATTTCGATGACCCCGACTCCGACGCCCACGGTCACGCCCAGTCCCCCTCCGACGGCGACGCCGATGTTCGCGATCGGTTCCGACTTCCACACGCTGACGCCGTGTCGCATTGCCGACACGCGCGATCCGCCCGGCCCTCTCGGCGGTCCGGCGCTGGTGGCGGGGCTTCCTCGCAGCTTCCCGGTGGCCGGGGTTTGTGGCGTCCCCGTGACCGCGAAGGCCGTCGCGGTAAACGTGACGGCTGTTGGACCGACCGCCGCGGGATTCCTGACGCTCTATCCGGCTGGAGGTTCCCCCCCGTCCGCAAGCACGTTGAACTTCCGCGCCGGAATCGTCCGCGCCAACAACGCGGTCACGCGAGTGGGAGGCGGCGGACAGATTGCCGTCGTCTACGGCGTCGCTTCGGGGCCGGCGACGACGCATTTCGTGCTCGACGTATCGGGTTACTTCGAGTAATTCGGGTCGGACGGAGAGGCCGCCGGGGTTCTCGAGATCTGGCTGGGAGGCAGGGACTCGAACCCCGATTCACTGGTCCAGAGCCAGTTGTCCTACCATTGAACGACCTCCCAGTCGTTCGAAAGACCGCGAAGTATAACGGCTGTCGCCTCGGAGAGACACGCCTCGGGAGGGTCTACGGCGTACACTCGAACCCGGCCATGATCCCCGAAGTCTTCGAGTGCCCCCGCTGCGAGCGGCAGTTCGTCATCGACGGAATCCCCGACGACGGTAGCGAGGAAGTTCACTGCCCGCAGTGCAGCCGCTTCCTGGGCGTGCGCGACATCGCGTTCGTCCTTCGCACCGAGTTGGACGAGCTGATCGAGCGGCTGTCATTCGAGAAGGACCGGCTCGAAAAGGACGAGGCTGTCTACAGCCTGACCGACTGCGACCCGGAGATGAAGTACTACGGTCGGGAAGTCTCGCGGGTCATCGGCGTGCTGCGGTCGGCCCTGAAGGACCTCCGACACCTCGGCGAGGAGTACCGGGTCAAGAGCTAGCTCGCGAAGACCTCACTCAGAGTGAGGGAAAGACCGGGCAGAACCTTCGAGACGATCGCCGCGTTTCCGGAGAGCTCCGCGGTCACGGCATAACGCTTGTCGGCGCCCACGTTCAGGATCTCGACCGTTCGCTTTTCCGGGTCGACGTACCAGACCTCCGAGATCCCCGCTTCCTCGTAGACGCGATGTTTCGTCTCGCGGTCGTACGCCTTGTTGCTCGGAGACAGGATTTCGATCACGAGGTCCGGCACTCCGGCGACGTTCGCCTCCGTAACGATCGAGAGCCGCTCCTTCCGAATGAAGAGCAGATCGGGCTCGAGGGCCGTCCATTTGCTGAAAACGACGTCGTACGGGGCGAAGAAGACGCGGCCGAGACCGTGCTCGTCGCAGAACTTCCGGAGAGCGAAGTACAGGTTGCCGGCAGCCATCTGATGGTTCGTTTCTAGGCGACGGGGTCATGAAGACCTCACCCTCGATGAGCTC
>QHVV01000186.1 GCA_003222385.1 Acidobacteriota bacterium
GGCAGGCCTCCGGGTCCCACGAAGGAGATCGTCACGTTCGCGGCGGAGCCGCCCAGGTTCGTCAACGCGAGGTCCGACACGAACTGTGTGTTGTTGAGACCCGCCGTTCTGCCGGCGCCGGGGATCGTCCAGGTCTCTTCAGAGGCCGTAACGGACGGCCGCGCGGCGCTGGACGCGGTCTCGACGCCGGCGCCCGCGGCAACGGTCAACCCGAGGAATAAGCCGTAGACCCTGGGTGCGTTCATCCTGCCCTCCGGTGAAAGCGAATCTGTCCGCGAAACGGGTCTGGTGTTTGGAAAGGATGCTACAGCCGCTCCGTGGATCGCGGTACGAACTTCTGCCGTGTTCGACGATCGTCTACCCGGCCATCAACCTCCGCTCTGACCGCGTTACATCCGCGCAGGCTCGATGTCGACCGCGATGTGGCGCCACTTGCCCTGCCGGAATCGGGCGACGGACAACGCGGCTCGCGTCAGATGCCCGAGAACGATGGCCGTCCAGATGTCCGCCGGCTGGAGGCCGCGCATCGCCTGAAACACGGTGCACAGGCCGATCGGCACCACGATCTGGGAGACGATCGAGATATACAGCGGGCTCCGCGTGTCGCCGGTACCTTGCAGGCCGCCGGTGTAGCTCAAGGCCACGGTGATGAAGAGACCCGAGAGGCTCAGGTACCGGAGCAGCTCCGTGCCGATCGACGTGACGAGAGGTTCGGTCATCCCGAAGATGCCGAGCAAATACTTCGGAATCGTCAGGAACAGCAGGCCGACGATTGCGGCCACTCCCAGGCCGAAACGCGAAGCCACGGCCACGGCGCGCTCCGGGTTGCCGGCGCCCAGGTTCTGGCCGGCGATCGTGGCCGACGCGGCCATCAGGCCCACCGAGGTCCAGGTGATGAGCGAAAAGAGCTCCGTGTAGCCCACGGCATAAGCAGCTTGCGCCGCGGCGCTGTGCTGGAGCGATCCGATGAAGCGAAGAAGTAGGACGCCCGCGATGTTCATCGCGATGCCCTGGATGCCGGTCGGCAGGCCAAAACGGAAGAGCGATCGGATGATGACGAAGTCGGGCTTCGTGTCCATGCCGCGGTGGAAATGGATCACCGATCCGGGCGCGAAAAGCTTCCAGACGCCCCAGGCGGCCACGACCGTGCTGCTCGCGATGGTACCCAGCGCAGCGCCCACCGTGCCGAGCCGGGGGATCAGGATCAGGTTGAAGGCCACCGTCAGCACGGTCATCGTCACGCCGAGCCGTAACGGAGTCCGCGGATCGCCGGCAGCCCGGAACGCGCCGCTCAGCATGAAGAACAGCATCATTCCGAAGATGCCGAGGAACATCGCGCGAAGGAACGGGAGGGCCTGGCGCTGCACTTCCGGGGCCGCATGGACGACGTCGAGCAGAGCGGGCGCCGCGAAGAAGCCGACGGCGCCCATGAGAACCGCCAGCCCGATCGCGGTCAGGAACGCCTGGTAGACGACGCGGTTGACCTTCTCGGGCTGGTTGGCGCCGGCGAAGCGGGCCACGAGGACCGCCATCCCGGTGAACAGCGAGCTGATGAAGACGACGACCACGATGATGATCTGCCAGCTCACGCCGATGGCGGCATTGGCCGCGTAGCCCACGAAGTTGCCCACCAGGACGTGGTCGATGATCCCCTGCAGGCCCGCGATCACGTTCTGGAGCATCGTCGGCCACGCAAGGCGCCAGACCGCCGGGCCGATGGGCCCGTCCACGATCGAGCGGTCGAACCGCTGGACGGGTTTCAGCGCGGGGTCGGACATCCCGGGTTTTACGAATCCTGGAGAGCCGGGTTCAGGCCTCGACGATGACCTCGAAGCCGCCGTAGACCATGCGTCTGGCGTCGAACGGCATCTCCGCGTCCATCATCGCGCTGATTCGGGGGTCCTTCATCACCTTCGCGTTGACCCGATCGCGATGCGCCCGCGACTTGAACACGATCCACGAGAAGACGACCGTCTCGCCCCGCTTTCCCCGGACGGCGCGCGGGAAGGGAATTCCCCACTTCGTTTTGAAATCCTGGCCGACGCACTCGCGGTACTCGAGCGCGCCGTGGTCGCGCCAGACCTTCGCCCCCTTTTGAGCCATGCGCCGGTAGGCATCGATGTTCTTCTTCGGGACCGGCAGGACATAACCGTCGACGTAGCGCGCCATGCGAACCTCCTCCGAGCCACGATCATGACGCAAACCCTCTCCCCGCGCGCGGCAGGGAGAGGGAGGACGGAGGCCGGTCGGCTATTCGACCGGCGGCGTCGGCATGATCGGCCGTACTTCGATCGAGCCGGTGCGAACCGCGGGAATCCCGCTCCCGAGCTTGATCGCCTCGTCGAGGTCTTTCGCCTCCACCAGGTAGAAACCGCCGAGCTGCTCCTTCGTCTCGGCGAACGGACCATCCGTCGTCAGAGTCTTCCCGTTCCGCTGCCGGACCGTCGTCGCGGTGGCAACGGGTTGCAGCGCCTCGCCGCCGATATAGTTTCCGTTCTTGCGGATTCCCTTCGTGTAATCCATGTATTCCTGGAAGATCCTGCCCTGGTCGGCTTCCGAGACGTTCGCGAAGTCCCCTTCGTTTCCGTAGATCAGCAGGAGGTATTTCATCGTCGTGTCCTTTCTGTTCGGTCTCTGAGTTCGTTCGGAACGTTACCGCACCGAGTTTCCGAGCATTTCCGTCTCCTTTCTTTCCGAGGCGCCTTGCGCTCTCGTCCACTAGTCGAACGGACGCGGCCGAAATCGACAGGTCTGATGGATTTCGGCTGTCTGGTCTTCGTGGCGATCCGCGCGAGCTGACTATCGCTCACGAATTCTTCATCTCGCGATCGAGTCCGTTAATCCGTTTCTGAGTCAGCCGCAGGTTCTCTGCTGTCAATCGCTTGAGAACGCGGATCGGCGCCGCATGCGGTGTCCGATCGATCAGTGGCAACCGCATTGCTTTTCTCTCGGCCGGAAGAAACGTCGAAAGGAAAGGAGCAAACATGAAAAACATCTTTACGAGAGTGCTGCTGGCGGCGCTGGTCCTCGCTCTGCTCGCGATCGGCCAGTCGGCCTGCGGCGGCGGGTACTCCTCGCCCACTGCTCCGAAGAGTGCGCCCGGGCAACCGACTCCCACGCCGATGCGCGGTTACTGAACGCCATCGACTCGCGCCCGGTTGTCGGCCGCCGGACGGCCGCGCCGGGCGCGGGTTGCCCTCCTCGAATCACCGCGGTCGAGTTCCTTCGCTTCGCCGGATAAGCTCCGTATCGAGAAATCCGGATGAAGACGCGACTGGCCGCCCTCGGTTTCGTCCTGCACACCGGCATCGCGGCCGCACGGCTCGCGCGTACCGAAGAAGACGTTCGCCGGCTCGCTCGCGATGTCTTCCGCCAGCTGATCGAGATCGACACGACGGAATCGACCGGCAGCACGAGCGGGGCGGCGACGGCAATGGCCGCCCGGTTGAAGGACGCCGGTTTTCCGGATGCGGACGTCGTCGTCGTCGGGCCCGACGACCGCCACGGAAACGTCGTGGCGCGTCTGCGCGGCTCCGGCGCGCGCCGGCCGATCCTGTTCGCCGCGCACCTGGACGTCGTCGAGGCGCGGCGCGAGGACTGGTCGGTGGATCCGTTCCGGTTCCAGGAGAAAGACGGTTACTACTATGGACGCGGGACGACCGACATCAAGGACGGCGACGCGATCCTGGTCACGAACCTGATCCGGCTCGCGCGGGAGAAATACCGCCCCGACCGCGACCTGATCGTGGCGCTCACC
>QHVV01000189.1 GCA_003222385.1 Acidobacteriota bacterium
GGCCAGCGTCCCCAGGCTGTAACCCAGCTCGGGCGAGTGGCGGCTCTGGAGCCACCTTCCTGATACCGCTCGCACCTGCTCAGCGTGCTCGGCCGCGACCTCGGGGCCGGGCGCGAAGACACAGCGCACGCCGGCTTTCTCGCAGCGGTGAATCGCGTAGCGGAGGTCAGCGCGCTTCTTGCCGGTGAGCTCGAAAGTCGCCGGCTGAAGGATGGCCTCGGCCCCGATCGGCACCAACGTGAGGTTCAGCTCGCGATACGGAGCCGGCTCGTCGACCTGGTAGAAGGCCGGGATCCAGTCCTGCCGGTCGCAGTAAGAGAGGAAATCAGGAATGGCTCGGCGGGCGATCCCTGGCGGCCCGATGGGGTCGCCCAGCGCAAGCGCGGTCCGGCCGCGAAGAGTGAACGCGACGCACGCTTCTCCGTTCACCCAGTGATAGCTGGAAGCTCCATGCGCGGCCAGGTGCGAGATGTGGTTGCGACCCCATGTGTTGATCAGGACGTGCAGGCGCTCTCGCTCTGCCGCCGCCGGGCGCGGCGCGAGCATGGGCCGCAGCAGCAGCGTCAGGGCGGCGATGATCAGCGCGTAGCTGACCAACGGCAGGGTGCCGAGCAACCAGTTCGCGCCTGCAAAGGCGTACAGCAAGGCGCCTGTCAGCCCGGCGGCAAACACGACAAGGCCCCAGCGCAAGCGCGATGGATCGGAGTCGGCGTCGAAGTGATGCCGGAACCACCACAGCCCGAAAAGGATCCACGCGAAAAGAGAGGCCTCCTCGAAGTCGAGGTCTTTGACGAGCTCGAATGCGATGGTGGCGATCAGCACCGCCACGGTCAGTCGAAACGCAATCCGCTTTCCGCGGGCAATGCCCACGGCCAGCAGCAGCAGCGCAACCCCCGACAGCAGCGCGCCCGCCCGACCGCCCAGCGTGACGGTCGCCGGCAGCAGGGTCTCGAGGACCTCGCTTCGCGTTTGGCGGTGCACCAGCAGGGCCCCGACGATGTCCAGCGCGGCGCTGATCACCAGGAGGCCTGCGAAGAACAACCGCACCCGCCTGCGCTCCATGCGCAGGTCGTGGTCCATGCGCTAAAGCTACGCCGGGCCGATCACCTCGACTTCGTTCCCGTCCGGGAACAGGCCAGAGGTATGCGACGTTCCCAAGACCAGTCGGACGGCACTGCCCTCGGGCGGAACTCGTTAGCTGCCGGCACGTTACAGGGAGTACATGACGACCGTCCGGTTGGTGGGCCTGTTAGGACTGATCGCCCTTGTGACCGCCTCGTGCGGGGCGGCGGCGCCTGGGCGGGGGGCAGCATCCGGCTCCCGATCGGATGCCGCATCGCCAACCCACGCGGCATCCAATCCGGCTGAGCCAAGCCCTTGCATTTCCACGCCGGTGGCGCGGTTCCCGGCATCGGGCTCATCGGGCCGTAACCTTGTCATTGCCAAGCTACGCGGTAGTGATGCGACCGTAGTTCGCGACATCACGAACATCACTCATGCGTCGACAATCGCGACCTTGGATGTTCCGTTTTGGCAGAACTCCGTGTTTACCACCCTCCAGTTCGTGACCGCAGCCGAGATCTCCTACGCCACTCCCTCAGATGGATCTCCAAACCTACTGATTCGCATGCCGATCTCCGGCGGGCCCAAAACTGTTGTCGCAGCGACTTGCGCTCCGTCATGGATCCTCGCGCTCAGCTGGGATTCCGCCGGTCAAAGCGCGACCTATCTGATCGACGTAGGCAGCGGGTACCCGTTCGATTGGCGCCTTCAGACCAACGGCACTAACCGATCGCTGGCAAGTCCGCCGGCCTGGTGTTATTGCGGCAATGGCTCCGAGGAAGGCGCGGCCTCAGTGGCGTTTTCACCGACTGGACAGTTTGTTTCAATGATCGACGGCTTGGGCCATACTGGCTCCGACCTACAGATCAGGCGAATCGACGGGAGCCTGGTAGCAGAATCGAAGGGATCAATGTCGGGCGTGACCATGGGCGTCTGGTCGCGCGACGCCTTCTACTTTCGTGATTCGGGTGACGTCAGAGTCTGGCGCGACGGTGCGATCACGACCCTACGCGCAGGCCTTGCGTGGCTCCGCCCTAAACCATCCCCAGCCGGAGGGCAGATCGTCTTCTACACGCGTGGGAGTGATGGCCTAGCCGGGGTCAGCGTGATCGACACGAAAACGGGCGCTGTAAGGCGGCTGTCGGACCAGGCTCGAATCGCGCCGGTCTTCCTTTCGTCCCGGTACATCTGGTATCAGGGTGAGAGGCTTTGCACAGCAGGTGATCAATGCGTCTTCAATCACACTGTGCTTACAGGCAAAACCTACATCTACGATCTGACAACTGGCTCCGAGTCCGAATCAGTCATCGCAGACGTGGCCGACGTATGGCCCCACGGAAGCTGACTTCGCGCTAGAGCCGTCGCAAGGCGGCTGTTCGGCCGAGTTACCAGCTGCCCGGCTCGGTCAGGCCCTTTGTAGTCGGGATCTATAGATATACATTCGCATTCGTTCCCGTCCCGCATCGTTTTCCGAGTCTGCGAGGACGGACGTCACGAAAGAAGTTCCTCGGCAAAGTGCCGCTCCCAAGACCCTCACTGTCTCATCCAACGGCCAATACTTGTTTGGCCTCGCCACAACCGACGACGATCCGGCTCGTGCTGAAGTCGGCGGTGCCGCCGCTCAACTTGACTCGATGGCCATCGACTGCCACGGTCTTACCCTCGCGATCGACGACACGGAGTGGATCTGTGCGAGCGGAGTACCCCTTAGGCCAAAACATGGGCAACCTGGGGTCCTCATCCAGCCGGAAGCAAGCAGTCCCATCACCATTCACGGTGCCGTGCATTGTTCCGACAATGAGCGCCGTCATACCCACGTTACGGAACTCGCTATCAGTCGCGATGGCCAACTTCGTCTCGGCGGATGGAGTCGGTTGGGCGCTGTTCAATTGCGCACCGCACGCACCCGACAACACGGTCAGAGTGAACATCCCGCACAAGAGCACGCCCGCGAACGCATTCGCCCTTGAGTCCGCAGGCCCTAACCGCATCCGCCTCCGCTC
>QHVV01000036.1 GCA_003222385.1 Acidobacteriota bacterium
CGATCCTCCTCTTCTCCCGGGCGGATGCGGCCTGGCGGCGCTGGCGCCGCCTTCTCATCGGGATGGCGGCGGCGATGGCCATCGCGGTCCTCGTCTGGGTTCCCGCTCTCGTTCTCGAAAGCGACCCCGACCTGCCCCACAAGGACCTGAAGACGAAGGTCTTCTACCATCTCCGCTATTCGTCGGAGACTTCGCTCGCGAGCCGTCCGGCCGTCGCGAAAGAAAATGCGGTCACGCTCTTTCTTCCGCTCGAGCGCGCCGCGGCCGGCGGGCTTCGCTATCGCCGCGACTCCGGCTGGTTCTGGACGTACCTGACCCCTCCGCTCGCGATTCTTTCCCTCGCGGCGCTTCTCGGGCTCGCCTTCGGCCGCCGCCGGCGCGCCGCTGTCTTTCTTCTGGCGTGGGCTCTTCTGCTGCTCGCGCCGCTCGTCGTTTTCGGCGGAGTTCTCTACTCCCGCTACGCCGTGGCCGGGGCGGTCCCTCTTCTCCTCGCGTCGGCGCTCGCTCTCGGCGCCGGGATTTCCGCGGTCTCGCGACGCGGGACCCCGGCCGTCGTGCTCGGCACGGTCGCCGGAGCCGGTCTCTTCTTCCTGGCGGTCGCGGACTGCGTGCGGCAGCTCCGTGAGCCGTTGCGGCAGCGATTCGTCGCGAGCGACCGGCTTCAGTACGTGAGCGGCTGGACGGCGGGCGCGGCCGTGGAATCGGCGGCCCGCGCCATCCGCGAACGGAAGCGTCCGGTCGTCGTCGTCAACGTCGTCGGTCTCGCATTTCCGAACATCGGGCTGGCCGTCCTGTTGAGAAACGCACCGGGCGTGCAGATGCACTTCGTCGAATGGACCGGGGTTCTCGCGGATCTGGCGGACTCGTGGCCCGTCGGCCGCACGCTGCACGTCCGAAACGACTACCGGCCGTGGAAACCTCCCGGCGAGATCCGGGTACCCGACTCCTCGGACGTCGTCGTCGTGTCGCCCGATCCGGTTCTGTCGGTCGAGGAGGGCCGCGTGCCGGTCGAGTCGCTCGTCGGCGGGTTTCGCCGCTGGGTCGCCGAGACCCGCCGCTACGAAAACCCGCCGATGCAGGCGGGCGGCCCCGCGGAGGCGGGGGTGAAGGTCCTTCTTCTCAGGAGCGTTCCGAGGGGCCGTCCGGCCGCGATCAGCTCGCCCGCGATGCCCGCGCCGGATTCTTCTTCTTCGGCAACGCCGCGATCCGCTCGGCTTCTCCGAAAAGAGAGAGCGCTTTCTGAACCTGCGCATCCCCCGTCGCGCGAACGCCCCATCCCGCTTCCAGCCCGTACTTCGCGTTGACCAGCTCGACGCGAATCGCGAGGTCGAGGAGATCGCGGTTCGGGTCCTCGTTCCAGGTCCGCTTCAGTTCCTCGGCCGTCGAGAACCGGGACGACTCGGCGAAGCGGAAAAACTCGTCCCGCATCGCGGGCGTCACGGTCACGTCCCGCTGCACGTCGGGGTGCTTGACGAGCCAGTTGACCGCGAAGTTGAAGGGCAGGTTGCGCGCCAGGAGCTGCGTCAGCAGCTTCGAGTCGCGGTTGTTCTTGACGAGCACGTCGGGCGTGATTCCGCCGGCCGCGGACACCACGCGTCCCGCGTCGGTGTAGAAGACCTCGCCCTCCTTCTTGGGAGGCACCGGCTCCTCGCCGGGAGTGTCGGAGTCCTCCGGGTTCACGTAGGCCAGGAGATCGCTGAAATCTCTCTGGATCCAGCGCCCCGACGGGGTGTAGTACTTCGCGGTCGTCAGAGCGAGACCGGCGCCGTAAGGCAGCGTGTAGACGCTCTGGACCAGACCCTTTCCCCACGTCCGCTGGCCCACGATCAGGCCGCGGTCGTGGTCCTGGATCGCGCCCGCGACGATTTCCGACGCCGACGCAGAGCCGCGGTTCACGAGAACGACGAGAGGCCGGTCGAAGTGGAGGCCGTCGCCCGGAGCGAGGTAGTCCTGCGCGGAGGAGCTGGTCCGCCCGCGCGTGTAAACGATCTTCGAGCCCTTCTCGAGAAACACGTCGGCGACGTCGACCGACTGGTCCAGGACCCCTCCCGGGTTCCCGCGCAGGTCGAGGAGCAGTCTCTTCATGCCCTGCTTCTCGAGCCGTTCGATCGCGGACTTCAGCTCCCGGCTCGAGGTGTGCGTGAAGTCGGCGAGCAGGAGGTAGCCGGTGTCCGGGGCGATCATGAAGGCATACCGCACCGAGAAAGTCGGGATCTCGGCGCGCGTGATCGTCATCTTGAGCGGTTCGTCGATCCCCGCGCGCCGGATCGTGATCGCGACCTGGCTGCCCTTGGGGCCGCGCAGCTTGCGGACGACCTCGTCGGTCGAAACGTCTTCCTTGATCTCCTCGTCCTCGATGTGCGTGATCACGTCGCCCGCCCGGATCCCGAGCTTGTAGGCGGGCGTTCCTTCCATCGGGGCGATGACCGTGATCCGGCCCATCCGCTTCTGGATCTGGATCCCGAGACCGAAGAACGAACCCTGCTGCTTCTCGCGCATCGCGGAGAAGTCCTCCGGCTCCAGGAAGGCGGTGTGCGGGTCCAGCCGGGCCAGCATTCCGTGGATCGACGCGTAGACGAACTGATCCGGTGCGATCGGCTGCGGCGACCATTCGGAAAGCGTCGTCAAAATGTCGGCGTACTCGTCCAAGGGCGGGCCCTCGCGCTCCGGCGAAGCGAAGAGGATCGCCGTAAAGGCTCCTCCCGCGAGGGTCGACGCTGCGAGAAGGGCGACGGCGATGACGAGGCGGGAGCGGCTTGGACTCACTGGGTTCCTCCTGAAGCGATCATTCTGACACGGTGGCAACGGTGAACCAGGCTCCGGTTTGAAAGTTCCGTCCGCCGTCGGCGAAGCGGACGCCGCGGACCTGTGTAGAATCCCTCACGGAGTACACGAACATGTTTGGCCCTATTGGAATGCCCGAACTCATCCTGATTTTTCTGGTTGCCCTGCTCGTTTTCGGGCCGAGGAAGCTCCCGGAGCTCGGCCGTTCGCTCGGACGCGGCCTGGCGGAGTTCCGGAAGGCTTCGGAGGACCTGAAGCGGACGATCGAGGACGAGATCGAACAGGGAAAGCACCACGTCTCCGCGGTCCAGGACGAGGTTTCCTCGGTTCGCCAGCAGGCCGCGGACCTTCGAAACACGATCTCCTCGTCCGTCGGCGGGTCCGCCGCGGCGGCGCCGGCTCCGGAAGCGCCACGCCCGGACGCCGTCCCACCGCCCACCGAACCGATCCGGCCGGCCTGAACGGTCCGTGAGACTCGTCGGCCCCGCCGGTCCGGAGCCGGGACGAGCGCTGGAGGAACGGAGGCTCCGGAACGAAAGCGAAGAGCTTCCGCGGATGGGGTTCTTCGAGCATCTCGAGGAGTTCCGGCGCCGGCTGATCGTTTCGCTGATCGCGCTCGCCGTCACGTTCACGGTCGCGTGGTCGAAAGCGCCGGTCCTCTTCGAGCTCCTGGCGAAGCCGGTGCGCCGTTTCCTCCCGCCCGGCCAGAACCTCTCGTACACGACCCTGACCGAGCCCTTCCTGCTGTACTTCCGGGTGGCTCTCCTCGGCGGGCTGATCCTCGCCTCTCCCGTCATCCTCTGGCAGCTGTGGCTCTTCATCGCCCCCGCGCTCTACCGTCGGGAAAAGCGCTTCGCGATTCCGTTTCTGCTCGTGAGCGTCTTCTTCTTTCTGTCCGGCTGCGCGTTCGGCTACTTCGAGGCTTTCCCGGCGGTCGTGGGCTTTCTCGTCGGAATCGGAACGCAGTTCAACGCCGTCATCACGATCAACGAGTACCTTTCGACCGCGTCCAAGATCATCCTCGGTCTCGGGCTCTGCTTCGAGCTCCCGATCCTGATCTTCTTTCTGACGCGTCTGGGGGTCGTATCCGAGCGCTGGCTTCTCAAGAAATTCAAGTACGCCGTCCTGGTCGCCTTCATCGTCGCGGCGATCATCACGCCGACTCCGGACGTGGCGACCCAGACCGTCTTCGCGGTTCCCATGCTCGTGCTCTACCTGCTGGGGATCTTGATCTCCTGGATGTTCCGGAAGCGGAAGCCGAAGGAGTCCTAGCGGTCCGGGGGAGACGGCTCTCGGATCCTCGCTAATCGCGTCGCGTTCTGCCGCCGTTTCGCTCCAGGACCATTTCGACGAACTCCCGGACCGCCCCGCGTCCTCCCGCGCTCTTCAAGACCAGCTGCGCGGCTTTTCGCGCGGGCGGCGCCGCGTCCGAGGGACAGGCCGAGAAGCCGGCGGCGGTCAGGAGCGGCACGTCCGGCTCGTCGTCGCCGATGGCAGCGGTCTCGGAAGGATCGATCGACCACTTCCGGCAGAGCCGGCGATAGAGCGCCTCCTTGTCGCCGACTTTCTGGTAGCACAGTCGAACGCCGAGGTCGCGCGCGCGCCTCGCCGTAGCGAGTGACTCCCGGCCCGAGATCCAGACGACCTTGAGCCCGCCCTGGAGGGCCATCTTGATGCCGTGCCCGTCCTTGGTATCGAAGACCTTCAGCTCGCGGCCGCGGTCGTCCATATAGAGCCGGCCGTCGGTCAGCACGCCGTCGACGTCGAAGAAGAGGACCCGGATCCTCCGGCCTGCCTTCAAGCAATTCCCGCGGCGAGCAGGTCGTGCATGTGGATCGCGCCGGCCAGACTGCCCGCGTCGTCCACGACGAAGAGCGAGGTGATCTTGGCCTGCTGCATCCTCTGCAGCGCCTCCGAGGCGAGATCCTCGGCCGAGATGGTTTTGGGTCGCGCGTGCGAGCACTCTCCGGCGGTGCGCGCCAGGAGCGACCGGTCGTTTTCGAGAAGGCGCCGCAGATCTCCGTCGGAGATCACCCCGGCGAGCTCTCCACGGCCGTTGACGACCGCCGTGATTCCCATCATCTTGCGGGACATCTCGTGGATCGCTTCGGTCATCGGCGTCTCCCGCGTGACGAGCGGGATCCGATCGGCGGTGCGCATGAGGTCCTTCACCTTGAGGAATTTCCGGCCGAGGCGGCCGCCCGGGTGAAGCGCCGCGAAGTCCTCTTCGCGGAAGCCGCGCTTCTCCGAGATCGCCATCGCGAGGGCGTCGCCCATCGCCAGCATGGCGGTGGTCGAGGCGGTCGGAGCGAGGTTCAGCGGACAGGCCTCCTGGGAGATCGCGACCGAGATCACGCGGTCCGCGGCGCGGCCCACGGACGAAGCCGGCTGTCCGGTCATCGCGATCGCCCGGACCTTGCGCTCGCGCGCGAACTCCAGCAGCCGGACGACCTCGGGCGTCTCGCCCGAAAAGGAGAGCGCGAGCACGGTGTCGCCCTGCACGAGCATGCCGAGGTCACCGTGGCTCGCTTCCGCGGCGTGCAGGAAGTAGGCGGGCGTGCCCGTGGAGGAGAGAGTGGCCGCGATCTTCTGGCCGATCAGGCCCGACTTTCCGAGGCCGGTGACGCAGAGACGGCCGGTCGAGGCGGAGATCTCTTCGACGGCGTTCTCAAAGTCCGGGCCGAGGTTGCGGATCTGCTCGCGCACCGAATCCGCCTCGATCTGGAGGACCTTCCGCGCCGCTTCGAGAATCACGGTCGGATCTTAAGGCGTCAATGGCTTGCGGCCGGCGGCGGGCACGGCTCCTTGCCGGCGATCCGAATCCGGACCGGATTCGAAAGGACCGGCTCGTGCCAGAAGCCGGACTCGAGCGCCCGGTAGCGCGCGACGATCTCGTACTCGCCGGCGGGGTTCGCGACGATCGATCCGGCGAGCGTCCAGCCGAGAAGGTCTTCGTCGCTCAGGCGTTCGGCCACTCTCGCCCGGGCGTCTGCGGGCAGCGAGCTCCTCAGACAGTCGTAGAAAGCGCGGATTCCTCCGACTCGCTGGTTCCGGTCGCCCAGAATCTTGACCTCGACCGGAGGACCGACGCTGCAGGAGATCGGGACGAGTCGCCGCTGCCGGTCGCCCGCCACGAACAGACCGACCTCGACCGTGGGTCGCGGACCGAGCCCGCCCTCTCCCGCGATTGTCACCGGCTCGAGCGGGTAGGACCGCGGGTCGTCGTCGGAGTAGGGTTTCTTCAGGTTGACCTCGAGCTGCACGGCGGAGAGGCTCGAGCACTCCGCGACGACCCCCGCCGGCTGCGGGTGCCCCTCGGAATCGCGAACCGCGAGCGAGAGAAGGGGGGGTTCGACGAGATTTGCTCCCCATCGCACCTTCTTCGGCGGCGCGGCGGCCGCCGTGAAGCGATCGGGCTCCGCTGGCAGCGGCTCCCGCTCCGCGGGTGGATTCTTCTCCAGAACTTTCACGAACAGGTCGTCGAAGGCGGCGCGGAAGGAATTCCCGTCGTCGGTCTCGCCGATCTCGTCCCCCTCCTTCCACTCGTAGAACTTGGTGACCGATGCGACCAGACGCACGGAGCGCGCGGTGGCCGCCGCGACGATCTCCTGGCGGCTCGCCCAGAAGTCGGCGTTCGCGATGCCCCCGAGTCCGTCGAACGGCACCACCGGCCCGGAGCAGTCCGTCGACTCGAAGCGCTCGATCTCGACGTTCGCGACGCCGCGGGCTCTCTGGCCCGGTGGGACCCGGACGCGCCCTCCGAAGATGAGGTTCTCGACTCCGGGCTCGATCGGAACGCATTGTCCGATGCGATAGGAGTTGCGGTCGGCGCTGGCGGAGGTGACGAGATCGAGCGAGCCCGAGCCTTTCGCTCCCGTCGCGTCGACCCGGGACCAGGCGACCCGGCCCGTTTCGGAGTTCGAATCGGTCTCGGACGCCTTCCAACCGGCGGCGTCGTGCGCGAACGAACCGTTGGCGACCCGATTCCCGGCGGAATTCCGGGCGGGAGCCGGGAGGAGGAGAAGCGCGACGAATCCCCAGAGAAGACCCACGGAGACGCGGATCGTACCCGATTCGATCGGCTATCTCTCCAGGATGCGCTCGATGAACTCGAGAGCGCGGGGGTCCTTCGATTGCCCGAGCCAGAAGATCGCCTGCTTGCGGACCTCCGGGTTGCGATTCGTCTTCGCGACGCGGATCAGCTGCGTGACCGTCTCGGCTCCGGGAAGCTGCGAGAGCGCGAAGACCGCCTTTTTCTTGACGTCTTCCTCGGGGTCGTCCCGGATCGCGTCCTGGATCGTCCGGGCGGCCTCTTCGCCGGCCCGTTGCGCGAGCCAGAACAGCGCCTGGCCGCGCACTTCGCCGTCTAAGTCGCGGTGCGCCATTCGAATGAGTGACTGCTGCGCCTCCGGAACCGGGCTCTGCGAAAGACAGAAGGTCAGATGATGTCGGAAGGCAGCGTCCGGATCGTCCAGCAGCTTTCGCAGTATCTCGAAGCCGCGCCGGCCGCGCTCGTTCGCCAGCCAGAACGCGGCCTTCTTCCGCATTTCGAGCGGACGGCTCCGCCCCGCGAGGTCCTCCAGGAGGGAATCCGCGGCCGGATCGGCGTGGAGCGCGATCGCGGCGAAGGCCTGCTCGGCGGGCTCTTCGTGCTCTCGCCCGTCGTCGAGACGGCGGACCAGCGAAGCCAGGAGATTCAGGCTGTCGCGGGCGGCGATCCCGGTCAGCCAAAGGAAGGGGAGGCCGCCGGCGTCGATCGCGCAGTCGGGCGACAACGCGCGGACTCTCCCGATCCGTCCCCGTTCGATCCGGAGGAGGACGAAGAACTGCGCCGGCGACTCGAGAGCGACCGACGGCGGAGCCGTCTCGTCCCGCCCGATGGAAAACGAGCCCTCGCCCTCGAGGCGGCAGCCTCCGCAGCACGTCCGGTCCGTCAGCCGGCCCTGGAACGCATGAACCGAATCGAAGCAGCACATCTGCCGTGGGCCGTCTGAGACGGGCTGCGCGTATCCGATCCAGACGGGACCGGGCGCGGTCGAGAGCGAGCGGATTTCGGCAGGGAGGCCTTCGGCAGAGACCGGCCGCGACGTGACCTTCGCGTTGTTCAGGGTCGGCGGCGGAGCCGGCGCGCGGAGAGCGAGAAACAGCAGGAGGAGAAGAAGGGTCATCCCGTTCAATCCTTCAGGAACTGCATCAGGTAGTCGGTCGCCTCCTTGTTGTTCATGACCGAAAGCTTCTGGACCGCCTCTTCTTTGAGCTCCCGGACCTTTTCGGTCTTCGCGATGTCGATGAGTGCCCGGGCGTTGCCCTGAACGAAGAAGGCCTGGATGACGTCCTTGCGCAGCTCGAGGTCCCGCTCGGTGCGATAGAGCTCGAGCAGGGCCGGAGCGGTCCGCATTCCCATGACGCCGAGCTTCTGGATCGCTTCCTCTTTGAGCTCGCGGTCAGGCTCGGAGCGAGCCAGCTCGAGGACGTGGTCCGTGTCGCCGGCGACGAAGAGTCCCTGGATGATCGCCTCCTTGACCTCGCGGACCCGCTCGGACTTGTAGAGCTGCCAGAGCTCCGCGCGCGCTCCCATCACCCCGAGCTGATGCGCGGCTTCCCCCCGCAGCTCGGCCGACTTCTCGGAGCGCGCCGCTTCCAGGACGCGCTCCCGGTCTCCCGCAACCATGTAGCTGTGGAGGACCTGCTCCTTGATCTGCACGTTCGACGTTCCGCGGTAGATCTCCTCGAGCAGCTGACGGTTCTCGCGGCCGCCGAAGACGCCGAGGTAGTGGAGCGCCTGCTCCTGGAGGTCCGGATGAGCGTTGCCGCGCGCGACGTCCGCGATGAGCTGGCGAGCGCGGGGAGACCCGCTCTGCGCCAGCACGAAAAGGGCGCGCTCCTTCATCTCGTCGGAACCGCGCCCGCGCAGGATCTTCTCCAAGAGCGGCACCGCGCGCTCCGGGTCGGTGTGGACGAGGCTGTTGATCGCCATCAGCTTGAGCTCCTCGTCGCTCTCGGCATCCGGATTCGCGGGCCCGCCACCCTCGTGGATCTCGAGCTCGAGAGCGCGGACCTCTTTGCCCCACGAGCTGCCCGGATACCGCGACCCGAACGGGCGCACGAGCGCAAGGGCGTCCGCTTTCCGTCCCTGTTTGTTGAGCGAATATGCGAGCCAGTACGTCGCGGCATCGGAGCGCACCCCGTGCAGCCGGAGGACTTCGGCGAAGGCGGTCTCGGCGTCCTTCCATCGTTCGTCGTCGAGCGCCTTCGTCCCCGCCTTGTAGCGCTTCTCGGCCTCGGCCGATGCGTCCTTCCTGCCTTCTTCCGCGCCCGGCTCCGCGCCGCGCGCCGGCGCCGGCAGATGAAGTCCGAGCGCCGCCGCGAAGACGAGAGGGACGAGAGATCGCACCGTCATGTTCTTTTCCTTTCCCGGGCTTCCCGACCGGGCAGCTCTCCGCGTTCGCGGAGGTTCGATCCGATCACCCGCACTTTGAAGAGAACGCCTTTTTCCTCGATGCGCCGGCGCAGCGCGGCGAGATCCGCCGGCGTCAGCTGCGAAGGTCCATGCGCCACGTCCAGGAGAACTCGCTCGAGCTCCTCCAGGACGGCGGACACGGCGCGGTCCCCCGTCTGCGAGGCCGTCTGGCGATAGAGGCGGTTCGCGGCGACGAGGTCGTTCGCGCGGGCCTGCTCGCTCGAGACGTCCACGGTACCGTTCTCCGGGGCGTTCGCGAGCTCGATCAGGACCGCGGCCGAGTGTTCGAGATGGTCCGACAGCGCCACGACGAGCACCCGCTCCTTGACGGCCGGCGAGAGCGGCGTGGATCGCTCGGCCCGCCAGAATCGTCCCGCCAGGAACGTCGCCGCGAGAACGAGGAGCGAGACCCCCGCGAAAGCCAGCCGCCGGGGCGCGAGGAAGGTCGGCCACGGGAAAGCAAAAGGCCGCCGCGCGGGAAGCTGGCGGGAGACGCGGCTCCAGACCTGCCCGCCGTACGAGTCCCCGCGCGCCGGGACGCTCTCGACGTCCGACACGATCCGCACGATTTTCACGATTTCGTCGAGCCGGGCCCGGCAAACCGCGCAAGCGCGGAGGTGTTCCCGAACCGGAGCGGCCGGCTCTTCCTTCGGAGTGAGACACGCCAGGTCTCGTTCATCGAGGTGGTTCATGACACGCTCCCGATCGGCGCGAGCTCGCGCCGGAGCTTCTGGACCGCGCGAAACACTGTCTGTTTGACGGCGTTCGGACCGATCTTCAAGACGTCCGCGATGCCTTCGATCGGCATGCCCTCGAGATGTCGCAGAACGAACGCGGCCCGCTCCCGCTCCGAGAGTCGGGAAAGCGCCGAAGCCACGCTGCGGCCGATCTCGCCGGCAAACGCTCTCTGTTCGGGCACAGGCTCGCTCGACGGGATCGCCTCGACCGGATCGATCTTCTCCTCGTCGGCCCGGCGCGGCGTCACGCCGTGCGAGCGGCGGCGGCGCAGAACGTCGATCGAGCAGTTGACGGCGATCCGGTAGATCCACGTGCCGAACCGGGCGCGCGCATCGAAGCTTTCGTAGCCCCGGTGAGCCTTCAGGAACGTTTCCTGGACCACGTCCTCGGCGTCCTCCACGTTGCCCGTCATGCGCCAGGCGAGCCGAAAGACCATCCGGCTGTGCTCTTCGACCAGGGCTCGAAAGGAAGCGGCGTCCGCCTCTTCGGCCTCGAGCGAGCGCATTCCTCCCATCGGCTTCGTCAGACGAAAACCCGGACGGAAGGTTAGGTCGAATTCGGGCGAAATCGCCTCCACGGATCGGTCACGTGGAGGTTAGACGACCCTGAGCGACCCGGGTTAGGAAAGGGTCGGGTGGGTCAACCCCGGCGCTCCGTTCCCGCGTAGGCCAGGCGCAGCAGGAGGCGCCGCCAGAACGCCCGGCGCGGCGGCCGCGGCGGACGTCGCGAAGCGGTCCAGGAAGCCGTGGCGGGAGGCGGGGGCGCGAGCGACAACCGGTCGAGATCGAGGGAGAGCATCTGGAGCCGGTCGCGGCAGCCGCGGCAGATCCGGAGATGACCTTCGGCGGGCGCGGTCCGGATCTCGCCGTAGTGGTAGAGGACGAGGTCGTCGTCGTGGAGGTGCTTCGTCGCGGGAGCTCGCTCCGGCGGTCGCTCCTGCGTATCTCTTGCCATCTGCGGATCGATACGGATCAGCTGCCCCGGACGTCTGGACCGGCAGTCCTGCGGTAGGGCGCCGAATCCGTTGCCCGTCGGGAGGCATACGGTACGAAAATGAAGATCGTGCCGGTCGCCCCGAGTCTCTTCGTTTCCCACGGGTCGCCGACCTTCGCGCTCGACGCGGGCGAGTACGGCCGGGCGCTCGAGCATTTCGGCGAAGAATTCCCCCGACCTGCCGCAATCGTGATCGTTTCGGCGCACTGGGAAGCGGCCTGGCCGATCCGCGTCGGCGCGGCCCCGCGGCCTCCGCTCCTCTACGACTTCGGCGGCTTTCCCAAAGCTCTCTACGAGCTCACGTATCCGGCGCCGGGGTCGCCCGACCTGGCCGGAGAAGTCGTTCGGATGCTGTCGGACGCGGGGCTCCCCGCGGAACCGGATCCGACCCGGGGCTGGGATCACGGGGTCTGGGTTCCGCTCCGGCTTCTCTATCCGGATGCGTCGGTGCCGGTCGTCGAGGTCTCGCTCCCGCTTCCGAGACACCCGCAGACAGTGGTCCGGATGGGCGCGGCCCTCGCGCCCCTCCGACACCGGGGCATTCTCCTGCTGGGCAGCGGGGGAGTCGTGCACAACCTCCACCTCGCGCGGCTCGATCGCGCCGACGGCCCGATCGACGAGTGGGCGCGGCGATTCGACGACTGGGTGCGCGAGAAGATCGAACGCCGAAAGAAGGACGACCTCGTCCGCTACCGCGAGCTCGCTCCCCACGCGGAGCTCGCCGTTCCCGCGAGCGAGCATTTCGACCCGCTGCTGTTCGCGCTGGGCGCCTCGGAGGAGAGCGACTCGGCGGAGCAACTGTCGTCCGGC
>QHVV01000192.1:0-2546 GCA_003222385.1 Acidobacteriota bacterium
GTCCGCCGTCTACACCCCGAACTGGCGGAAGTGGTGGTCGAGGTGGCGATACCCGAGCACGCCCCACGCGCGGTGTGACATGCGGCCGAACGCGGGGTGCTCCGGCCACTCGAAGTCCCGCGAGATCATCCCGGCCTCTTCCATCAACGCGAGCAGCCCGGCGATCTCCGCTTCCCACTCCGCGGGCACCCGCTCGAGGAGCTCTCGAGCCGTCGGCGCACCCTTCGGCCACGGAAGCCAGTAAACGAAGAGCTGCTTCAACGGCGGATGCCGGATCGGCAGCCGCTTCGACTCCGTCGGCAGCTTGCCGAGCGCCATTCGAAGCGCGTCGGCGCAGTGGACGACCATCTTCGGCGCGTCGAACCTGCCCCACCGCGGCGTCGAGCCCGCGGTCAACCGCCGCAGCCTCTCCTCGAGCTCGCGGCGTCGTCCCTCCGCATAGAGCGTCTTCATCACTTCAGAGTAGCCGAAAACTCGGCCACCTCGACCGCCGCGGCGTGTTCGATGCGGGTCCCCAGGACCTGCAGGAACTGCGCGAGCCATGCCGGGTGCGCCGGCCACGCGGGGGCGGTTACGAGGTTGCGGTCCGTCACCGCCTGGTCGACCGGGATCTCCGCGTACGTCCCGCCGGCCCGCGTAACTTCCGGACCGACCGCCGGATACGAGGAACAGCGCCGGCCGCCGATCACTCCCGCCGCCGCGAGGATCTGCGCGCCGTGGCAGATCGAGGCGATGGGCTTCTCGCGCGCCGCGAAGTGCTTGACGATCTCGAGAACCCGCGGGTTCAAGCGCAGGTATTCGGGAGCGCGCCCGCCCGGGATCACGAGGGCGTCGTATTCGGCCTCGCGCACCGCGTCGAAATCGAAGTTCAACGCGAAGTTGTGCCCGGGTTTCTCGGAGTAGGTCTGGTCCCCTTCGAAGTCGTGAACGGCGGTGCGGCATTTCTCTCCCGCACGTTTGCCCGGACAGACCGCGTGAACCGTGTGACCGACCATCAGCAGCGCCTGAAAGGGAACCATGACCTCGTAGTCTTCGACGAAATCTCCCACCAGCATCAGGATCTTCTTGCCCGCCATCGAAACCTCCTTGGAAGCCACGATCTTATCGGGGACTCTCACGACGCGCGCCGAGGAAGTCGGTCGTGGAGCGGAACTTCCCAACCGGATACCGGGACCGGAAACTCCCTCACGAAGTTTCCGGCCCCGGTACCTCTTCAAAACTCCAATCGAATTCGCCCCGCGAGCGTCCGCGGGGGGATGACGTGCGTTCCGCCGAAAGTCGACAGCACGTTGTAGACGCCCTTCTTGTCGAAGACATTGAGCACGTCCAGCTGAATGCCGAGCGGTACCCCGAGACGGGCAAGGTCGGCACCCGCCGAGAAGTTCCACACGGTCCGGGGCGCGACGCGGTCGCCGCCGGTATGGATTCGGATGTAAGGGAACGCGAAGGCGTTGTCGGGATCGTTGACGAGGGTCTCATCCGCACCCGTGACGAGCCCGGAGTCGTATCGCCCGCTCGCGGCGACCCAGAGCCCGGACTTCCCGAAGGCGTAGGTCAGACCGCCCTGGATCTGCAGATTCTGATCGTGATCGATGAGAAACGGCCCGCCGGTGACTGCGTCGAGCGCGCCCGTGTCCAGGAAGAGGCCACCGGCCAGAGGCGGGAAGTACACGGCATGAACATGGCCGACCGAGGCGTACCCGGTCAGTCCGCCGAGTGGGGCGAGATCCAGGCGCACGTTCCAGCCGTGGAGTCGCCCATGGTCGAAAGCGACCGGAAAGACGATTCCGGTGTTCTGAAATTGAGCCTGATCCGCGACGTTGCGGACTCGCCGCTCCCAGAAATCGACGTCCAGCCGGAGCTTGGACCCCAGGGCCTGCTGGACCCCGACGTCGTAAACGTCCTGCCGCGCCGCCGGGACCAGGATGAGACCTTCCCCGAGCGCGCGAGACTGCTGGACCTCCGGCGGCGCGAGCGAGCTCGCCTCCGCCGAGGAGTACTCGGGCGTGATGAAGATCCGGTTGTACGAGGCCCGAAATACCGTCTTCGCTCCCGGCAAGTAGTAAGCGAGACCCACTCTGGGCTCGAGCTGCGACTCGGTCAATGGGAAGTTCGCGTGGTCGTAGCGGAGGCCGATCTGCGCCGTCAGGTTCGAAAGCCGAAGCGTGTCCTCGACGAAACCGGCGAAGTACCGGATCGTCCGTGAGTCTTCGAACAGGAAGCGTGAGCCGCCGCGCGTCAGGTCGTACGGAGCGAGGTTCGGGTTGAAACCGTCGGAGGCCGGGTCGTTCAGGTTCGGGTCGGTGATTCCGAACGAGAACCGCTCTCGGATCGGGTAGAGCTTCAAGACCGCGCCGGCCTTGATCTGGTTCGCCGTTCCGGCCTGGATCGTCAGGACGGGTTGGACGCCGTAGTTGTCCAGAGAGCGTTTCGAGTTGGTGATGACCGAAGGATCGTTGGGCGAGCCGTAGTACGTGTATCGGTTGTTTCGCGCAAAAACGGTCGTATCGAGGACGGCCGTCGTCGAGAAGATCTCCTGCCAGCCC
>QHVV01000192.1:2603-5932 GCA_003222385.1 Acidobacteriota bacterium
TCCTGCGAAAACGTATTGGGCACGTCCCGCCGGGTCCTTCCGACGAGCCCTGAAATTCGAAAGGCGCTCGTCGAGCCCTCGTTCGTCAGATCCAGCCGGAGAAAGATCCGCTCCGTGTCGCCGTGGTTCTGCAGGTTGTCGAAGTTCGGCGGATCGAGAAAACGGTCGGACTTCGATCCGTCGAGGGAGAAGTAGTAGCCGAAGCGGGAAGAGCCGCCGCCGGCCGAGGCGCCCGCGTCGTAGGTCTTGAACCTCGCGGCGCCGGCGTGGACGTCTCCTTTGATGGCGCCCTGCCCCAGACCCGACTTCGTCGTCAGGTTGATGACGGCGGCGGTCTTCTCGCCGTACTCCGCCGGCACGTTGCCGTAGATCACTTCCGCCGCCTGGAGGATCCGGGGGTCGATCGAGTTGGAAAAGGTTATTCCGATCTGGTCCGAGATCGGCTGGCCGTCCACGACGTAGCTCTGCTCGCTGTGAGCGCCCTGAAAGTGGTAACGGCCGTTCTCGTCCTGCGCGAACCCGGGTGTCTGGACGATCAAGGATTCCATGCCTCGCGATGGATTCGCCGCCGGGGCATGCGCGATGAAGGACTTGTCGATGTCCACGTGGGATGACGAGGAATCGGTTTCGAGCTGAGCCGCGGGCGCCTCGGCGGACACCTGGACGTTCGCCGAGACCGCCTCGAGGCCGAGGTTGACGTTCTTTTCGACCGAAATCGCGCTGCGGACGTCGACGTCGAGGTGCTGGGTCTGGAAGCCCTGTGCCTCGACGTGCAGCTCGTACGGGTTGAAGGGCACGTTGTAGAAGGCGAAGTGACCCTGGGCGTCGGACCGCGCAGACGCCTCGAAGCCGGTGACGCCGTTTCGGAGCGTGAGCGCAATTCCGCCGAGAGGCTTTCCGTCCGGTCCGGTGACGGTCCCGCGGACGGTTCCCGCCGAGACCGCCGCGAAGAGGGCCGAAGAGAAGCAAACCGCGGCAACGAGGAAGAGCAACAGCCGGAGTCGGACGCGCGATCCGGAAAACCTGGATCGAGAGACCATGGTCTTTCCTCCCAAGCAGAGACCGCCGGACGCGGAGCATCGGCTCCGCATCGGAGGTCCTCAGGTTGTCGAACGAGTTGTGAAGGCTAGGCTGCCGGGAGAGGAGGAGCGCGCCCGAAGTGGGGCGAGTGGGTGATCTGAGGTTGACTTTTGCTCTCTTGCGGACGGATGAACGCGGATGCCGAGATGTCCGGCGCGAAGCCGGCGAACACGAGCGGTGGAGCAATGTGCCGCGCGAGGTTGCACGCGAGGCAGTGATTTTCGATGACCCGCGCGCAGTGATCCGGAGACGCGTGGAACTGCGCGGCGGCGGGTTGCAAAGACTCGGTGTGGACCGCCCCGAACGCCGGAACGACGGCCGCGAGAAGCAGGACGGTCAGGAGGGCCCGGGTCCGGAATCGCATGAGCGACGATTTTACAGCCGATCCGCCGTCGCTACGGACGGTCGGCCGGCGCGCCTTCCGGGCGCGGCGCCGCGGGCGCGGTATCGCGCCGCGAGAGAACCTCGAAGCCGTTCGGCAGGTCCGAGGCGTTCCAACCGCCGCCGAGCGCCGCGACGAGGTTCACGCTGGCGGTCATGCGCCGCGTCAGGATGTCGACCGCCGCGCGCTCGTTCGCGAGCGCCGCGCTCTGGGCGGTGATGACCTCGAGGTACGTCGTCACGCCGCCGTTGTAACGGTTTCGGGCGATCGCGAGAGATCGCTCGGCGGCCGCGACCGCGTCGGCGAGCTGGCCAGCTTCGACGTCCAGGATCCGCAAAGCGGCGAGGTTGTCTTCGACCGCCTGAAACGCGGCCAGCACGCTCTCGCGGTACGTCGCGACCGATTCGTCGTACACCGCCTCCGCCTGCTCTTTCGCGGCCCTCCTCTTTCCGCCTTCGAAGATCGTCTCCATGAGAGAAGGACCGAGAGACCAGAACCGGTTCGGCACCGAGAAGAGCTTCGAGAGCGTCGAGCTGCCGTAGCCGCCGGAAGCCGCGAGCAGCAGGCGGGGAAAGAACCCCGCCACCGCCACGCCGATCTGGGCGTTGGCCGCAGCGACCCGCCGCTCGGCCGCCGCGACGTCGGGCCGCCTCTCGAGCAGCTCCGACGGCAGCGCGACCGGAACGGCCGGAGGCGTCACCGTGATCGGGGCGGCCGCGATCGTCAGCTCCGCCGGCGGTTTGCCGGTCAAGATGGCGATCGCATGCTCGAGCTGCGCCCGCGTGAGCGAAAGGTCGGTGGCCTGCGCGCGCGTGGTCTCCAGCTGCGTCTGCGCCTGCGCGACGTCCACACCCGAAACGATCCCCTGGTTGAACCGGTTGATCGTCAGCTGGAGAGCCGTCTGGTAGGCCGCGACGTTGGAGTCGAGCAGCTGCTTCTGCGCGTCCAGGCCGTGGAGCAGGAAGTAATCGACGGCGAGCTCCGCCTGGAGGGCGAGCCGGACCGCCTCGAGGTCCGCCGCGCTCGCCTGGGCCGCCTCGACGTTGGATTCGACGTTGCGGCGGATGCGGCCGAAGACGTCGAGCTCCCACGAGAGGTCCGCCGACACCTGGTACTGGGTCGTCGTCCCGGGCGAGACGGAGCGGGCCACACCTGAATTCGAGCGGGTGACCGACGCGGTCGCGCCGACCGTCGGGAAAAAGTCCCCGCGCGCGCCGCGGGCGGCGGCGCGGGCGCCTCGAAACACCGCTTCGGCCCGAGCCACGTTCTGGTTGGAGACGTTTACCTGCTCTTCGAGCGCGGAGAGCTCCGGATCGCCGAAGATCTCCCACCACTTCCCGCGCAAACCGTCGTCCCGCGGGGTTGCCGCCTTCCACTCGGCTTGCCCGGCGACCGGAGTGGGAGTCGGCGTCGGCGCGAGCTCCTTGAACGCGGACGGCACCGGCGCCGACGGCCTTCTGTAGTTCGGGCCGACGGCGCAGCCCGCCGCGAAGAGCAGGAGGCCAGCGGCAGCGAGCCGTCGGCTCATGCCTTCTCCGTGACCGGCGCCGGTCGCAGCGTCTTTCGGCGGAGGCCCGCCCAGCGCAGCCGCAGCCGGTCGAGATAGAGGTAGACGACCGGCGTCGTGTAGAGGGTCAGCATCTGGGAAAAGAGCAAACCTCCGACGATCGCGATGCCGAGCGGCCGACGCAGCTCCGAGCCGGTGCCGATCCCGATGGCGAGGGGAAGGCCGCCGAGGAGCGCGGCCATCGTGGTCATCGTGATCGGGCGGAACCGCAGCAGGCAGGCCTGGAAGATCGCGTCTTCGGGGCTCTTCTTGTCGCGCCGCTCCGCTTCGATCGCGAAATCGATCATCAGGATCGCGTTC
>QHVV01000193.1 GCA_003222385.1 Acidobacteriota bacterium
CAGCATCACGGAAAGGACGCCGACGCCGCCGACTAAGAGCACGGTGGCCGCAAGGCTCATGAGAACGATCGTCCACCCGTGCATCTGGTTGAGGAAGTTCTCGTAGGAGCGCGCGAGCCCCGCCTCGAGATCGGTGATCTCGATGTCCTCGATGTTGTGGTGCGCCTGCTTCGCGCGGCCGATCATCATCGCGGAGACCTCGTTCAGGTCGCGCTTGGCGCGGAGCTTCACCGCGACGTGGACCAGCTTGTGTTCCGGGTCGATGCGGTCCACGAACGCCTCGATCGGGATCAGGATGCCGTTGGCGTCGTAGTAGTTCTCGTCGCTGAAGATCTGTCCGGGCGCCTGGACGCCGACGATCCGGAAGCGGACTCCCTCGACCGTGACGTCGCGGCCGACCGGATCGGAGCCGCCGAAGAGCTTCGAGCCGAGCGTCGCCCCGACGACGGCGACCGTGCTCCGCCGCTTCTCGTCTCCCTCGGTCAGGCCGCGTCCCAGGCCGATCGGGCGGTTCATCCAGCGCGCGTAGTCGTGCGTCACTCCCACGATCCAGAGTCGCTCCGTACTTCCCGGCACTCGCACCGCCGAGCGTTTCTGCGCGCGCGGCAGGAACGCGAGCACCTTCGGATCCGGCGCGGTCAGCCGCGGCAGGTCCTCGTACCGCAAGCCCGGGCTCATCGCGAAGCGCTTCTGCTCCTCGGTCGTCTGCGGCGATTTCGGCGCGAGCATGATCGTGCCGTCCCAGCTCATCCCGGCGAAGCCGGTCCCGATGCGGTCCATCACGCCGTCGAGCACCGAGGTCATCACGACGAGCGCGAACACGCCGAGCATCAGGAGCGTCAGGGTGAGGACGGAGCGCAGCTTGTGCGCCCAGAGCTCGAGGAACCCGGTTCGGATGACCTCTCCGTAGAGGGCGAGCCGCGCGCCGACGGACAGGTTGGGGTCAACGCTGAATTCCTGGGTCTGACCGGTCCGATACAGCGATTGAGCGCTGACCCTACTCATACCGCAGCGCCTCCATCGGCGACAGGCGGGAGGCCTTGATCGCGGGATAGAGGGCGAAGAGAAAGCCGAAGACGGTCGCGAGCACAAAAGCGAACAGAAAGCTCTTCGCGTCCATCCAGAGAGGGATGCCGATCGCCGAGGTGATGATCTTCGAGAACGCGACGCCGGCCAGCATCCCGACGGCGCTCCCCATGCCCGAGACGAGGAGCGCCTCCGTCAGGAATTCCTTGAAGATCTCCCGGCCGGGCGCGCCGATCGCCATCTTGACGCCGACCTCGCGCACGCGCTCCTTGAGCGACGCCATCTGGATGTTGACGTTGACGATGCCGCCCCCCAGGATGGAGAGAACGCCGGACAGCGCGAAGATCACGTCGTAGGCGTCCCTCTCCTGCTGCCGCTTGCGGACGCGCGCGGCGACGTCGTCCAGGCGGAAGTCCTCCTGCTGGCGGTGGTTCGCTTTCAGGAGATTCGACAGGGTCTTGGAGAACGCGCTGATCGCGTCGACGTCGTGCAGCTTGAACGTCACGCGGTCGAGGCGTTGATAGGCGTCCCCTTCGAACTGCCGGGTGACGAGCGTCGAAGGGACCGCGATGATCCGGTTGCGCCAGCGGAAGATGTTTCCGCCGCTCTTGCGAAACTTGAAGACGCGCTCGTCGAGCATGCCGACCACCGTCACCGGCACGTCGCCGACGCGCATCGTCTGACCGATCGCGTCGCCGAACGGAAAGAACACTTTCGCGGCCTCGGTGCCGAGAATCGCGACGGGTGCTCCGGAGGCGACGTCCTGCGAGGAGAAGCCGCGACCCTGCGTGATCTCGTACCCCTCGGTCGCGAGATACTCCCCGCCGATTCCCCAGACCTGCCGCTCCTGGTCGCCGTACGCCGAGCGGACGCGCGTCCGCGCGAACTTGACGACGCTCGCGCCGGCGACCTTCTTCACGTCGAGGGCGGTCCCGTCGATGGCGTCCTGGCTGCGCAGGCCGAGGTTGGCGGTCTGGAGAGCCGTCGGGCGCCCGTCGCGGACGGCCGGGTTCGGCTGCACGTTCAGCTTGTCGAGGCCGCCGAGCCGAACGTAGAGCTGATCGGCGCGCCGGCGCTGGCTGTCGGAGATCGAGAACCCGCCGAGCACCGAGGCGACCCCCAGGATGACGCCCAGGGCCTGCAGCCCGGAGCGCGCGGGGTTCTCGCGCATCTCGACCCAGGAGTTGCGGAGCCGCTCGCGAAAAGCGCCGGAGAACAGGGTCAACCGTGTATTCCTGTTTTCCGGATCGGGCGCGACGATTCGCCGGCCCTCACGCCACTTTTTCGCCGGGCTCCGCGATCCGCCCGTCGTGGATTTCCACCTGGCGGCCGGCGAGCGAGGCAATCGCGAGGTCGTGCGTGACGATCAGGATGGTGTTGCCCTGGCGGTGAAGGTCGGTGAAGAGCTCCAGCACCTCGTGGCCCGTTTTCGAATCGAGCGCGCCGGTGGGCTCGTCCGCGAGCAGCATCACCGGCCGGTTCGCCAGCGCCCGGGCGATCGCCACGCGCTGCCGCTGACCCCCTGACAGCGTCGCCGGAAGCTGCTTCGCCTTTTCGGGAATCCCGACCCGCTCGAGGAGCTCCGTGGCCCGGCGCCGCCGCTCCTTGCGCGGGACCCCCGCGTAGAGCATCGGAAGCTCGACGTTGCGCAGGACCGACGCTTTCGGAAGGAGGTTGTAGAGCTGGAACACGAACCCGATCTTCTGATTTCGGATCCGGGCGAGCTCCGCGCCGGAGAGGCCGTCCACGCGCTCTCCGTCGAACGCGTACGAGCCGCTCGTCGGCGAGTCGAGGCAGCCCAGGATCGCCATGAGCGTCGATTTGCCCGAGCCCGACGGCCCGATCAGCGCGAGGAACTCGCCGCGCTCGACGGTCAGGTCGATCCCGCGCAGCGCCCGAACCGCGACGCCGTTGCTGCCGAAGGTCTTCGTCAGGGACTTCGTTTCGATGATCGGTTCCATCGCTAGTTGTTCTCGTCGTCCTTCTCGACCTTCTTCTTCGTCGGACTCGCTCGAGCGTGGCGACGCCGGCCTTGACCGGGACGACGTCGAAGTACTCCTTCCAGTGGTCGGAGAGCCAGATGAACTTGTTGCGCCCGGCGAGTCCCTCCCGCGCCGCCGCGACCTTCTGCGGCTTCAATCCCTTCTTCAGGCGGTAGGCGACCGTGTTGCCTTCCTTGCGCTGGAGGGCTTCGAGCGGGATCGAGACCGCCTTGTCGCGCTTCTCGCCGAGGATCTCGACGTTCGCGCTCATCCCGGTCTTGAAGTGCTCGCCCAGCTCGTCCAGCGCGATCTCGACCTTGAAGACCTTGATCTTCTCGACGAGCTCGGCGGCGGGAGAGACGAACGTGACCTTCCCCGTGAAGACCTTCTGCGGATACGCGTCGAGCGTGACGCGGACCGGCTGTCCTACCGCGACCTTCGCGATGTCGACCTCGTTGAGGTTGACCCGCAGGATGAGCGACTTCAGGTCCGCCACGGTGAAGAGCGCGGTTCCCTCGTTGAAGGAGGAAACTCCGGATGTCACGGTCTGTCCGAGCTCGACCCCCTTCTTGATGATCACGCCGTTCATCGGGCTCGTGACGCGCGCTCTCTGCGACGAAGAGTTGCCCGAGATCGGGATGCCCCGGTCCTGCACGATCTGGAAGCGCATCTCGGCGGCTTTGACGGCTTGCGCCGCGAGGTCGCGCTTGTTCTGAACCTGCCGCAGCGCGTCGCGTCCGATCAGGCCCGAGTCGAAGAGCGCTTTCTGGTTCGCGAGGTCGCGCTCGGCGTCCTGGAGCCGGATGCGGGAGTCCGTGACCCCCGACTGGACGTCCGACAGCGACTGCGCCTGGTTGACGTCCGGCTCGATCTCCGCGAGCACGTCGCCGACCTTGACGACCGCACCTTCGCGCACTTTCAGTCCGACCACGCG
>QHVV01000190.1 GCA_003222385.1 Acidobacteriota bacterium
CAGCACGGGATACGGGACGGTCGGGGTGGTGCGCGAGACGAGACGGAGCGCGGTCGCCGCCGCCCCAAGCACGATCAAGAAGAGAAGAAAGCCCTGGGCGCTGCTCATCAGGACGGCCGTCGACCTCCTGCCGACCAGCCTTCCCGGCACACCAGTGGATTAGCGGTCCAAGACGGAGCCGCAGGCGGAATTCTATGCCCGGGGCCCAGCCGGGCGAGCCCAATTTCACAGGATCAGCGGGTCAGGCTGATCGCGTCGCCGAGGACGAATCCCTTTTCTGTGATCTCGAAGCGATGAACCGTCGGCCGGTGGTGAAGCGCGCGCGTTTTCAGGATGGTCATTGCCCGGGCCAGCTCGGGCCCTTCCTGTACGTACTGCAGCAGCACGACGTTGTCCGCAAGGTGCGAAAGTCCCTGCTCCGAGATCCGCCTGAGCTCGAACAGCTCCGGCACCTCGACGATCATCATCAGGCTGACGCCGGCACGCGCCAGACGCTGCGTCAGCGAGAACATCCACTCACGGAACCGAGTCGGATCCGCCGCCGCGGTCATCACATCTGGAAGGCTGTCGATGACGACACGCCTGGCGCCTGTCGTCGCGATCAGGTCGAGAAGCTGGTAGACCCATTCATCGATGTAGACGTCGACGACGCTGCGACTGAGAATGGCGACTCCACCTTGTCCGAATGACCACCCGAAACTCTTGCCGATCCGGGTCAGCTGCGAATTGTTTTCCTGGAACGTCGCGAGGACGCCCGGCTCGCGTGATTCCGCCCCTCGAAACAGGAAGTGCAGGCCCATCAAGGTTTTGCCAATCCCGGACGGCCCCGCGACCAGCGTCGCCGCGCCTGACCAGTAGCCGCCCTCTCCGAGCATCTCGTCCAGGGCGTCGATGCCTGTCGACGAACGCTCCGAGCTCAAGTCGTAGGCGCTCTCGTCCATGGAGTCGGCAAGCCGAGGAAAGACGTCGAACCCGGCGTCGGTGATCCTGTACGCGTGCTCGCCCGAGCGATACGCGCTGCCGCGCAGCTTGAGCACCTGTAGGACACGCAGCTCGCGAGCGCCGATTTGCTTCACATCCAAAGCGATGATGCCGTCGGCGACAGCAAACTCCGCCGCATCCAGCGCCTGTCCGCGAGCGTATGGCGCGTTCCACAGAGCACTCGTCGCGCTTGCGCTGAACAGGCGTGTGAGTCCGTAAAGGAAACGCCGAAACGAGGTCGTATCGCCGGAGACGGCTTGAAATCCTCGGAAGCTGTCGATCACCACGATGCCGGGCCGCAGCTCCTTCAGATAATGCTCGACGGCGGCCAGGATATGGTCGAGCCCGTCAGCACCGAGGACCTGACCTAGGTCCTCATAGATGACGCGACCCTTCCGGACGGCTTCAGGGTCAAAGACCTTGAGGGTTTCGCCGAATCGAAGAATCTTGTCCAGTGGCTCGGAAAGGGTGGAGAGATACAGCGCCGGGCGTTCGGCGGTCGCGTTGTGGAACGCGAACTGCTGGCTGAGGATCGTCTTGCCGCTCCCTGGCACCCCCACGATGAGGTTGATCGAGTTCTTGAGGAGGCCGCCCTCCAGGATCTCGTCGAGTCGCGGGTTGCCGCTTGGGAGGCGCTCGATCAACGGGTGAGAGACGACCGACGCGATTGGTGCGTGAGGGCGCTCGTGCCCAGCAGGTCTCTCACCGACGAGACCAGTGCCAGCGGCTCGAGAGGCTTGGGCAGGAAGGCTGCCGCCCCGAGGTGTAGGGCCTCATCGGCGCTGTCGATCGCCGCCACGGCAAGGACCGACGCACTTCCTGTGGCCGCAAACTCCGCGCACAACCGGAAGCCGGCCCCGCCAGAGATCAACAGGTCGATCACGACCACGTTCGGCGATCGTTCCTGGAAGTGCAGCCGGGCCTGCACGGCGTCCTGTGCGATGGCCACGTGATAGCCCTCGGTGCGGAGGAAGTACTCCGCCAGGTCCGCTGCGTAGGGGTCCCTGTCCACGATCAAGACCAGGGGCCGCGTTTCGGAGAGCGGCTCCGGCGGTGCCGCGGGAACTCGCGCCGCGGCCAGGTCCTGGGCCAGGAGCCGGTGCGCGTCGGCCGCGCTGGCGCCGGACTCCATCTGCGATTTGATGTAGCGAAGTTGTTCCACCTGGGCTCTCGAGTAAAGGCGCTGGGCGCCGCCGCTCCGGCTCGGCGTGAGGATCGAGTACCGCTCCTCCCAGGCCCGAAGGGTCGAGGCGGGAATGTCCAGCATCCGAGCCACGGCTCCGATGCTGTAGACGGCGCGATCTTCCTTATGGCCAGCCATGTACCTGGGTTCAGTCTAACTTTTCATCATATCTCAGGCAAGGCCCGGACCTGAATTGGCTACTGAAGGTAGCTATTGCACAATTATCATTGAACTTATATAGTGCTTGTAGGCAGATTCGTCAAAGGCTTGTGGAGGGATTGGGGAATGAGCGGCGGCGTTGAGCGCCCCCCACGTGAGGAGCTCGATTCGCGTCAGGCCAGAGGTGTCATCGAGCTTTGGATGGATGCGATCGATGGCTGGATCGCGCGCTTCGATCGGAACATGGGAAGGGTGGCGGACAGAAAGGAGGGGCGGAATCGAGAGGAAGGAAGGGGACCGACTCTACGCTGACAAGGCTCTGGTCGTTTGGCGCAGCGCGCCGTCTGGCGCGGTCGTCATCTCGGGATCGATCGATCACCACAATGCCGGCGCCGTGGCACGATCGCTTGCCGCAGAGCTATGTCGCGATGGCGAATCGCCGGCCGGGGCGGCGCAGCCAGACCGTGACCTGCATGTCGACGTGAGGCAGCTCGAGTTCTCCGACGTGAGCGGGATCAACGCCATCGTCGACGTGGCTCGGCGCGCGGCAGAGGGGCGCCTCATCCTGCACGGCCTCCCGGACGCGATCGCCCGGGTGATGGCAGTCGTGGGCTGGAGCGACCTGCCGAGCCTCGTCGTGGACGAAAAGTAACCGCCGCACGGCGAATGTAGAGTGGCGACCAGTGAAGGCGCTGGTCAAAGCAAAGAGGGAGCCTGGCCTCTGGCTCCAGGACGTGGCGGAGCCCAAGCCAGGGCCTGGTGAGGTGTTGCTTCGCGTTCTCCGCACAGGGATCTGCGGCACCGACCTGCACATCGACAGCTGGAACGAGTGGGCCCAGCACACCATCAAGCCTCCGCTCGTGGTCGGCCACGAGTTCGTGGGCGAGGTCGTCGAGCTGGGCGAAGGCGTGGCGTCGGTGTTTCCCGGCGAGATCGTGGGTGCCGAAGGCCACATCGTCTGCGGCCGCTGCCGCAACTGCATGGCG
>QHVV01000037.1:0-14045 GCA_003222385.1 Acidobacteriota bacterium
AGACGAGACCGTCTTTTCTCCCGTAGCTCCGCGAGCGGAGGCCTTCCCCCGACACGTCGATTCGGTTGAGTTGTCCGAGATATCCGGTTTTCCCCAGGTCCGGACCCCACTATGCCTCGACCGGACAAGGCGTTCAAGGAACAATCCGTGTCTGCGACCAAAGTCGTACAGCGTCCCGTCGGGTCACGGAATAGCGCGACGATGGCTAGGGCCCGACGAAGCGGAAGTAGCCGACGACGTCGATGATGAAGTGGGTGGTGCCGGAGCCCTGTCCGCAGGTCGCGGCGATCGAGCCGTTGGCGCCGACCTGCACGATCGCGTTGTTGGCCCGGGTCTGACCCGCGCTGTAGTTGATCGTGGAAGTGATCGGCTGGGGGACTCCCAGGGGATAGATCAGGACATGGCCCGCCGCCGTGGGCTGCGTGACGGTGACGTTGACGGCGATCGCGTCGGCTTCCGGAGGGATGCCGCAGGTTCCCACCATGACGAAACTGCGGGTGCCGCCGGCTGAAAGAGCCGGTCCTCCGTAGGGTCCCGGGGCATCGCGGGTATCGGCCAGGCGGCACGGCGTCAAAGTGTAGAAGCCCGCGGCCAGAGGCGGCGCGGTAGGCGTCAGGGTGGGCGTCGGCGTTCGGGTCGACGTCGCGGTGAGAGTCTGCGTCGGAGTCGGCGTATTCGTGGGCAAGATGCCGGTCGGCGTGTCCGAAGGAGTCTGCGTCGGGGTCGAAGTCGTGGTCGGCGTCGCGGTCCGAGTATTCGTCGGAGTCCGAGTTGTGGTCGGTGTGATGGTAGGCGTGGGAGGCGTACCCGTGACGGTGCTCGTCGGGGTCGCGGAGACGGTGAAAGTTCTCGTCGGAGTCGGGGTTCGCGACGGAGTCGCGGTCGGAGTAATGGAAGGGTCTCCCAGCGTGCCGGTGACGGAAAGGGTGTACGGCCCCCCGGCGCATGGGGGGCACTCCGCTGTCTCCCAGACGGAATCGATGAAGAAGAAGTAGTCTCCGGGCACGAGCCCCGCGACGCTGATTGTCTCCGTTTCGCCTTGGACGCCCGTATCGCTCGAGGCCACACAAGTGTCCATTGCCTGGGAGCAGCTGGTCTGAATGTTGGCCGTGCGAATGTAAATGGCCGGGTCGTAGTTGGGTTCCGGTGTCAACGTGAATGTCAGGTCGTTCGCTCCAAACACGTGGAACTTGTAAACCAGATCGGGACCGGGCATGGACGCCAGGTGCGGGCAACCCGTGAGCCGAATATCGTCCGTCCCGTTGCCCGCATCTCCCGAATCGGAAAACGGAACCGACGAGATTAGGGTCGCGGTATTGCACTTGTCGCTCCCGGCCTGGATCGCGAGTGGCCGCAGACCTGCCGGCGTCGGGGAAGGCAACCCTCCTGCCGGCGTCGGAGCTGGCGAGCGAAGCCCGCCCTGCCCTCGGGCTCTCTCGAACCGTTCTTCCAACGGGCTGCCCAGCATGAGGACAGAGAGTCCGCCCAGAGGAACGAGAAGTCTCGCCAAGTTTCTGATGCTCAAGGTGAGAACGCCTTTTCTCCCGTCAGCTCCACGAGCGGAGGTCTTCCCCGACACGTCGATTCGGTTGAGTTGTCCGAGATGTCCGGTTTTTCGCCAGGTCCGGACCCCACTATGCCTCGACTGGACAAGGCGTTCAAGAAACAATCCGTGTCTCCGACCAAAATCATAGACGGGCACATCCGGGGCCGCCGGAAGGGTCGCAGAACGACCCGGTAGAATCCGCCTCCTTCATGGACTTTCTCCGGATCCGGGGGGCCCGTCAGCACAACCTGCGCAACCTCGACTGCGACATCCCCCGAAACCGCCTCGTCGTGATCACCGGGGTATCCGGCTCCGGGAAGTCCTCGCTCGCCTTCGACACGATTTTTGCGGAAGGACAGCGTCGCTACGTCGAATCCCTTTCGGCCTACGCAAGGCAGTTCCTGGAGCAGATGGAGAAGCCGGACGTCGACTCGATCGAGGGCCTGTCTCCCGCGATCTCGATCGAGCAGCGCACGACGTCGAAGAACCCGCGGTCGACGGTCGGGACCGTCACCGAGATCTACGACTACCTCCGCCTGCTTTACGCCTCCATCGGAAAACCGCACTGCCCGAGCTGCGGCCGGCCGATCCAGGCCCAGACCGTCCAGGAGATGGTCGACCGCGCGCTGCGCCTGCCGGAGGGGAGCCGGTTCGTGATCCTCGCTCCCTACGTGACCGGGAAGAAGGGGGAGTACCGCAAGCAGATGGCGGAGATGGTCAAGGAGGGCTTTCTCCGGGCGCGCATCGACGGCGAGCTGGTCGACCTCGACGATCCACCGGAGCTCGATCGCCAGAAGAAACACACGATCGAGGTCGTCGTGGACCGACTCGTCGCCAAGCCTGTTCGCGACGAGGACTATCGCAAGCGCCTCGCGGAGTCGATCGAGACCGCGACCCGGGTCTCCGGCGGCCTGATCATCCTCTCGGTCTCCGACGGCCCCGAAGAAGTCCTTTCGGCAAACTACGCGTGCCCCGACTGCGGGACCTCGCTCACCGAGATCACGCCGCGGCTCTTCTCGTTCAACTCGCCTTACGGCGCCTGCTCGAAGTGCTCGGGGCTCGGAACGATCCTGAAGGCGGATCCGGACCGGCTGGTCGTCGCTCCGGAGAAGTCGATCTCCGACGGCGCCATCGCGCTCCTGAAGCCGGGCTCGACGAACTGGCGCACCCGCCAGATGGCGACGCTCGCGAAGCACTACCGCTTCAAGCTCGATCAACCGTTCTCGAAGATCCCGAAGCCCGCACGCGACGTCATCCTCTACGGATCGGGGGAGCACGAGATCCGCTTCTCGTGGGTCGCCCAGAAGGGGGAGTATCACTGGAAGTCCTCGTTCGAAGGTCTGGTGCCGATGATCGAGCGCCGCTATCGGGAGACCGAGAACCCGGAACATCGCGCGGAGCTCGAGGTGTACATGTCGGCCGAGCCGTGCCCGGCGTGCAAGGGACGGCGACTGAAGCCGGAAGCGCTCGCGGTGAAGGTCGGCGGACGGTCGATCGACGAGGTCGCCGGCGAAACCATCGCTGAGTCGATTTCCTTCTTCGAAGAGCTCGAGCTCGCCCCGCGCGAGCGCGAGATTGCGGGAAAGATCCTGAAGGAGATCCGTGACCGGCTGGGGTTCCTGTCGAACGTCGGCATCGGTTATCTCAACCTGTCGCGCGGCGCCGCGTCGCTCTCCGGAGGCGAGTCTCAGCGCATCCGCCTCGCCACGCAGATCGGTTCGAAGCTGATGGGGGTTCTGTACGTCCTCGACGAGCCTTCGATCGGTCTCCACCAGCGCGACAACCGCAAGCTGATCGACACGCTCGTCTCGATGCGTGATCTCGGCAACACGGTCATCGTGGTCGAGCACGACGCGGAGACCATCCTGTCGGCCGACTGGGTGATCGACCTGGGCCCCGGCGCGGGAGTGCACGGAGGAAAGCTCGTCGCCCAGGGGGAGCCGGACGAGCTGTCGCGCTTTCCGGAATCCCTGACCGCGCGATATCTGAGCGGCGAGATCGAGATCCCGGTGCCCGGGATCCGCCGCGTCGGATCCGGAAAGTCGCTCGTGGTGCGCGGCGCTCGGGAGCACAACCTGAAAGCGATCGACGTTCGGTTCCCGATCGGCGTGATGACCGCGGTGACCGGCGTCTCCGGTTCCGGCAAGTCGACTCTCGTCAACGACATCCTGTACCGCGCGCTCGCGCGGGCGCTCCACGGCGCGACCGACCGGCCCGGCCGGCACGAGCGGATCGAGGGACTTTTCGAGATCGACAAGGTCATCAATATCGACCAGTCACCGATCGGCCGGACGCCCCGGTCGAATCCGGCGACCTACACGAACGTCTTCAACCCGATCCGCGAGCTCATGTCCCGCACGCCCGAAGCGCGGGCGCGCGGCTACGCGCCGGGAAGGTTTTCCTTCAACGTCAAAGGCGGCAGGTGCGAGGCCTGCCGCGGCGACGGGCAGATCAAGATCGAGATGCACTTTCTGCCAGACATCTACGTCACGTGCGACGTGTGCGGCGGGAAGCGCTACAACCGCGAGACCCTTCAAGTCCACTACAAGGGAAAGTCGATCGCGGACATCCTCGCCTTTACGGTCGAACAGGCGCTCGACCTCTTCGCCAACGTTCCCCCGATCGCGAACATCTGCCGGACTCTCGTGGAAGTGGGCCTGGGTTACATCCAGCTCGGCCAGTCGTCGACGACGCTTTCCGGCGGCGAGGCCCAGCGCGTCAAGCTCGCCCTCTCTATCTTCTCGACGAGCCGACCACCGGCCTTCACTTCGACGACATCAAGAAGCTTCTCGGCGTCCTGCGGTCGCTGACCGAGAAAGGCAACACGGTGATCGTCATCGAGCACAACCTGGACGTGATCAAGACGGCCGACTGGATCGTGGATCTCGGGCCGGAGGGGGGCGACGAAGGAGGGCGGATCGTCACCGAGGGCACGCCCGAATCGGTGGCGCTCGCCCGCGGCTCCTACACGGGACAGTTTCTGAAGCGCGCGCTCGGGGAAGCGCGAAGGCGAGCGCGAGCCTGATTCGACTTCGGTCGGAGCGCATCAAAAGAGTTCTTTACTGCCCCCTGGGCTTATTGCACACTGCCGCGCGCGGGAGGGAGCATGAAACGTCGGGTCGTTCCGGTCATCGCGCTGGCCGTTACGGGATGGCTCGCCGCCGTTCTCGCGAGGCCGGCTTCCCTCGTCCTGACGCCCACGCCGGAGTCCGAGCCGAACAACACCCCCGCGACGGCCTGAACCTCGTCTCGCGTTGTCAGGCCGCGAGCGGCGCGATCTCACCGGTGGGGGATGTGGACTATTACTCCTTCACCGCATCGGCGGGCTCGAAAGTCTGGGCCGAGGTCGACACCAGCGGTGACTCGGTCTTGACTCTTTTCGGTCCCGACGGAACGACCGTGCTGGAGACCGACGACGATGACGGGATCGGCAACAACTGCGATGCGACAATCGAGTCATTATTTGCTTCAGCGATCGCAGGACGGACGTTGACGGCCGGAGGGACTTACTTTCTGCGGGTCCAGAGCTTCGGCGACGCCTCGACGATCAGCGCCTACAAGCTCTTGGTGACCGTCACCACGGGCTCGACTACCGAGTCGGAGCCGAACGATACGGCCGCGACCGCCAATACGATCGCGACCTCCGGGGCTCCCATCGGGGTCCGCAACGGCAACATCACGACTCCGACGGACGTCGACGTCTACTCGGTCTTCGCGCCCGCCGGGTCGACTCTTTTCATCAGCGGCGACGGAGATCCGGAACGCAACGGAGTTGGAACGGATATCGTCCTCGATCTGCTCGCTCCCGACGGGACGACGGTCCTGCTCTCGGTCGACAACTCCGACAACGTGGGCATTCCGGCGCCCCCGGCGGAGTCGTTCTGCTTCAACATCACGACGACCGGGACCTACTTCGTGCGCGTCCGCGGCTTTCAGTCCATAAAGATCACGACGACCGGAACCTACGCCTTGATGGTCGCGGTCTGCGGCCTACCGGCCGGCGCGACCCCGACTCCGACCCGGACACTCACCCCGACCGTCACGGCGACGCCTGGGGGCCCGACGGCCACCCCTACTTCGAGTCCGACCCCGGGCCCCCCGACGGCCACTCCGACCGTGACTTCGACGCCGATCGGCGGAATCGTGCCGAGCAACATTCCCACGCTTTCCTTCCCGATGCTTCTCCTGATGGGTCTCTGTCTCGTCATCTCGGCTTTCCTCCTGGTCCGTCGGCTCTGATCGTCGCCGAGTTCGAGCTCGTCTGAGCGGTTACAATTTTGCTGGTGATCACCGGCTACAACACAGACGTGAAGCACCGCGACCGGGTGTTCCACATCCAGACGGAGGACCGCGGGGAGCTGCACCCGTACATCGAGTCCTTCGTCTACGTCGGCGGCGAAATCCTGGGCGGTAAGCGCACCCGATACGCCGAGGCGCTGCGCAACGACGGGGACGACCGCGCCCTGAGGGAAATCATGGAACAGCAGCACCGGACGGTGATCGCGGCTGTCCGTGAGGGCAGCTTCGATGGGCCGGATGGATCGTTCCGGATCCCCGAGGAGATGGCGCTCTCCGGCGTCCGCCCCGCCGAGTCGTCGGCCGCGGAATTGAGGGAGAGCCCGGCCCCCCGTCCCTCTTCGGCGCGGACGTCCGACTCGATCCGGGTCTCGGGCGATCGAACGCTCGACCAGGTCATCCTGGCTTACCTCGCCTCCGAAGGCAGCCCGGAACAGATCGATCTGACCTTCTCTCCGGCGCCGGAGTTCGTCTCCGGCCGCCGGATCGACGTGCGCCTTCGAGCGGAGCTCACGATGTCGCGGCGTCCGGTCGCCGGCGCTTCCGTGCAGATCCGCATCCTTTCCTCGGCGAAGGCGATCCCCGTGTTTGCGGGCCGCACCGGCCCCGACGGCGGCTGCGCGGTGAACTTCCTGATGCCGACCGTCCCCCCGGGAGCCGCGGCTGCGGTCGTGCGCCTCGCGTCGCCGGCGGGCTCGACCGAGATCCAGTATCCCGTGCGGAGAAGCGCGTGAGCGGAGCGCCGGGGCACATCCGCGTCCGCGTCAACGGCGAAGAACGGCGTTTTCCGGCTGGAACCCGGATCCGCGAGCTTCTCCTGGAGCTCGGCGTGTCGACGCCACGCGTCGCGGTCGAGCGCAACCGCGAGATTCTTCCGAAAGCCGAGTACGAGTCGACGGCGCTCGCGGAAGGAGACGAGCTCGAGGTCGTCGAGTTCGTCGGCGGAGGCTGAAAGCTTCTTCGTTTCGCGCCGCGCGCGGCTCTTGCCGCGGCCGGATCGATCGTCTATCCTCCGCCTTCCCGGTGGGCCGCTAGCTCAATTGGTAGAGCAAGAGACTCTTAATCTCTAGGTTGAAGGTTCGAGTCCTTCGCGGCTCACCATAAGAATCCTGCACCCGCCACCGGAAAGGGAGGCCGGGGCCTGTCTTCGTTTCTCCAAGAGCCGGTGAAGCTGCATCAGCTCCTGGAGACCGTCGCCCACTTCTGCTCCGATCCGGACCACCTCGAGAGCCCGAAGACCGCCTCGGCGACCGTTTGACACTTCTCCCGCCGGTTCCGGACGTCCCATTTGCACAGTCCTTGCAAGAACGACGGCATTCCGGATGGGAACGGCACAACGTGTCCTCGTGGTCGAAGACGACTCGCATCTCCGAGACAGCATCTGCGCGATCTTGACGGACGCCGGGTTCACGTCCTGGCCTGCGGAGAACGGGGAGGTCGCGCTCGAACGAGCCCGCGCGGAGAGGCCGTGCGTGATCCTTCTCGACCTGATGATGCCGATCATGAACGGATGGGAATTCCGATCCGAGCAGCTTCGTGACCCCGAAATCTCGTCGATCCCGGTCGTCATCATGACCGCGGACGGCCGGGCGGTGGAGAAGGCGAGGACGCTCCACGCCGACTACTTGAAGAAACCGATCCGCCCCGACGCCCTTCTCGAGCTGGTCAAGGACTACTGTGGACCGTAAAGCGGCGGCCGCCGCGCTCCTCGCGCTCGCCCTGGCGCAACCGGCGTTCGCCGCCGCCGTCCGTCCGGCCGGAGAGCAGACGAAGATCGATTTCCTGATCGGAGAGGTGAAGAAGTCCGACGACGTCTTCATCCGCAACGGCGTCGAGTACTCCGGGAAGAAGGCCGCCTCGCATCTCTCGTTCAAGCTGCGCTTCGCCGGCAAGCGGGTCCAGACCGCGATGGACTTCGTCCTGGGAGTGGCCTCCAAGTCCGAAGAGAGCGGAAAGCTCTACGAGGTCCGCTCGAAGGAAGGACATCGGGAGCCGCTCCGCGACTGGCTGCTCGCTCGGCTCCTGCTCCACGAAAAGACGCATCCGGCAGGTCCCACTCCAGGTCCGACCCCGGCCGTCGCTCCCTAGCCCGGCCGGACGCTCTATCCCGCCGTGTTCGGCTGAGGGTCGGGGGCGTCGGCCGCCGCCTCGCGCCGGACGTGTCCCTGCGAAAGGAGCGACGAGAGGCTCGAATAGTTGATCGGCTTGGCCAGGTGCGCGTCAAATCCGGAGTCGAAAGCGCGGCGCCGGTCCTCCGGCTGGGCGTAGCCGGTCAGGGCGATCAGGAAGATCCCGTCGTCGCCCAGCGCCTGCCGAAGTCGGGACGCGACCGCGTAACCGTCCATGCCCGGGAGGCCCACGTCGATCAGGGCGACGTCGGGCCGCCGCTCGATCGCTTTTTCGATGCCGGTCGTGCCGTTGTCCGCGACTTCGACGTCGTGCCCCCAGATCTCGAGCAGGTGCCGCAGGCCTTCCCGCGAGTCGCCATCGTCTTCCACGACGAGCACTCGCGCCGCCGGCGCGGAGGCTGGCCCGCGTCCCAGGTTGCCGCGGGAAGCCAGCCGGCCGACCGCGCCGACGAGGTCTTCCGGGTCGAGCGGCTTGGCCATGTGCTGCTGGAAGCCGGCCGCGAGCGAGCGGATCCGGTCCTCTTCGCGCGCGTACGCCGACAGCGCGAGCGCCGGAGTACGACCTCCCTCCTCGGGGGAGAGTCTCCGCAGGCGGCGGACGAGCGAGTAGCCGTCCTCCTGCGCCATGGCGATGTCGCTCACGAGAACGTGCGGGCGAAAGCTCTTCACGACGTCGTACGCTTCGCCGGCTGAGCCGACAGCGCAGATTTCTGCCCCCGCGTCTCTCAGGATCTCGCCGATCAGCTCCCGGCCGTCCGGCTCGTCCTCGACGAGCAGCACGCGCACCCCGGTCAAGTCGGAGTCGGCGATGCCGGGAGGCGGCGGCCGGACGACCGAGGACGCGCGCTCCCGCTCGAGCGCCGTGACGCCGAGCGCGACGACCGGCAGCCGGACGGAAAACGAAGCACCGCGCCCTTCGCCGTCGCTCGAAGCCGCGACCGACCCTCCGTGGAGCTCGACTAAATGCCGGACGATGGCGAGACCGATTCCGAGACCGCCGTGGACGCGGGTCGTGGAGCTGTCGGCCTGCTGAAAGCGATCGAAGACGGAGGGGAGGAACTCGGCGGCGATTCCCTTCCCGGTGTCCGTCACGCGGACCTCGAACTCCGACCCGGATCGATCGAGGCTCACCTCGACTTGTCCTTGCAGGGGGGTGAACTTGATCGCATTGGAGATGAGGTTCCAGACGACCTGCTGGAGCCGGTCCGGATCTGCGATCAGCTGATCGTCACCGGCCGTCGCGCCGCGTCGAAAGAGGATCTCGATCTCCTTCGCCTCGGCCGCCGGGCGCATCGAGTCGAGCGCGGCCTCGATGACGGAGGCGAGGTTCGTCGCGCGAACCGCGAGCCGCAGCTTTCCAGTGATGATCCGGGAAACGTCCAGGAGATCGTCGATCAGCTTCGTCTGCGCCAGCACGTTGCGCTCGATGACCTCGAGGCCCCGGGCCGTTCTCGGAGGGTCGGAGTTACCGGACCGCAGCGCGCGGGACCACCCGAGGATCGCGGTCAACGGGGTCCGCAGCTCGTGTGACAGCGTCGTCAGGAACTCGTCCTTGATCCGGTTGGCCTCCCGGGCCTCGGCGTTCACCGTGTTCTCGATCGCGATCGAGCTCATCTGCGCGAGCTGCGTCAGGACGGCCTCGTCTTCGTCGGTGAAGTCGCCGTCTGACTTGTCGAGCAGGTGAAGCAGGCCCATGTTCCGCCCGTCGCGGCCGGTGAGCGGCGCGGCCAGCCATCCGAGCTCCGCCGGCAGCACGGCGTCGAAGAACTGCGTCCACTCCGACGATCCTTCGCTCTGACGGCGGGGAAGACGGACCGCGCGATGCAGCCAGGAGAGCAGCGAAACGAGCGCGTCCCGATCGCGCAGCACCCGGCGCTCTCCCTCCGGGAGATAACCGGGCGACAGAGACACGGCGCGCTTGACCTCCGACCATTTCTGTTCCGCGGCGGCGACCGCGACCGCCTGGTGGGCGCCGAGAATGTCGCGCGCCAGGTCCGCCACGACCTGAAGCATCCGCTCGGGAGAAAGAGCGGAATTGATTGCGAGCGACGCCTCCGTCAGGCGCTGCAGCTGCCGCGCCCTGCGCTCGAGAGACTCGGCCTGGCGCCGGACCTGCTCCGTCTTCCGGAAGAGCTCCACGAAGACCCCGACCTTCGTCCGGAGCACTTCCGGCTCGACCGGTGCGAGGATGTAGTCCACCGCTCCCAGGGAATAGCCGCGGGTCGCGTGCGTCTCGTCTCCGTAGGCGGTGACGAAGATGATCGGGGTGTGCTCGGACCTCTGCCTCTGGCGCATGAGCGCGGCCGTCTCGAAGCCGTCCATCCCGGGCATGTTGATGTCGAGAAGGACGACCGCGAAATCCTGGCGCAGGAGCTGGCGCAGAGCTTCCCGTCCGGACGTCGCCGTGACCACGTTCTGGCCGAGCTCGGACAGAATCGCCGAGAGCGCGAGCAGCTTGTCGGCGCTGTCGTCGACCGCCAGGATGTTGATCCGGTCGTCCGGAGCGGTCATTACCTATAGAGCCACGCCCGGAGGACCGAGAGCATCTGATCGGTGTCGACCGGCTTCGCGAGGTAATCCCACGCCCCGGCCTGGAGCGTTTTCTCCCGATCCCCCTTCATTGCCTTCGCGGTGACCGCGATGATCGGCAGCGAGCGGAAGCTCTCGTTCTTCCGGATCTCGCGCATCGTGTCGTAACCGTCCATTCCCGGCATCATCAGGTCCATCAGGACGATGTCGATGCCGGTGCTCTCGAGTTTCTCGATGGCTTCCTTGCCGGTTTCCGCCGAAAACACCTGCATGTTCTGTCTCTCGAGCACGCTCGTCATCGCGAAGATGTTGCGGATGTCGTCGTCGACCAGGAGCACTCTCTTGCCTGCCAGGACGGCATCGGTCGAGTAGAGCGTCTCCAGCGCCTTCCGCTGGTCGGCCGGCAGCTGTCCGATCGACGAATGGAGGAAGAGTGAGATCTGGTCGAGCAGACGCTCGGGCGAGCGAACGGTCTTGACGATCGCGCCGTGCGAAATCCTCGCGAGCTCGCGATCGATCTCTTCGGAGACCGGCCACGGGGTGTAGAGAATCGCGGGAATCCGACGGGCGGAGCATTGCCGGAGGATCTCCGCCGTCGTCTCGAGGCTTTCCATCTCGCCGGGCCGGGGCTCGACGACGACGCAGTCGAACGTCCGTTCGTCGAGAGCGCCCAGCGCTTCCAGGCCGCTCGAGACGATCACTTTTCGAACCGAGGCATCGCCGGCGACCTCGGCGACCGCCCGGATCTGGGAACCGTCCCGCAAGACCACGAGAAGCTCGCGCGCGCGGCGGTCCAGGAAGCCGCGCAGAGTCACGAACACTTCGTCGAGCGTTTCCTTCGTCTTGATCGGTTTGTTCAGCGCGCCGACGGCCCCCAGCAGGAGCCCGCGCGAGGTCTCCTCCTCGGTCGTGATCACGAAGACCGGAATGTGCCGGGTCGCGAAGTCGCCTTTCAGCCGCTCGAGCACCCTCCACCCGTCGATGACGGGAAGCTGAATGTCGAGAGTGATCGCGTCGACTTTGAACTGGTGCGCGAGCGCGATGCCTTCGGCGCCGGTGGACGCGATGAGGCCTTTGAAACCGTGCTCGTGCGCCACGTCGACCAGGAATCGGGAAAAGTTCTCGTCGTTCTCGATCACGATGACGACGCGGTCCTCCGATCCGATGTCCGAACGGTCGTCGGCCACCTCGCCCGCGGCGACGATCGGCTCGACGGCCGGGCGCACTGCGTCGACATCCGTCATGACCGAAACGATCTCCTCGGTCTCCGTGGCCGAGCGGGCCGCCTTGGGCGCGGCGTAGACGTGCGGGAGATAGAGCGTGAACGAGCTTCCCTCGCCGGGCGAGCTCGCGAGACGGATCTCGCCCCCGAGGAGCCGGGCGATCTCGCGGCTGATCGCGAGACCGAGCCCGGTCCCTCCGTACTTTCGGCTCGTCGAGCTGCTGCTTCTCTCCCGGGATACCGATGCCCGTGTCGGTGACCGAGAACGCGATCACGGATCGGGCGCGGTTCAAGGTCTCGATTGCCGGACCCCAGCCCCCGGCCGCCGCGTCGACGCGGAGCGACACACCGCCTCTCTCCGTGAACTTGAACGCGTTCGAGAGCAGGTTTTTGATGATCTGCTGGAGCCGCTTCGAGTCGGTGAAGATCGACCGCGCGATCCCGGGGCCGATCTCGATCGAGAAATCGAGGCCCTTGATCTCGGCGACGTGGCGGAAGGTGCGCTCCACGTAATCGACCAGGTCGGGGAAACGGAGCTCTCCGACGTCGACGACGACCGTGCCGGACTCGATCTTCGAGAGATCGAGAATGTCGTTGATCAGGTTCAAGAGGTCCTTGCCCGAGGCGTGGATCGTCTTCGCGAACTCGGTCTGTTTGCCGGTCAGGTTACCGTCGGGGTTGCGGGAAAGCTGATCGGACAGGATCAGGAGGCTGTTCAGCGGCGTCCGCAGCTCGTGCGACATGTTGGCCAGGAACTCCGACTTGTACTTCGACGTCAGCGCCAGCTGCTTCGCCTTCTCTTCGAGCGCGACCCGCGCCTGCTCGACCTCCTGGTTCTTGCGCTCCACCTCGACGTTGCGCTCGGCCAACAGCGCGGCTTTCTCCTCGAGCTGCTGGTTGGTCTCGCGGAGCTCCTCCTGCTGGCTCTGGAGTTCTCCGGCTAAGGACTGCGACTGCTTCAGCAGGTCTTCGGTCCGCGTGTTCGCTTCGATCGTATTGAGCACGATTCCGATCGTCTCGGCGAGCTGCTCCAACAGCGCCTGGTGCGCCGTCGAGAATCGTTCGAACGACGCGAGCTCGAGGACCCCCTTGACCTGGCCCTCGAACAGCACCGGCAGCACGATGATGTTCGCCGGACTTCCCTCGCCGAGTCCCGAAGAGATCCCCAGGTATCCGTCCGGGACGTTGCGGAGCAGGATCTTTGTCTTCTCCCGCGCGCACTCCCCGACGAGCCCTTCGCCCGGCCGGAGCGAGCGCGCGAGCGAGCTCTCGCGGCAGGCGTAGCTCGCCAGAAGGGTCAGCTGCGGGTCTTCGCGCGATCCGTCCAGCGTGTAGAGGACTCCCTGCTGGGCGGCCACAACCGGGGCGAGCTCGGAAAGGACGAGCCTTCCCACGGTGACCAGGTCGCGCTGGCCCTGAAGCATGCGGCTGAACTTGGCCAGGTTCGTCTTCAGCCAGTCCTGTTCGCTGTTCTTCAAGGTCGTGTCCTTGAGGTTGCGGATCATCTCGTTGATGTTGTCCTTGAGGGATGCGACCTCTCCCGACGCCTCGACCTTGATGGATCGGGTGAGGTCCCCTTTCGTGACCGCGGTCGCGACCTCGGCGATCGCGCGGACCTGGGTGGTCAGGTTCGCGGCGAGCTGGTTGACGTTGTCGGTCAAGTCTTTCCACGTCCCGGCCGCTCCGGGGACGCTCGCCTGGCCGCCCAGCTTTCCTTCGACGCCGACCTCGCGCGCGACCGTCGTGACCTGGTCCGCGAAGGTCGCGAGCGTGTCGATCATTCCGTTGATGGTGTCGGCGAGCGCGGCGATCTCGCCCTTGGCTTCCAGCGTCAGCTTGCGCTTCAGGTCGCCGTTGGCGACCGCCGTGACCACTCTCGCGATTCCGCGCACCTGGCTGGTCAGATTGCCGGCCATCGAGTTGACGTTGTCGGTCAGGTCCTTCCACGTGCCGCCGACCCCCTTGACCTTCGCCTGGCCGCCGAGCTTCCCTTCGGTCCCGACCTCGCGCGCCACGCGGGTGACCTCCGCCGCGAAGGACGAGAGCTGGCCCACCATCGTGTTGACCGTGTTCTTCAGCTCCAGGATCTCGCCCTTGACGTCGACCGTGATCTTCCGCGAGAGATCGCCATTGGCCACGGCCTTGGTCACGTCGGCGATGTTGCGAACCTGGGAGGTCAGGTTGCCCGCCATGAAGTTGACGTTGTCGGTCAGGTCCTTCCAGGTCCCCGAAACGCCTTCGACGCGGGCCTGTCCGCCGAGCTTGCCTTCGGTGCCGACCTCGCGCGCCACGCGGGTGACCTCCGCCGCGAAGGACGAGAGCT
>QHVV01000037.1:14138-26299 GCA_003222385.1 Acidobacteriota bacterium
GGGCGGTCAGGTTGCCCGCCATCAGGTTGACGTTGTCGGTCAGGTCCTTCCACGTTCCGGAAACCCCTTCGACCTCGGCCTGGCCGCCGAGCTTGCCTTCGGTACCGACCTCGCGGGCGACGCGGGTGACCTCGGCCGCGAAGGACGAGAGCTGGTCCACCATCGTGTTGACCGTGTTCTTCAGCTCCAGGATCTCGCCCTTGACGTCGACCGTGATCTTCTTCGAGAGGCCGCCGGTGGCGACCGCGGTCGTGACCTCGGCGATGTTGCGCACCTGGGCGGTCAGGTTGCCCGCCATCAGGTTGACGTTGTCGGTCAGGTCCTTCCACGTTCCGGAAACCCCTTCGACCTCGGCCTGGCCGCCGAGCTTGCCTTCGGTACCGACCTCGCGGGCGACGCGGGTGACCTCGGCCGCGAAGGACGAGAGCTGGTCCACCATCGTGTTGACCGTGTTCTTCAGCTCCAGGATCTCGCCGTCGAGAGATCCCCCTTGGCCACCGCTTTGGTGACGTCGGCGATGTTGCGCACCTGAGCGGTCAGGTTGCCCGCCATCGAGTTGACGCTGTCGGTCAGATCCTTCCAGGTGCCGGCCACACCGCGGACGTCCGCCTGTCCGCCCAGCTTGCCTTCGGTGCCGACCTCGCGCGCCACGCGCGTGACCTCCGACGCGAAGGAGCGGAGCTGGTCGACCATCGTGTTGATCGTGTTCTTCAGCTCCAGGATCTCGCCCTTGACGTCGACCGTGATCTTCTTCGAGAGGTCTCCCGTCGCCACCGCCGTCGTGACCGCCGCGATGTTGCGCACCTGTGCGGTCAAGTTTCCGGCCATCGAGTTGACGCTGTCGGTCAGGTCCTTCCACGTGCCGGCGACTCCCGGCACGCTCGCCTGGCCTCCCAGCTTTCCTTCGGTCCCGACCTCGCGCGCCACGCGGGTGACCTCGGCGGCGAAGGACGAGAGCTGGTCGACCATCGTGTTGACCGTGTCTTTCAGCTCCAGGATCTCGCCGCGCACGTCGACCGTGACTTTCTTGGAGAGGTCGCCGTTGGCCACGGCCTTGGTGACGTCGGCGATATTGCGCACCTGTCCGGTCAGGTTGCTCGCCATGAAATTGACGTTGTCGGTCAGGTCCTTCCACGTTCCCGCGACGCCTTCGACCTTCGCCTGACCGCCGAGCTTCCCTTCGGTGCCGACCTCCCGCGCGACACGGGTGACCTCCGCGGCGAAGGAGCGGAGCTGGTCGACCATCGTGTTGATCGTGTCTTTGAGCTCCAGGAACTCGCCCTTGACGTCGACCGTGATCTTCTTGGCCAGATCGCCGTTGGCGACCGCGGTCGTCACGGTCGCGATGTTGCGGACTTGCGCGGTCAGATTGCCCGCCATCAGGTTCACGTTCTCGGTCAGGTCCTTCCAGGTGCCGGCGACGCCTTTGACCTTGGCCTGGCCGCCGAGCTTGCCTTCCGTGCCGACCTCGCGCGCGACGCGCGTGACCTCCGAGGCGAAAGAGGAGAGCTGGTTGACCATCGTGTTGACGGTCTTCGCGGTGCGCAGGAACTCTCCCTGGAGCGCGCGGCCGCTGACCTCGAGCGCCATCGTCTGCGACAGGTCGCCCTTCGCGACGGCGCCGATGACGCGCGCGGTCTCACTCGTGGGATGGACGAGGTCGCCGATGAGCGCGTTGACGCAGCGGACGGATTCCGACCACGATCCCCCGACGTCCCCGATGTCGGCGCGTTCGGCGATTCGGCCTTCCTGGCCGACGACCCGCCGGAGCCTCGCGAGCTCGCGGCTCATCCGCTGATTCCGGGCGACGACGTCGTTGAACGCGTCGGCGATCTTGCCGTCGAGACCGTTCCAGCTCTCCGGCAGCCTCACGTCGAAGGAGCCGCGCTTGAAGTCCTGTAGCGCCGTCAAGAGCAGCCGGCGATCGAGCGAGTCGCCGCCAACCTCCTCACGTTTCAACTTCTTCAGGAGCTGACGGCGAACCGTGCCTCCGTTGTGGCGGGGGGGAGATCCGCCCGCGACCGAATTGGTCTTCATGCGGCGTCCTTTCGGGTGCGGCGAACGAGCCTGGAGAAGCTCACGGTCGTGAGAGCCGGGGCGTCCAGGCGACAGTCTCATTCGTATGGATTCGGGTCAATCGGCGGCTTCGATGCAAAAAATGAACCATCGGGAAAAGGTCCGGAGGAGGCCGCGCGCAGGAGACGGCCTCCGCGATAAAGCAGGTAGAGGGCCGCGATCTGAACGACGTGGTAGAGGTCGTCGTGCGAGAAGAACGGGCCGGGAGAGAGGGAGAGCGCCTCGACGACGGCGGCGGCGGCGGAGAGCAGGATTCCGGCCGCGATCCAGCGCGAGGCCGGCGCCCGCCGCCGGATCCAGGCGACCGCCGCCAGGACCAGGATCGCCGCCATTGCCGCGGTCGAGTCGACGATCACTCCGTCGAACTCGTCGTGGGACGCGGACCAGACCAGAAAGACGAGGAGCTTCGCGGCGGCCGCGGCCGTGACGGCGATCGCGGCGCGCGTGGAGAGCGAGCCGAAGGCGGCGCCGGCCAGGAGGAAGAAGCTCGCGGTTCCCGTCGCCGCGAGAGTGACCTTCCAGAGGAGAGTCGCGGACGGCAGGGACAGTTGACCCGAAAAGCCGTGCCACGTCCCGCCCAGCAACGCGGCGGCCGCCAGCGCCAGAAAGGCCGCGCTCCACAGCCGGACCGGGAGCGTCTCCGGACCGCGCGCGTCGCGCGCGAGGAAAAACGCGCCGGCCGCGGCCGCGAGGCCGAGCGCGTAGTCGGTCGCGAGCGTGACCGGCTGGTCTATCGGAGCGGCCGCTCGACGCGGCCGGAAGAGACCAAACGGCCAAGGTGCGTCATCCCATGGCGAAATCGCGGCCCTCGGGCGCCTCCGGCCGGTCGCAGGCGCCGAATCCCGCCGCTCCGGCTTCCACGGCTACTGTGATTTCTTTTCGGTCTTCGGCGGGGGCGCCTTTTCCTGCATCTTCTGGGTCATCGCCTGCGCGAACTTCGCGTAGTCCTCGCTCGTGACGTCGAACGTGGTGAACATGTAATTGCTGTTGGACCAATCCCACTTCTGGTCCGCGTCGGTGTAGGTCTGGCGGGTGGTGCGGCCCTGCATGTACTCCTTGCGAATCGGGTCGGCGCCCGTCGGGTTGACGACCTTCGAACGGCCGCCGAGGCCTCCATCGACGAGGTGACCGGAGAAGCTTCCGTAGGGACCGAGCGTGACGACGTGCTCCGATCCATCGATCCGCCGCGTGATCGGGATGTAGCGGATCTTCGTCCGCTCGGGCGGCGCCGCGGGAGGCGACGTCGCTCGGGCAATCTCTTCGAGCGCTTTGCGCTGCTCGGGGTTCGCCTTCTCGTCGACGTAGACGTAGAGGAAGTTCCAGTTGCCCATCGAGCCCATCATCGTGGTCCCGTCAGGATTCTGTCCGATGGTCGCGACGGCGAGGCCGTCGAGCGGGACGTCGCCGTACTTTCCCTTGTCGATGAAGAGCGCGAAGCCGCCGCTGCAGTTCATTTTCGTGGGCTTCGAATCGAACCAGCACGGACACGCCGCGTCGCAGGAACAGGCCTCCTCGAGCTGGCCCGAAATCTTCCAGGGGGGCGCGGGCGGCTTCGCTTCGGCGGCAAACGCCGCGGAGGCGGTCAGCACGAGAAGGACAACCAGGACGCCGGAAGAAAGACCTCTGCGCATGCAAACCTCCTGAATCGAAGTGCGAGATTCTAGCTCGCCCCACTGCGCGACCTCGTCCTTCCCGGTACGCCCTTTGCTCTGATTCCTGACCGGAGGTCGTTCATGGAAAAGGAGAGGGGATCCGAAAGGACGGTCCATCGGCACGAAACACGGGAGCACGACAGCGAGAACACGAGCCGGCGCGGGATGAGCTCCGACGCGGCGGCGGCGGACGACGCCGAAACGATGGCTTCGACGGGAGATAGCGAGAATGCTTTCCAGGAGATCGCGGCCGGCACCGCGACCGGATGGGGCATCGATCGGGGGGAATCGGCGGGTACCGGAGGCCTCGCCGCGGGCGAGGACCTGGACGAAGTCGCCGAAGGCGACTACTGGCGGCAGAACTTCCGCCGTCGTCCCTACTACGAGCCGGGGCGGCCTTACGAGCATTACGAGCCGGGTTTCCGCTACGGCTGGCAGAGCGCGATCGGAGAGGAGTTCGTCGGACGGGATTTCGACGACGCCGAGAGCGAGCTCGAGCGGTCGTGGGACGCCCTTCACGGAGAGAACGCCGGGGAATGGGAAGAAGCCCGGGAAGCGGTGAAAGACGCCTGGGAGCGCGCGCGCGATCGCCGGCGATAGAAAAAGCTCGCTGCGTGCCGCGGTACGTTTCTTGCTCGCGCGCAAGCAAGGAGGTCCCATGGATGATCAAAGAAGGGGTCTCGATCCGACGCCGGACGCGAACCGCGATCCGTTGACGGGCGAGTCAGGATCGCATCCGATCGGAACCGGTGTGGGCGCAACCGGCGGAGCAGCGACGGGAGCTGCGGTCGGCGGCGCCGTCGGAGGTCCGATCGGGGCGGCGGTGGGCGGAGTGGCCGGGGCGGTGGGCGGAGGCGCCGCGGGACATGCCGTCGCCGAAGGGCTCGACCCGACGGTCGAAGAGGCGTACTGGCGCAGGACCTACATCACACGCCCGTACTACCGCGCGGGCCGGACGTACGAGGATTACGAGCCCGCCTATCGCTACGGGTGGGAGAGCGCAATCCGTCCGGAGTACCGGAGCCGCAAGTTCGAGGACGTCGAATCCGACCTCGAGCGCGGCTGGGACAAAGTCAAGGGCAAGACGAAAGAGGGTTGGCGAGACGTCCGGGAGGCGACCCGGGACGCCTGGTACCGCGTTCGCGGCCACTGATCCAAAGTCGGAGTTGAAGTCGGGGCCCGCGTCCGCGCGGGCCTTTGCTTGCGAGTATCCGGAGTAGACTCGTCCGCCGCTGCCGGCCGGGTCCCTGCCGGTCGAAAGGAGGAGCCGTGGTCTGGACGATCTTCGTGATCCTTCTGGTGCTCTGGCTGCTCGGGTTTTTCGCCTTCCACGTCACGAGCGGGTTGATCCATCTCATCCTCGTGGTCGCCGTCATCGTCCTCATCCTGGGCCTCGTCCGCCGCGGCCCTTAAACGGAGCGCGGAATCCCCTGACCTCTGCGGTCGAAGCGGCGCCGAAGGCGTCGCGAGAGTGAAGTCGTCCTTCGTCAGTTCCAGCGGCCGGCGTCCCGGGCGTGCGCCGGAGGCGCCGGCCGATCGGACGGTCGGACGGTCGGACGGTCGATCTAGGCGGCCTTACAGGAGGGGTGGCCGCAGGCGCAGTGGGAGGCGTGACGGCCGGTCGTCTCCATCTCCGCGCATTTCTCGCTGCAGAACTTCTTTCCGTCGCGTTCGATGGAGGCGTTCTGGCACGGACAGCCATGGTGCTGGCAGTTCATGAGATTTCTCCTTTCCTCAGGGAAAATGGAGCAATTCCGCTGCCGGCCCGTAAGGGTCTGATCGCCCGGAACTTCAGGCTCCGGGTTCGGAACCGGAGTCGTCCAGCCATCCGCCCCGGAAGCCCGCCCGGCGCAGGCCCTCGACGAGCGGGCGGCAGCGGCGCATGAGTCTCCAGATCATTCCGTTGGCGAAGTTCTCGATCATGAGAACCACGGGGCCCTGGTCGAGGCCGTAATAACCCTTCGCAACCCAGTCCCCGCGCCCGCGGCCGTCCGCGCCGAACGTGGGGTTCATGCTGCAGAGGAATCCATAGTGGGTCCTCATGTCGGGATACTTCGTGAGGAAGCTCACGAAAGTCGGGAGAACGATCTCGGGAGCGAACGGCAGCGACGTGATGACCGCCCAGGGGGAGAGAGTTCCATCGTCCGGTCCGTACGGGACGCCGCGCGCGCGATAATCGTCGAATCGCCGCAGGCGGCCGCCAATCCGGCGAACAGCCGGCCCGGGACCGTCGCTCGCCGTGATTCCCCAGATGTCGCGAGAGTACCCCTTGAAATCGCGGGGATTGCGCTTTGCGTAACGCTGCTGGACGATCGTCGCGCGGCGGCTGTTCTCGAAATAGTCGATCCCCTTTTCTCTCATGAAGTCGTCGCGGATTCCGCGGAAATCGATCCAGAGGTGGGAAAGCTGATGCATGAAGAGCGGACCGCCGAAGAGGTATTCGACGCCGAAGTGCCTCTTCCACTCGTAGGTCGCGGTCCATGAGGCGTAACTCTCTTGCGGAAGAGGGTGACTGGGTGAGCCGAGGCCGAGCGCGTAGAGGAGGAGCGCTTCGCTGTAGCCCTGCCACCGGTAAGGGAGAAATCCGCCCTCCGGAGTCCAGCCGTGCCGCAGAGTCGAGCCGCCGTCGAGCGCCCAGCGCCAGTCCGCGGCGCGATAGAGCGAATCCGCGATGCGGCGGATCTCGACTTCGGCCGCGACGGGCCGGTCGAAATACGCCGCGGCGGTGAGCGCGCCGGCGAACAGGATGGCCGTGTCCATCGTCGAAAGCTCGCAGCCATGCGCGCGGCTTCCGGTCCGGAGGTCGAGGAAGTGGTAGAAGAAACCGCGATATCCGGTCGCATCGGGCTGCGGTCCAGCCGGGCAGTCGGCGAAGAACTTGAGCGTCGCCAGCGTTCGCTGCGCCGCTTCCTCGCGGGTCAAGTAACCCTGCTCCGCGGCGACCGGATAGCAGGCGAGCGCGAGCCCCACCGCTGCGATCGAAGAAGGCGAGCCGTAGCGCGTGTTGTCGCGGACGAGGCCGTTCGCGGGGTTCGCTTCGTGCACGAAGTAACCGAACGTGTGCCTCTGGAGCGAGGCGAGCTCTCCGGCGAGGTCGACGGCGCGGAAACGCGATCTCTTCACTCCAGGGCGAAGACCGCGCTCTGGACCGCCTCGGCGAGCGTCGGATGGATGTGGATCGCGCCGCGGATTGCGGCGGACCGGCCCTTCGCGTTCATCACGTCCACGAAGAGGTGGACGAGCTCGGCTCCCTCCGCGCACAGAACGGCAGCTCCGAGGATGCGGTCCGAACGGGCATCGGTGATGACCTGGATGAAGCCCTCCGTCTCGCCGATCTCCTTCGCCTTGCCGTTTCTCCGCAGTTCGAAACGCCCCACCCGGACTTTTCGTCCGGCTTTCCGGGCTTCCTTGACGGTCATCCCGACGCGGCCCAGCTGCGGGTCGGTGTAGATCGCGTAAGGAACGATCCGCTCGGTCGTTCGGGAGTGATCGCCGGCGAGCTGCGAGGCGAGGACCCGGTAGTCGTCCCAGGCCGTGTGCGTGAACATCGGACCGCCCCGAATGTCGCCGACTGCCCAGACCCCGCGAACTTTCGTCGAAAGGCGTCGGGACACCTCGATCGTTCCATCCTTACCGGTCTTCAGGTCGAGGCTCTCCAGGCCGAGGTCGTCGGTATTGGGCAGGCGGCCGGTCGCGACGAAGACGTGCGAGACGACGAGGCTTTCCTGTCTCCGTTTCCTCTTCAACGAGAGATGAATCGCGTCGCCGTCCTGTCGGGCTCGTTCGACGACCTCCTCCAGGCGGAACTCGATCTCCTCGGACTCGAGCAACCGGCGCAGCGCTCGGGAAACGTCCTCGTCCTCGCGACCGGCGATCTCCGCCGTCTCTTCGACAACCGTCACCCGGCTCCCCATCCGACGATAGAACTGGGCCATCTCGAGACCGGTGTACCCGCCTCCCAGGACCGCGAGATGTGCCGGAAGATCCGGTCGGTCGAGCCAGTTCTCCGCGGTCAGGAAGTCGATCGCGTCGAGTCCGAGAATCCGGGGCACACGGCTTCTCGTGCCGGTGTCGAGGACGACCTGCGAAGCGAGAACTCGCCGCTCCCCGACGCGCAGTCGGAATCCGTTCCGGTCGCGCCCTTCGAAGCGAGCGTGCCCCTCGAGAAGGGTGAGATTCGACTGGTCGGCGATCGCCTCGCGAAGGCCCGCGCGGCTCTGCAGGACGATCCCGCGCGCCCGATCGAGCACCGCAGCGAAGTCCGGCTCGACCTCCGGGATCCGAAGCCCGAATTCGTGGCCGCGTCGCGCGAGGTGGAGGACCCGCGCGGAGGCGAGAACCGCCTTGGTCGGCGTGCATCCGAAGTTCACGCAGGAACCGCCGAGCTGCTTGCGCTCGGCGAGCGCGATCCGCCAGCCTCTTTTCGCGAGATCGATCGCGAGCGGCGGGCCCGCCTGACCGGCGCCGATGATCAGAAGGTCGTAAGGGTCGGAGGTTTTCACGGCGAGCCCCCTCTTTTCGCCGTCCATCCTCTCTCCGGAAACGATCAGTGGGAACCCACCGGCTCGATCCGGGCAGTCTTCAGGAAACGGGGATCGGACGGAGCCGGAAGGGCTGGCGCCGGACGGACGGCGAGGCCGGGCGGGCGTCGAGAGCGGCGCCCAGGAAGGCGACGGCGCGGCCGATGACCTTCGGATCGCGCAGGATCCGGTGGTGGCCGAGCCCGCGGGTCCGGACGAGCGAGGCGTTCGGCCAGCCCGCGACGATCTCGAGCCCGTCGCGGAGAGGCACGCGGACGTCGCCCCGGTCGTGGAACACGAGAAGCGCGACTTCGCGCGCCGGAGCGCGGTCCGAGATGCGCAGGTCTTTCCAGGTGATTTTGTAGCGCCTCTCGAGCCTCTTCTTCATCGAGTCGCGGACGGGGACCGGAATGTGAAGGATCCGCGCGAAGCGCCCCGAATATTTTTCCAGCTCGGCGCAGGGGGCGAGCAGGACGGCGCGCGAGACCGGCAGGCCCGACTGGATGGCGAGGGCGCACGCGGTGGCTCCCAGGGAATGGCCAACGACCGCGTGAGGCTGTCCGGTTCTGGCCGCGACCGCCCGGATTGCCTCCACCATGTCCGGCAGCGAAGACCTCCGGCCCGAAGCCGAACCGTGCGCGGGCGCATCGAATGCAACCACCGAGAACCCTGCGTTCGTCAGCGGCTCGACGAAAGGAGTCAACCGGCCGGCGTGCCCTCCCCAGCCGTGTACCAGGAGGACCGCCGGTCCCTTTCCCCACTTCCACGTCGGCAGCGATCCGGATCGAAACGGAGTCTTGGAGAAGCGGGCCGAAAAAAGGGCTCGCTCTTCGCGCTTCAACCGCGGCGACCGGGGGGGAGTCCGGAAGAGCATCTCCGCGAGGGCGGAGGAGAGGAAAGGAGAGAGGCGCCCCAGCCGCGGAAAGCTGCGGATGAGCGCACGGAGAAATGCCCGCTTCAGAAGGCGGCGGAACGGCGCTCGACGACGCCTTGCCATTCCTAGATCGCCGCCGCGCGTCGATAGCGATCGAGCGGGTCGTCGGGAGCGTTTTCCGGCGGGAGGAGGGCCGACGTTCGTACGGGTCGGCCGCAGATCACTTTCGACGAAGCCACACCGATCGGTACGGTCCGCTTTCTCCAGCCGGTGCTGATTGCGAACGCGACGAGCGTTCCAAGGACGACGCCGCCGGTAACGACCACGCCCTGCCGCATTGTCTTTTTCTTCTTTCCGGGCTTTCCTAAGCGGCTCCGCGCCGTGCTGCCGCTTTCTTCGGCCGGGCCCGACCGCCCGCCTGGCCCACGCTCTTGCGCAACGCTTCCATCAGGTCGACCACGTTTTCCGCTTCCTTTCCCTTTCCTTCCCTCAAGACGAACTTCCGCTTGGAGGAGAGGAGCTTCTCGAGCGCGCGGCGGTACTCGTTGGGGTGTTGCGTCGGATCCCATTCCTCGGTGGACATCTGGTCGATCAGGAGCCGAGCCATCTTCACCTCGGCCGACTTCTTCTCGTTGGAGGGAATCGAAAGGTCGTTCGGATCGCGCAGCTCTTCGAAGGAACGCAGGACTTCGAGCGCGAGCGCCTTCTTGCCCGGGATGAGCGCGGCGAGCAGGGGCTTCGTGCGGAGGTAGAACCGCGTGATCCCGACGCGGTTCGCGTCGGTCAGCGCGTCGCGCAGGACCGCGTATGCCTTCTCTCCGCCCTTCTGCGGCGCCAGGTAGTACGGCTTCTCGAACGAGAGCGGGTTCAACGAGGAGAACTCGACGAACTGCACGACGTCGATCGTGCGGTCGCCTTCTCCCACTTCCTCCTGGACCTCCTCGAGCTCCTCTTTTTCGACGACCGCGAACTTCTTCTTCGAGACCTCGTAGCCCTTCACGATCTCGTCGTTCGGGACTTCCTTGTCCTCCAGGCTGCAAAACTTCTTGTACTTGATGGGAGCCATGTCCTTCCGGTGCAGGAGACGAAACGAGACGCGTTCGGACGCCTCGATCGCGGCGTAGAGCCCGACCGGGATCGAGATCAATCCGAACGTGATGTGACCACTCCAGATCGCGCGCATTCGACGCCTCCAGAGTAGGGCTAAAGCAACGGACTTGCCAGCGAGCCGCGGCCCGAACCCCGACTCTAGTCGGGGGTGGCCGATTCCGGCCCTATCCGAGAGGTCGAAGCGCCTGCCGAATTGCGCCCAGCATTTCTGCGGCCGTGTAGGGCTTCCGGATCGTGGTCTGAACTCCGCTGCGCCGCATCTCGGCGCGCTGCGACAAATCCAGGGTGCCGCTGGCAACGATCGCCCGGATCTCCGGTTTCAGCTTTCGCATCCGGGCGAGCGCCTCCCAGCCTCCCAGCCGGGGAAGGCCGAGGTCGGCGAGCACCAGGCCCACGTCCTCGCGGTGCTTCTCGAAGGTTTCGATCGCCTCGATGCCGTCTCGCGCGGTCAGGACCCGGAAGCCCTCCGCTTCGATCAATGACTTCAACGAGTCGAGGAGCAGTTCCTCGTCCTCCACGACCAGGATCGTCTCGCTGGTCACCGCCGCCGTAGCGACCTGCTGATCTTCGGGCGCGGGCCTCTCTTCGTCGAACGACCGGACCGGCAGGTAAATCGAAAAGCTGGTCCCGGTTCCCTTTTCGGTTACGACGTCGATGAAGCCGGAGTGAGCATTGACGACGCCGTAGACGACGGCGAGCCCGAGACCCGAGCCCTGCTCCGCTTTCTTCGTGGTGAAGAAGGGCTCGAAGATCCGGTTCCGGGTCTGGTCGTCCATCCCCTGGCCTTTGTCCGAGACCCCGATGCAGGCGTACCGGTCCTCCGTCGCCTCGGGGAAGCGCGCCTGCAGCTTTTCGCGGGTCGTGACAGCGGTCGCGAGCTTCAGCTCCCCCCCCTCCGGCATCGCGTCGCGCGCGTTGACGCAGAGGTTCAGGAGCGCCTGATGGAGCTGGTTCGGGTCGGCTTTGATCGGCGGCACGTCCGGATCGAGCTCGACGTCGATGCGGATCGACTTCGGGAACGTTTCGGAGACCATGCTCGCGAGCTCCCGCAGGAGCGCGTTCAGGTCCACCTTTTCGAACCGGGTGCCGTCGCGGCGGGCAAAAGTCAGAAGCTGCCGCACCAGCGCGGCTCCCCGCTGGACGGCCTTGTCGATCGCATCGGCGCTCTGGCTCCGCTTCGTCGCATCCCCGCCTTTCGCGAGGAGCGTGCCGTAAGCCGAGATGATGTTCAGGATGTTGTTGAAGTCGTGCGCGATCCCGCCCGCCAGCCGCCCGATCGACTCCAACTTCTGCACCTGCCGCAGCTCGTCCTCCAGCCGGCGGCGCTCGGTCAGGTCCCGCATGTTGCACTGAACCACGTTGCGGTTGCCGGCGACGTAGGCGCTGCTGATCGCCTCGACGAGCAGTGTCCGTCCATCCTTGGTCGTCATCGCGAGGTCCGGCTCGTAGTCGAAGGTCGCGTCCCGCAGCGCGTGAAAGCGGCGTTCGGCGGTGCGGGGTTCCGGGTAGATCGGCAGCTGCCAGGGAAGCTTTCCGACGAGCTCGCTTTCCTCGAAACCGAGCAGCTCGGTCACGAAGGGATTGGCTTCGAGGATTTTTCCCGACCGCGCGTCCAGAATCCAGATGCCTTCGCGCGCGGTCTCGAAGAGCCTTCGATACTGGGCTTCGGAGGCCTCGAGCTCTTCGACCGCGATCTTTCTCTCGGTGATGTCTTCGAGCGCGAGGAGGATCAGGGAAGCCGGCTCGCCGGCGAGCTTGACCGGCCGCGCGTTTGCCACGAGCGTCTTCCGGCCGAGGTGGGCGAAGTCGATGTCGAACTCGAAGTCGCGGACCGACTCTCTCTTTTCGACGGCCTCTTCGAGCAGAATCTTGAGCGGCGGCGGACCCTCGCCCCACTCCCCGCCGAGGTCGAAGAGGAACTGGCCTTCG
>QHVV01000076.1:0-5678 GCA_003222385.1 Acidobacteriota bacterium
GGAGCAGGTCCTTCGAGAAGATCGGTGAGCGGCTCTCCGGCGACCGCCGAAGCGCTCGTCCGCCTCCACGAGGAGCTCCTTTTTCAGCGGGCCTATCCGCGCGACCGTCTCGAGCTCGTGGGCGCGGAGAGCCTCCTCGCGCGCTTCGGAGAAGGGGTCGCGCGTTTCGCCGCGGCCGGCGGGGACCTCGCGCCGTTCGACCGGCCTGAAGTCTCGGGAATCGCGGGGACGTCGATTGCGACGGACTACTCGTTCGATGTCGTTCGCTGGCTGGCGGCGCGCTTCCCGGGACGGGTCCGCCTCGACTGGAAAGACCAGGACGATCCCGATCGGCTGCGGGCTCTCCTGCCCGAGTTTCTTCCGGTCTTAGACGAGGAAGCGCTCGAGGACGCGAACGTGCCTTATCTCGAGTGGCTTCGTGCGGCGCAACCGGATCCGCGCCGCGACCTCGATTGGCTCATTCAGGGGATTACGGCCCTTCCGCTCTCCGAGCGGGACCGCGCCGAGCGGTACGAGGCGCTGCGGGTGCCGATCGAGTGGATGCTCGACAACGGCCGGGCCACGCGGACGCGGATGCGGTGGCCGGCGCGCGAGCGGTTCTTCCATCGGGGACAACTCATCGCGCGGCGCGAGGTCTCGCTCGCGGAAATGCTGGCGTTGCCGCGGCTGCCGGTCCGGAAGCTCCCGCGCGGGGAAGGCGAACGGGTCGTCGATCTCGCGCGTGCAGCGACCGCGCTCCGCTACCGCGAGTACTACGGATTCACCTGCGCCGACCCGGCGTCGGTTCGGGCCACTCGCGTGGGCAGGGGCGTCGAAATCTTCTTCATGGGCCTCGAAAAGGCGCGCCGGCTGCCGCTGCGGGCCGGTTTCGCCGCGATCGTGGTGAAGAACGGGGTCCCGGTCGGTTACGTCGAAGGGCTCGCGCTCTTCGAGCGGATCGAGATCGGGTTCAACATCTACTACACCTTCCGCGAGGGGGAGTCCGCCTGGATCTTCGGGCGGGTGTTGAAGCTCTTGAACCAGGTCCTGGGCGTCACGTCGTTCTCGATCGATCCGTACCAGCTCGGCCACGAAAACCCCGAGGCGATCGAATCGGGCGCGTTCTGGTTCTACCGCAAGCTGGGGTTCCGGCCGACGTCCTCCGCGGTCGCGAGGCTCGTCCGATCCGAAGAAGCGAAGATCGCCCGGACACCGGCGTACCGTTCGCCGACGAAGTCTCTCCGCCGCCTCGTCACCGGCAATCTCCTGTACGAGATAGAACCTTCGCGCGACTGGGACCGCTTCCATGTTCGGAACATCGGGCTCGCCGTCCAGAAGCGGATGCGGCTCCGATACCGCGGCGACCCGGCGGAACTCCGGCGCCGCGCGAGCTCGCGGCTGGCTCGCCTGGTCGGAACCCCGTTTTCCCCGCACGGCGATCTCCGGGACTTCGCGCTCATCCTCGACCTGGTCGGCGACCTGCCCGCATGGAGTCGGAGCGAACGCGAAGCGATCGCGGCAATCGTTCGAGCCAAGAGGGGCCGCGACGAGATCCGGTACCTGGCGCTCCTGCAGCGCCATCCGAAGCTGCGCCGGGCGCTCCTCAGGTTGGGAAGCGGCGGATCGCCGAAACGCTAAGATGAGCTCGGTGGCACCCGTCGTTTCCGTCCTGATCGCCTCGGATCGCGTTCACGGTTCGCTGCCCGACTGTCTCTCTTCGCTCGAACGGCAGCAGAGGGCGCCGGCCTTCGAGGTGGTCATCGCGTCCTCCTCGCCTCCCGGGCCGGACGCCGGATTTTCCTTTCCGCGTGAGTGGATCCGCGCCGAGACTCGCAATCCGGCGACCCGGCGCAACCTCGCCGCCGCCCGCGCGCGCGGCAGCGTCCTCGCTTTCATCGACGACGATGCGCAGGCGGAGACCGACTGGCTGGAAGCGGGGGTGCAGGCTCTCGAGACCGCGGAGCTGGTTGGCGGACCGGACGTCGCGCCTTCCGAAGCGCCGTATCTCGAGCGCATTTCGGACCTCCTGCTCGCCACGCGCCGGATCGGCAGCGGCATCCCCGCGCACGAGCGAGCCGCGGCGGGCGGACCGGTCCGCTCGCCCCACGACATCGCGCTCTGCAACATGTTCGTTCGACGGGACGCCTTCGCGGCCCTCGAGGGGCTCGACGAATCTCTCGGCTACGTCGGCGAGGACACCGACTTCGTTCACCGGGCCCTCGCGCTCGGCCTGCGCGTCCGGCTCGACCCGGCCGTTCGCGTACGACACCGGCGGCGCGCGTTCCCGGCCCGGTATCTCGCGCAGCGCTGGCGTTACCGAGTAAAGACCGGGCGTCTCTTCGTCGAGAGACCCGGGCTCTACTCGGGCCGCCGGATCGCCGCGTTTCTGTCGGCGGGTTTCCTCGCGACCGCCGGCACTGTCGCTTTTGGCTTGCCTTTCCTCGCCCCCGCCGCCCTTCTGTACGCACTCGCCACGTGGACGCTGTCGTTCCCGATCTGGCGCCGCGATCCGGTGCTCTTCCCGGCGATTCCATTCGCCTTTGCGCTCCACCATCTGACCTATTTCGCCGGGTTGCTCGCGGGCATCGCGCGGGGCCTGCTCGCGGTCGCCGCGCGTTGAACGAGCTCGCGCTCGCCGGGCAGTGGCTCCGCGGCCGGGAGACGCTGCCGCGCTACCTCATCCTGGGAATGACCAACCTCTGCAACTCGAAGTGTGTGACGTGCTTCTACTGGGACCACCTGAACGTCAACCGGCACCTGGAGATGTCGCTCGAAGACTACGGGCGCGCGCTCGAGGACCTCCCGTCGCTCTACAGCGTGGTCCTGACCGGAGGGGAGCCGACGCTGAACCGCGACCTGCCGGGCGTGACCCGGCTGCTCTATCGCCGCCACGACGCGTCGAACGTCACGATGCCGACGAACTCGCTCCTTCCGGAGCAGGTCGAGGCGGTCGTCGCCGGAGCTCTCGAGTCCCGCACGGACGAGCGTCAGACGTTCACCGTGGGGCTGTCGCTCGACCACGTAGGAGACCGCCACGACGAAATCCGCGGCGCGCCCGGCAATTTCCCGAAGGTCGCGGAGACTTATCGCCGGCTCGTGGCTTTGAAGCGGCGCTCCCGCGGACTCCTCGTCAACGTGCAGACCGTTCTCGCCTCGTTCAACCGGGACGACCTTCCCGAGATCACGTCCTGGGTCGCGGCGAACTTCTCCGAGATCGACTTCCACTCGTTCGAGCTGCTGCGGCCGCCGTTCCCGGACTCTTCCATTCGACCGCTGACCGCGTCGGAGTACGCGCACGCGCTCCGGACGCTCAAGCCTTACTGGGCGCGCTTCGATCGCTACCGGCCGATCCTGCGGAACCTGAAGGTGGCGGCGCGCGAAGCCGAGCTCGAGACGCTCGAGCAGGAGCGAATGGTCTATCCGTGCTACGCCGGCACGGTGTCGGGGGTCCTGAATCCGGAGGGGACAGTCTCACTATGCGAAGTCCAGTGGGAGATCGGGAACATCCGCGACTTCGGCTGGTCGTTCCGCAAGGCGTGGTTCTCGGAGAAGGCGAACGAGCTGCGCCGCCGCGTCGCGAAGCGCGAGTGCTGGTGCACGCACTCGTGCTTCATGTCGTCGAGCCTGCCGTTCTCGGTGAAAGGATTGGCGAAGATGGCGACGACGTTTTTGCGGCCCCTCGACGGGGCCGAAAGAGAGTAGGCGGCCGCGGGGCAGCATCCCCTGGCAGTTGCGCGACGCTTCCTCTCCTCAGACGTTCGCTTGAAATCAACTCCGCCTCGGAAAATCGAAAGGGCCGGGATCTCTCCCGGCCCTTTCTGGGACATGCCGGTGATTTCTCACCGGCAAAATCGACTCAGTATCCTTTCTTCTCCGCCTTCTTCTCGGCCTTTTCACTGATGGTCAGCTTGCTCTGGACGTCCTTGACCCCATTCGTCTCCCTGGCGAGCTTGACGGCCTGGTCGATCTCGGCCTGGCTCTTCATGTGCTCGCTCGTCAGATAGACCACGCCGTTCCTCGTATCGACGTCGATCTTCAGGCCGCCGACGGTCGGGTCGGCCAGCAGCTTCGCCTTGACCGATGTCGTGATCGCCGCGTCATCGACGACCTGTCCCATCGGACGATTCGGCTCGGGGTTCGGGGCGTTTCCGCCGACCATGGCGCCTGTGCCGCCCGCGGGATTCTCGGCGGGCGGGTTTGCGGCTGCCGCTGTCTTGACCGTGATGTTGTCCACGACGTCCGCGACGCCTTCCGTGCCACGCGCCAGCGCGACCGCCTGGTCCTTCGCGGCCTGGCTGTCGACGTTGCCCGAGAGGGTGACGACCTTGTCCTTGGTGTCGACATCGATTTGATAGGCCTTCACGGTGTCGTCCGCCGCGAGCTTCGACTTGACCTTGCCCGTGATCCCCGCGTCGGTCTGCGCGCATGCGACTGCAAACGCCACCGCCGCGAGAATCGCCAGAAGAGTGGTGATCCGTTTTGTCATGAAGTTCCTCCTTGCATGCGGCCAAATAGCCGCGGGAGTGGATGTGCAGTTTTCGTGCCGGTAGAGGCGGGATCCGAGGCGGGTTGGAAATCCTTCAAATGATTGGGCTATTCTGCTCTCCGGATGAGCAACGGATGAGCAGGACGACCGACGAAAAAGAAGTGGATCCGACCGTCCCCGAACGGACCCGGGAGGGCCGCCGCCGCTGGGAAGAGTCCGCGCGGGAGGCATTCGTCCGGCGTCCCCCCTGGAAGCGGGATTTCACGACCGTTTCGGGCGCTCCTGTGGAGCCTCTGGCCGCGCCGGACACGCTCGCCGGCTTCGATCCGGAGCGCGACCTCGGCTGGCCCGGGGAGTATCCGTACACGCGCGGCGTTCAGCCGACGATGTATCGGGGGAAGCTCTGGACGATGCGCCAGTTCGCCGGTTACGGCACGGCGCGGCAGACCAACGAGCGGTTCCACTACCTTCTCGATCACGGCCAGACCGGCCTCTCGACCGCCTTCCACCTCCCGACGCTCTACGGATACGACTCGGACCACGAGATGGCGCGGGGCGAAGTGGGGAAATGCGGGGTCGCGGTGGACTCGCTCGCCGACATGGAGATCCTCTTCGATCGCATCGATCTTGGCCGGGTGACGACGTCGATGACGATCAACTCCACCGCTCCGATCGCCCTGGCGATGTACCTCGCCGTGGCCGAAAAGCACGGGACTCCCTGGGACCGCGTCGGCGGAACCCTCCAGAACGACATCCTGAAGGAGTACATCGCCCAGAAGGAGTACATCTTTCCGCCGCGCCCCTCCATGCGCCTCGTCACCGACCAGTTCTCGTTCTGCGCGAAACACGTCCCCCGCTGGAACACCATTTCGATCTCCGGCTACCACATTCGCGAAGCCGGCTCGACCGCGCTCCAGGAGCTTGCTTTCACCCTGCGCGACGGCGTCGAGTACGTGAAGTACGGCCTCGAAGCGGGGATGGCGGTCGACGACTTCGCGCCGCGCCTGTCGTTCTTCTTCAACGCGCACAACGATTTCTTCGAGGAGATCGCGAAATACCGCGCGGCCCGGCGGATCTGGGCGAAGACGATGCGCGACCGCTTCGGTGCGAAAGACCCGCGCTCGCTCGCGTGCCGCTTCCACACGCAGACCGCCGGCTGCTCGCTGACGGCCCAGCAGCCGTTCAACAACGTCGTCCGCACGACGATTCAGGC
>QHVV01000076.1:5693-17182 GCA_003222385.1 Acidobacteriota bacterium
GAACTCGCTCGACGAAACGCTCGCTCTGCCGAGCGACTTCGCGGTCAAGCTCGCCCTTCGCACCCAGCAGGTGATCGCGCACGAGTCGGGCGTTGCGAACACGGTCGATCCGCTGGGGGGAGCCTACTTCGTCGAGGAGATGACGACGCGGATGGAGCGCGGCTGCTTCGACTATTTCCGGCGGATCGACGCGCTCGGAGGAATGGTCGAGGCGATTGAGGCCGGGTTCCCGCAGCGCGAGATCATGGACGCGGCGTACGCGTACCAGCGGGCGGTCGACGCGAAGGACAAGATCGTCGTCGGGGTCAACGAGTTCGTGGAAGAGAACGAAGAGCCGATCGAGACGCTGTACATCGACGAGTCCGTCGAGGAGAAGCAGAAGGCGGACCTCGCCGCGCTCAAACGCTCGCGCGACGGGAAAGCGGTGTCGTCCTCGCTCTCGGCCTTGAAGCAGGCGTGCGCGGACGGCCGCAACGTCATGCCTCCGCTCGTCGAAGCCGTCAAAACGTACGCGACGGTGGGGGAGATCTCCGACGTGATGCGCGAGGTCTTCGCGACCTACGAGGAGCCGGCGGTCTTCTGATGGGCGACCGGGATGCCTTCTTCGCTCCGATCGACCGCGCCGTCGAGGAGCTCCGGGCGGGGCGGTTCGTCGTCGTCGTGGACGACGAGGACCGCGAGAACGAAGGCGATCTCGTGCTCGCCGCCGAGAAAATCACCCCCGAAGCGGTCAACTTCATGGCGCGCGAGGGGCGCGGCCTGATCTGTCTCGCCCTGACCGAAGAGCGGTGCGACGCGCTCCAGCTGCCTCCCATGGTCGACGAGAACACGTCGAGCTTCGGGACGGCGTTCACGGTCTCGATCGAAGCGCGCGGGCGGGTCACGACCGGGATTTCCGCGGCCGACCGGGCGGCGACCGTGAAGGCGGCCATCGACCCGGAGACCCGCCCTTCCGACCTCGCGCGGCCGGGCCACATGTTCCCGCTCCGGGCGCGCGCGGGAGGCGTCCTGAAGCGCGCCGGCCAGACCGAAGCTTCGGTGGATCTCGCCCGGATCGCGGGGCTCGATCCCTCCGCCGTGATCTGCGAGGTGATGAACGAGGACGGGACGATGGCGCGCGTGCCGGACCTCGCGAAGTTCTGCGAGAAGCACGGTTTCGCTCTGGTCACGGTCGCGGACCTGATCCGCCACCGGATGAAGACCGAGCGCCTGGTGCACCGGATCGCGGCGCCTCACCTGCCGACTCGGTTCGGCGAGTTCCGCCTCGCTGCGTACCGGAGCGACGTGACTCACGAGGAGCACATCGCGCTGGTCCACGGGGAAATCCGCGAAGACGAGCCGGTGCTCGTGCGGGTCCACTCGCAATGCCTGACGGGCGACGTCTTCGGCTCGACGCGCTGCGACTGCGGCGCGCAGCTGGACCTGGCGATGGAGAAGATCGTCGAAGCCGGCAAGGGAGTCTTTCTCTACCTCCTCCAGGAGGGACGCGGGATCGGCCTCGTCAATAAGCTCAAGGCCTACGAGCTGCAGGACGAAGGACACGACACGGTTTCGGCCAACGAGAAGCTCGGATTTCCACCGGACATCCGCAACTACGGCGTCGGGTGTCAGATCCTGCGGGACCTGGGCGTCCGGAAGATGCGACTCATGACGAACAACCCTTCGAAGTACGTGGCGATCGGCGGCTACGGTCTCGAGATCGTCGAAAGGGTTCCGCTCGAAGTGCATCCGACGGCCGGGTCGCGGCGGTACCTCGAGGCCAAGAAGAACAAGATGGGTCACCTCCTGAAGATGGTCTGATCTTGGGATGTCGCGGGGACAGGCCCTGCGGGCCTGCACCCGCCGCAGTGCGAACCTGATAGCTTCCTCCCGACATCCGAGGAGGAAAACCGATGTCCAAGCTTTTCGAGGTCGTGCCCCCGTCTGCCCCCGGCCGGCGCGTGTTCCGCCTGGTCGTCGTCGCCGTCGTCCTGATCCTTCTTCTCGCCGGGAACCCGATCAAAGTCATCCCGGCCGGCCACGTCGGCGTGAAGGACTTCTTCGGGAGCGTCTCGCCCAACGTTCTGCCGCCCGGAGTCCGGTTCGTCTTTCCGTTCACGCGCGTGGTCAAGATGTCGATCCAGACCCAGGAGGTCAAAGAGACTGCCGAAGTCCCTTCGAAAGAAGGGCTGACGATGGAGCTCGAAGGATCGCTTCTCTTCCGCCTCGATCCCGAGAAGGCCGCCAACATCTACAAGACCGTCGGCCAGGACTACCAGGAGATCGCGGTCCATCCCCAGATCCGCTCGGCGATCCGGGAGATCACCGCCTCCTACGAGGCGAAAGTCCTGTATTCGGCGGAACGGGAGCGGATCTCGAAGGAGACGCTGGAGCTCTTTCGCAAGCTGGCCGGCGACCGGGGCATCATCGCCGAGGCCGTCCTGCTCCGGAAGATCGGTCTGCCCGCGATCGTGGCGAATGCGATCCAGGAGAAGCTGCGCCGCGAGCAGGAAGCCGAGCAGATGAAGTTCGTTCTCCAGAAGGAGCAGCAGGAGGCGGAGCGCAAGCGGATCGAGGCGCAGGGGATCGCCGACTTCCAGCGGATCGTGGCGGCGGGGATCAGCCCGGCGCTTCTCGAGTGGAAGGGCATCGAGGCGACCGAGAAGCTCGCGATGAGCCAGAACTCGAAGGTCGTCGTGATCGGCAGCGGCAAGAACGGCCTGCCCTTGATCCTCGGCGGCGAAGGGAAGTGACCGCGGGAAGCTTGGGCCGCGTCGGTCGCTTCGCGACCGGCGGCCAGTAGAGTTCAAACCGGGGCTGGCCTTGAAGCTTGACCCGATCGTTCTCGAAGGTCAGCACGTCCGGCTCGAACCGCTATCGCTCGACCACGTCGACGCTCTCGCCGAGGTCGCGCTCGACCCGGACCTCTGGCGCTGGACGAGCGAGCGGGCGGAGTCGGTCGACGAGCTGCTCGCCTACGTCGAGAGAGCGCTCGCGGCGCAGCGGGCCGGCACGGCGCTGCCCTTCGCGACGGTCGCGCGCTCGATCGGACGGCCGGTCGGCAGCACGCGCTTCGCGAACGCCGACCTCCAGAACAGCCGGGTCGAGATCGGCTGGACCTGGCTCGGGCGGGGCTGGCAGCGCACGGCGGCGAACACCGAGGCGAAATACCTGATGATGAGGCACGCCTTCGAGACGCTCGGCGTCCGGCGCGTGGAGTTCAAGACCGACGCGCTGAACGAACGCTCCCGCGCCGCCATCCGCCGGATCGGCGCGCGCGAGGAAGGGACTCTGCGCAAGCACGCGGTGACCATGAGCGGCCGCGTGCGCGACACCGTGTACTACAGCGTCATCGACGACGAATGGCCCGCGATTCGACGCCGTCTCGAAGAACGGCTGGCGGTCGGATCCCGTACCAGCGCGTGAGCGTCTCGGGCGAGACGCCGGCGAAGTAGCCCGCGATCACCTTCCAGTTCCGGAAAACCTGGCGCGCCACGCCGGTCTCGACGTACCTGCGGGGCGAGGTGATCGTTTTCTCGGGCCGGACGACGAAGCGACCCGTCTTTCGCAGGCGCACCACGAGATCGAGGTCGTCGCAGATCGGCAGATCGCGGAAGCCGCCGGCGCGTTCGTAGACGTCCCGGCGGCAGAAGATTCCCTGGTCGCCGAACGGAAGCTTCGCGAAACGGGAGCGGAGGTTCGCCCACCACGCGATCCAGCGCATCGCGGGGCTGGCCGGGTCGTATCCGAGGGAGAACGCCCCCGCGTCCGCGCCCTCCGCGATGGTCTGCGCAATCAGCGCGAGCGCGTCCTCCGGAGGCCGCGAGTCGGCGTGGAGAAAGAAAAGGATCTTTCCGCGTGCCTCCAGAGCCGCCCGCGCCAGGGCGGCGCCGCGGGTGCCCAACGGCGGCAGGACGCGCGCGCCGATCTCGCGGAGCGCTGCCAACGTCTCCGGCCGGGCGCCGGTGTCGGCGATGAGGAGCTCCGCTTCGGCGGGACCGAGGGAGAAGCGGTCCAGCACGCTCTCGATCTCCGGGCCTTCGCTCTGGATTGGGACGACGACGGAGATCACGGTTCGCGACGGGTTCGGTGGCGGGTGCAGGCCCGCAGGGCCAGTCCCCGCGACATGCTCGATGCTAGCATCGGGACGGTGAAGCTCCCGATGCCGGCGGCCGTTCTCGCCGGTGGCGCCTCGAAGCGCATGGGCCGGCCCAAGGCGGCCCTTCCCTGGGGAGCGGGCACTCTGCTCGAGTTCCAGACCACGCGGCTGTCGGCGCTCTTCTCCGAGGTCTTGGTGGTCGTCAAGGAGCAGCCTCAGTTTCCGGTCGGCCCCGCCCGCGTTCTCCTGGACGGCTCTCCCGAGTACGCCGCGATCCATGGTCTCGTCCGCGCGCTCGACGAGGCCGCGGATCGGATCTTCGTCCTGGCGGTGGACCTGCCCGGGCTGACCCACGACCTCGTACGCGCGATCGCCGATCGCGGGCTCGCCACGGCGTCGCCCGCGCTCATTCCGGAAGCGGGAGGCCGACTGCAGCCGCTCGCGGCGGTGTGGCGGCGATCCGCAGGGCGGTTCGCCAAGACGCGGATCGCCAAAGGGATGCTCTCGCTGGTCGCCCTCGCCGACGAGGTAGCCGCCGAAATCTTTCCCGAGAAGGAGTGGCGCCGCCTCGATCCGAGCGGCGTCGCCTTCGCGAACCTGAACACGTTTGCCGACTTCGCCGCGCACCGGGAGCGAGCCTGAAGGCAGGGAGCAAGCTCCACGTCGACGCGCGCGGCCGGGCGCGGATGGTGGACGTCGGAGGGAAGCCGCAGACGCGGCGGCGCGCGATCGCGCGCGGACGGGTGCGGATGGGGAAGTCGGCCTTCGAAGCGCTCGCGACGGGCCGGCTTTCGAAAGGGGACGCCCTCGCCGTGGCCCGCCTCGCTGGCGTCCTCGCCGCGAAGAAAACGCCGGAGCTCGTCCCGCTCGCGCACCCGATCGGCCTCGAATCGGTCGCGGTCGAATGCACGCTCGACTCCCGTGCCCGCGAAGTGGTGGTGACCGCGGAGGTATCGACGTCCGCGCGGACGGGGGTCGAGATGGAAGCGCTCACGGCTGTCGCCGGCGCGTGCCTCGCGCTCTACGACATGGCGAAGTCGCTCGACCGCGGAATCGAGATCCGGGAGATCGTTCTCCTCCAGAAAACCGGCGGCCGGTCCGGCCCCTATCGGCGGGGCTGAGTCGCCGGCGAGGAGTCCGGCGTCGTGTCTTTCCCGGGTGGGGGATAGAGGTACGTTCGGCTCGGGGGAGAAGTGGTCGTGCTCCTCGTCGGCGGAGGGATCTGCGCGGTGGGCGCGGGCCGGCTCGCCGTTGCCGTCGGAGAGACCGCGGGAGACGGAGTCGGGCGGCCCGGCGTCGTCTCCGGCTCGCGAGAAGACGCTCTTCCGATCGAGGAGGAACGAACCAGTCCGAGAATCGCGAACACGAGAACGACCGCGAAGAGCATGACGGCCGCGTAGTACGCCCAGCCGGAATGCCGCGTTTTGGAATCGACCATCACCCGCCGCCATGCAAACGTGCGACCAAAGACGAGTCCGAAGTCCGACGCCCGATTCGCGCGGCTATAGTAGCCGAGCGCATGAGATCACCGATGCGTGTGGCGATCGTCACGGTCTCCGACGGCGTCGCTTCGGGCGCGCGGGAAGACCGAGGCGGACCCGCCTGCGAGAAAGCGCTCTCGGACTCGAAGGTCGAGCACGTCGTCGTCTCGCGCGAGTCGATTCCAGACGACCGCGACAGGATCGCCGAGACCGTCCGGCGCCGCGCCGACGAAGGCGGAACGGACCTGATCGTCCTGACCGGCGGGACCGGCGTCTCTCCGCGCGATCGAACTCCCGAGGCGGTCCGAGGCGTCCTCGACATCGAAGCACCGGGCCTCGCCGAAAAGATGCGCGCCGACACGGGAAGAGACTTTCCGGCGGCCTACCTCTCGCGCCAGGTCGCCGGGGTCCGCGGGCGCACGATCGTGGTCGCGCTGCCCGGATCGCCCGGCGGCGCCGCCGATTGTCTTCGCGCGGTGGCGGACCTGCTGCCGCACGCGATCGGCCTCGTCCGCGGCGAACAGCCGGAGCATCCTCGCCCCGGCCCCGGAACCGCAAGCCCTTGATCCGCCGCGACGGCGCAACGGTGCTCGGCATCGACGCGCTGCGATCCGATCCAACCGCTATCGCGGGAAAGCGGATCGGCCTCGTCACGAATCCCTCCGGCCTGGCGTCGGACGGAACGCCCTCCTGGCGGGCGCTCGCCGATCTGCCGGACGCGCGCCTCGTCCGGCTCTTCGGCCCCGAGCACGGCGTGGACGGCGGAGCCGTCTACATGGAGGGGGTGTCGTCCTCGGTTCATCGCGAGACGGGGCTTCCGGTCGTCTCTCTCTACGGCACCACGCTCGAGAGTCTGAAGCCGCGACCGGAGGACCTCGCCGACCTCGATGCGGTCGTCTTCGACGTGCCGGACGTCGGAGCCCGGTACTACACGTTCCACTGGACGATGCTGCTTGCGATGGAGGCGTGCGCCGAGCTCGGAAAGCGGTTCGTCGTCTGCGACCGGCCGAACCCGCTCGGAGGGGAGGTCGAGGGCGCGCCGCAGGACCCGGAATTTCTCTCTTTCGTGGGACTGCACCCGATCGCGGTCCGGCACGGGATGACCTCGGGAGAGCTCGCGCGGCTTCTCGCTTCCGAGCGCGGGCTCGATCTCGATCTCGTCGTCTCACCGATGCGCGGCTGGGCGCGCGACGTTTCCTACCGGGACACGGGGCTGCCCTGGATCCCTCCGTCCCCGAACATTCCGACGGTCGAGACCGCGCGGGTCTATCCCGGCATGGCGCTTCTGGAAGGAACCAACCTGTCCGAGGCGCGTGGGACCGCCCGGCCCTTCGAGATGTTCGGCGCGCCGTGGCTCGAGCCGCTCGCCCTGACCGCGGCGCTCGCCGCTCTCGAGCTGCCCGGGGTCTCGTTCCTGCCCACGCGGTTCCGGCCGATGTTCGAGAAGCATGCCGGCGAAACCTGCGGCGGCGCCATGCTGGAGGTGGTGAATCCCTCGGTCTTCCGGCCGTTCGAGACCGGGCTGCAGGTCATCGAAACCGCGCGGTGCGTCGCTCCCCGCGAGTTCCGCTGGCGGGAAGAGCCGTACGAGTTCGATCCGCGGCCCGCGATCGATCTCCTGACCGGATCGTCCCGCTTTCGCGAATCGCTGGACACCGATGGGGACGCGGCGTCCGAGATCGCGCGCCACCGCGAGGAAACGCGACCCTTCCTCGCGCGCCGCGATCCTTTTCTCCTCTATCCCGATCACCGTCCCGCGGTCGTCGCTTTCGTGGGCGGACACGACTCCGGCAAGACCACGCTTCTCGCCGACTTGATCCCGAGGCTGCGCTCGCTCGGTCTCGAGGTGGGCGCGATCAAGCACACATCGCACCACGTGGAGGACGACGTCGCCGGCAAGGACTCGCAGCGGCTGGGCGCCTCGGGAGGCCCGGTCTGGGCGCTGGTGACCCCCGCGCGCGCGACCGTTCGCCGGAAGATCGAAGACGCATCGCTTCCCGACGTCGTCCGCCGCGAATTCGCAGAGTGCGACCTGGTCCTCGTCGAGGGCTACAAATCGGTCCCGCTGCCGAAGATCGAGGTTGCCCGCGCCGGCGCCGCACGGCCGCCGGTCCCGGACGCGCTGGCGCGGGTGTCGGACATGCCGGCGGGTGACTCCGTTCCGACCTTCCGCTTCGAGGACACCGAAGGGATCGTCGGCGCGGTGCTTCGCCTCGCCGGCCTCGACCGCGTCGCGGCCGCCCGCCCGTAGATCTTCGTGTTGATCGTGTTCGATCTGGACGGAACCCTGATCGACGGCTACGCCGGCATCACCGACGCGCTGGGGTTCGCCATGGAGCGGCTGGGCTTCGCTCCGCTGTCGGAGGAGACGGTCCGCGGGATGGTCGGCGAAGGACTGGAGAAGCTCCTCGAGAGAGCGGTCGGCGCTGCCCACGCCCGCGAGGGCGTGCGGCTCTTCCGCGAACGGTACGCCGTCGTCGCGGATGAGAAGACCTTTCTCCTGCCGGACGTTCCCGAGGTCGTCGAACGACTGGCGCACGACGGACATCTCCTCGCGGTCGCATCCAACAAGCCGGAACGGTTCTCGCGGCGGATCCTCGCCGGCAAAGGGGTCGCGGACCGCTTCTTTGCGGTCGCCGGACCCGACGACGCGACGCCGCCCAAGCCCGACCCGGCGATGTTGCTCGCGATCATGCGGCGGGCCGCGGCCCCGCCGGGCCGGACGGTCGCGGTGGGCGACATGGAGATCGATGCCGAGACGGCGCGGGCGGCGGGTTGCCGGTGCGTGCTCGTCGACGGCGGCTCGCGGTCGCACGAAGAGCTCGCTGCGGCCGGCGCCGATGCCCATCTCGCTCGGCTCGGGCTGCTGCCCGGCTGGATCGAACAGGTCGATCGGGGATCGCTCGACTGACGACCGGCATTACCCCGGCCTAGAATCGGCTCATGAGCCGGATCGTCGTCGCCGAAGAGCTGTCGCCGGCGGGCCTCGAGATCCTCCGCAAAGCGGGTCACGAGGTCGTCGAGCTCGCCGGCGCCGACCGCAGCAAGCTGCTGGCGGAGCTGGCCACGGCCGATGCGCTTCTGGTCCGGAGCCGCACGAAAGTGGACGCGGAGCTCCTCGCCGCCGCGCCGCGCCTGAGCGTGGTCGGCCGCGCAGGCGTCGGAGTCGACAACGTCGACGTCCCGGCGGCGTCGGCCCGCGGGGTGCTCGTCATCAACGCCCCGACCGGAAACGTCGTTTCGGCGGTCGAGCACACCTTCGCACTCCTGTTTGCGCTCCTGCGCCGCGTCTCGGAAGCGTCCGTCTCCCTCGCCTCCGGAAAGTGGGAGAAATCGAAATTCCTGGGCTCCGAGCTCGCGGGCAAGACGCTCGGAATCGTCGGCCTCGGGCAGGTCGGATCCCGCGTGGCGGCCCGCGCCCGCGCGTTCGAGGCGCGGCTCCTCGGTCACGACCCGTACCTTCCTCTCGAGAAGGCGCACGAGATGGGCGTCCCGCTCGTCTCGCTCGAAGAGCTGCTCCAGTCCTCCGACATCGTGACCTTGCACGCGACCGCGACCGAGGGAGGCCGGCCGCTCATCGGGCGCGACGAGCTCGCGCGCATGAAGCCGGGAGCGGTCCTGGTCAACGTGGCGCGGGGAAGCCTGGTCGACGGAGCGGCCCTCCACGAGGCGCTCGTCACCGGCCGGCTGGCGGGCGCGGCGCTCGACGTGTTCGATCCCGAGCCTCCCGATCCGAACGAGCCGCTCTTGAAGCTGCCGAACGTCGTCGCGACGCCGCACCTCGGCGCTTCCACCGTGGAAGCGCAGGAGCGCGTCTCCCTCCAGACGGCCGAGGCGGTCTCCGAGGCGCTGGGTGGCGCGTCCTACGTGCCCGCGGTGAACCTGCCGTTCCGCGGCCCCAAGGACGCCGGCGGCGCGGCAGCGTGGATGGACGTCGCTGAGCGAACCGGGCGGTTCCTCTCGTGCCTCGGCGGGGAGCGGCTGCGCTCCCTCGCGGTCGAGACGTGGGGTCTGCCCGAGGACCTCCTGCGGCCGGTCGCGGTCGCGTCGGTCAAGGGCGCTCTTCAGACCCACACCCCGGAAACCGTGAACTTCGTCAACGCGTTCTTCGTCGCGCGCGACCGGGGCCTGTCAGTCGCCGAGACGAGGCATGAAGATCCGGGGAACTACGCGAAGTCGATCCGGGTCGCGCTCTCCGACGGCCGCTCGAAGACGGCCGCGGTCGCGACGCTCTTTTCGGGACGCGACGCGCGTGTCGTCGAGGTGGACGGGCTGCCGCTCGAGTTCCGGCCGGAAGGGACCGTCGTCTTCCTCAAGAACCGCGACGTGCCGGGGGTCGTCGGCCGCGTCGGAACGATCCTCGGAGAGGGAGGGATCAACATCGCGAACTTCTCGCTCGCCCGCGGCCAGGGAGACCGCGCGGCCGCGATCATCGCGGTCGACTCCGTGCCGCCGCCGGCGGTCCTCGCGAAGCTGCGCGAGGCGCCGGGAGTCGAAGAGGTGCGCGTGGTGACCTGGTGAACCGCTTGAAGGTCGTCGTGCTCTACGGCGGCCGGTCGGTCGAGCGGGAAGTCTCGCGCGTATCGGCGAGGACGATCGTCGCCGCGCTCGACCGCGCGAAGTACGACGTCCTGCCGCTCGCGGTCTCCGAGGATGGACGCTTCCTATCGGCGGCGGACTCCGCGAAGCTCCTGGCCGAGGGGCCGGTACCCGACCGGCTCCGCCGCGCCGAGCCGTCGACCCAGGCGCTCGTGCCGGTCGAGATCTCGCCCGGCCGGGCGGACGTCGTCTTTCCGATCATCCACGGCACGACCGGCGAGGACGGCACCCTGCAGGGATTTCTGGACTTCCTGGGCCTGCCCTATGTCGGCGCCGGCGTGACCGGCTCGGCGATCGGGATGGACAAGGCGGTCTTCAAGGCGCTTCTCGCGAGCGCCGGGATCCCGACTCCGCGCTCGGTCGTCGTGCGCCCGCAGGATCGGGGAGAGCGGGCCCGGCATCTCGCCGCTTCGCTCCCGCCTCCGCCGCTCTTTGTGAAGCCCGCGACCGGCGGCTCCTCGGTGGGCGTCGTCAAGGTCGCGGATCTCGACTCACTCGACCAGGCGCTCGCCGAGGCGTTCCGCTACGACGACCGGGCCTTGATCGAGGAAGGGATCGACGCGCGGGAGCTCGAGTGCGCCGTGCTCGGGGACGACGAGCCGCGCGCGTCCGTGCCGGGCGAGGTCGTCCCCGGGCACGAGTTCTACGACTACGACGACAAGTATCGCGACGACAAAGCGAAGTTGCTGATCCCGGCGCCGGTGTCCGAGGCAATCTCGCAGGAGGTCCGCGGGCTCGCGGTCGACGCGTTCCGGCTCTGCGGGCTCTCGGGCATGGCGCGGGTCGACTTCTTCCTCGAGCGTGCCACCGACCGGGTTCTCGTCAACGAGCTGAACACTCTGCCGGGGTTCACGGCGATCTCGATGTATCCGAAGCTCTGGGAAGCGAGCGGCCTGCCTCTGCCCGCGCTCTTGGACGAGCTGATCCGGCTCGCGGTCGCGCGAAAGAAGAAACGCGACCGGCTCCTGCGCAAGCCCCCGGCCGAGCTCGCGTAACTCCGATGCCTCTGGAGCGCGGTAACTCCATCGGCCCCTATCGGGTGCTCTTCCGGCTGGGCTCCGGCGGGATGGGAGAAGTGTGGAAGGGAGAGGACACCCGTTCCGGACGCGAGGTCGCGATCAAGGTCCTCTCCCCGGAGGCCGTCGCCGACACCGACCGGATGAAGCGCTTTGCGATGGAAGCCAACGCCACCTCGGCGCTCGATCACCCGAACATCCTGGCCGTGTACGAGGTGGGACAGAGCGACGCCGGCCCGTACATCGTCACCGAGTTCGTGGACGGCGAAACGGTCCGGTCGATTCTCATGAGCGGACCGCTGCCGCTGGCCCGCG
>QHVV01000191.1 GCA_003222385.1 Acidobacteriota bacterium
GGGAGCTCTGCCTCCGAGCGGCCCGACTTCTCCGACCTTGCCGGAGACCTCATCGGCCTCTTCCCGCAGCTTTCCGAGATCGGCGAGCTCCGATCGGCCGTGAGCGGCGATTCGCGGATCGCGGCCTCGGGGGAGGAGAAGAAGGCTGAGGATCGGATCCAGATCTTCGAGATGCTGGCCCGCACGCTGACCCGGATCGCCGGCGGAAAGCCCCTCGTTTTGATCCTCGAGAACCTCCACGGGGCCGAGATTTCCATCGAGGCGCTCCAATACATCGTCCGCCGGCTACGACCGACGCCGACCCTGATCGTCGGGAGTTACCGGCAGACGGAGACCGACAAGCGGCACCCGCTGACCCGGATGCTCGAATCCTTCGTGGACGATCCGCGCTTCGTGTCCTTGACGCTCCCGCCGTTCTCCCCCTCCGAGCACCGGTCTCTCGTCGAGTCGCTCGTCGGAGCGCCGAAGGTCTCGGACGACCTCGCCCAGAGGCTCCGGGATGCGACAGAAGGTAATCCGTTCTTCACGAAGGAACTGATCCGGTCGCTTACGGAATCTGGCGGGATCGCGAAGGATGACACCGGAGTCTGGAGCTTCTCGAAGGAAGCGGCGATCTCGGCCGATGCCCTTCCCGTGACCATCCAGCAGGCGGTCGAAAAGCGGATCGAGCGGTTGCCCGAGGAGCTTCGGCAACTCCTCTCTGTCGCCTCCGTGCTGGGGAAGACCTTCGACTCCAAAGACCTCGAGACACTGGCGGAGGACGCAAAGGACCTCGACGACGAGATCGACCGGCTCGTCCGCGAGGGGATCCTCGAAGAGGAACGGGAATCCCGTGGCAACCGGCTGACTTTCTCGAGCGGGATCGTCCGCGACGTTTTGTACGGCACGCTTTCCCGTCGCAAGCGTCGCTCGCTTCACCGTAATTATGCCGAGTTGATCGAGAAGCGCTTCACCGGCCGGCTCGAGCGCATTTATCCGGAGCTCGTTCACCATTTCTCACAGGCCGACGTCCCCGAGAAGACGGTGGAATACGCACTGAAGCTCGCGCAGAAGTCGCTCGACGCCTTCAGCCCCGAGGACACGATCCGAGTCGCGAAGATCGCCCTTGACTACCTCGAAGACGCGGAGGATACGGGCGAGAGATCGCTCGAAGGAGAGACCCGGCTGCTTCTGGCCCAGGGCCACCGGATGGCCGGCAACATCGATGCCGCTCTCCGAGAGGCCGAAGCCGTGATCAAAGTCTTCGAAGCGAACAAGCAGGCTGGGCGAGCCGTCGGCGCCGCCCTGCTCGCCGCGGAGACAGCCTGGCAAGCGCGCCGGATCGACGAGGCGCGCCGGTGGGTGGAGCGCGGGATCGAGGCGGCGCGCGAGCGAGGAGGTTCCGAGCACGTGACGAACCTCCTTTCGCTCGCCGCCACGATCGCAAATCTCCGCGGCGAATACGCAAAGGCGGCGGCGTATCAGGCCGAGATCGAGAGGATCGCACCCAGGGAAGAGACGCCGGCGGAAGAGATCCCGCGGGGCGGGACGCTGGTGGTTGCAGTAGCAAACCCCATCGCCGCGAGCGAGCCGGGAACTTACGAGACGAACGAAGAGCAAGAGGTCCTCGCGAACGTTTACGAGAGGCTGGTGACGACCGACTCCCAGGGGAACCTCGCGCCGGCGCTCTGCGAGAAGTGGGCTCTCGAGGACGATGCACGGTCGGTGCGGCTGCACCTGCGCCCCGGTGTGGTGTTCTCGGACGGCACTCCCCTGACCGCCGTGGCCGTCAAGGAATCCCTCGAGCGCTCGATTCGGCTCTCCCGGGACCAGATGCCCGCCGCGTTCGTCGCGATCCGCGGTGTCCCGGAGTACCTGGAGGGAAGATCGAGCGTCTCCGGCATCGCGGCCCCCTCCGAAAAAGAGATCGAAATCCGACTTGTGGATCCGCTCCCGATCTTCCCGTCTCTCCTGACCGATCCGAGGACGGCCATCGTCGCGGCCTCCGCGGCGGAGAAGGACGGAACGCCGCTCGGTACCGGGCCCTTCCAGGTGGTCCTCCATACGCCGGATCGCGTTGTCCTCGAGCGCAACCCCCGCTACTGGAAGGAACCGCCGGCGAGACTCGACCGGATCGAGTTCCGGGCTCCCCTCTCGGCGAGCGCGATTGCGGAAGGTCTCCGGTCCGGAGAGCTGGATCTCGCGCGCGATCTTCTCCCGCAGGACCTCGAGGCGATCCTCCGCGACTCCCGATTCCGCGCGGGCCTCGTCGAGACTCCCAAGAAGAACACCTATTTCGCCGTCTTCCACACCGGGACCGCCGCCGGATCGAGCGCCGCTCTGCGGCTCGCGCTCGCAGGCGCCGTCCGAACCCAGGACCTCGTCTGGGGGGCGCTCGGGCGGTTCGCCCTGCCCGCGACGGGAGTGATCCCGCCCGGGATCCTTGGGCACGACGCCGGACGGCGGCAGGCGCACCTCCCGCGCGAAAAAGCGATCGAGATGGTCCGGTCCGCCGGACTTCCGCTGCCCGTCCAGATCCGGGTCTCCGTGCACCCGATACTGCTGAACCAGTACGCCGCGCTGACGCAGGCCCTCTTCCGGATCTGGACCGATCTGGGTGTGGAGATCGACGTCGTGACGACGACCATGCCCGAGTTCCTCGAGTCGTGGCACGCGAACCAGAACGTCGATGTCATGCTCGGCCGCTGGATCGCCGACTACGACGATCCGGACAATTTCACTTTCACCCTCTTCCACTCCGGCAGCGGTGCGGCGCGAAGCTATTTCTCCTCGCCCGAGACCGACTTGATCCTCGAGGAAGCTCGCAGCGAGGCCCGTCCGGCCGCGCGGGAGGCCCTCTACAGAAAGTTCGAGCACGCGCTGCTCGACCCCGCGATCCTGGTGCCTCTCTTCCACGACGTGGATTACCGGATCGGGAGCCCGAGAGTCCGGGGTCTGCAGCTTCGCAGCACCGCTCCCTACGTGAACTACGCGGAGCTCGGAAAGACGGAGGCGCCGACAACACGAAATGCGCCCGAGCGGCAAGCGGGCGGAGGAATTCTCCACGTGCCAATCGCGGGCGTCGTCCGGAACTTCGATCCCGCACTCTCCATCACGGCGGAAGACCACGAGGTACAGATGCAGGTCTTCGAAACGCTGACCTTCGCTCTGAAGGGCACGCGGATCGTCCCCTGGCTCGCCTCGGAGGTGATCACGGAGAACGACGGAAACGGAGAACGACGGAATCCGGTTCCGGTTCCGGCTCCGGCCGGGCGTGCTCTTTCACGATGGCCGCCGGCTCACCGCCCGCGACGTCCGCTACTCCTTCGAACGGCTCCTTCTCAACCGGCGGAGCGGCAGCCGATGGCTGATCTCGCCGATTCGCGGAGCGAAGAGGCTTCTCGACGGCACCGCGACCGACCTCGAGGGGTTTCACATCGTTTCGCCGGCGGAGTTCTTCATCGATCTGGAAACTCCGGTCTCCTTCTTCCCGGCCGTGCTCTCCAATGTCTCGGCGGCGATCGTTCCGGAAGGGACGGGGGCCATCGGTCCGAGCATGCGCGAGGGCGCCGTCGGCACCGGCCCCTTCCGGCTCGTGGGCTTCGACATGGGTCGTCGTCTCGAGCTCGAGCGCAACCCCCACTACTGGCGCGAGGGTCATCCGAAAAGCGAAGGGATCATCTTCCGCTTTGGAGTTTCGCCCGAGGAGATCCGCAACGAGTTTCTTGCAGGGAGATTCTCGCTCGCGTCGGACCTCCTCCCGGCCGATGTGGAAGCGTTCCGGCACGATCCGCGGTTTGCCTCCGGCTACCGGGAAAGCCCGCGGCTGACCACCTACTACGTCATCTTCAACAGGCACCGGGGAGCGCTCAAGGACGTGGAGCTGCGCCGGAGACTGGTCCGGGCGGTCGACGTCGGCGGATTCATGCCCCGGACTCTGGGACGCCTGGCCGTCCCGGCGCATGGGCTCATCCCGCCGGGGCTTCTCGGCTATTCGGCTGCCGGCCCGAGCTCGGGGCCGGTGTCCGGCGCTGCTGCGCCCTCGGACAGCTCTGTGGAAGCAACGGTGTCGCGAGAGACAATCGAGCTTTCGGCTGCGGTCCACCCCGTCTTCTTCGGCGAGTTCTCGGCCTTCGCTCGCGAGCTCACGGAGGCGTTTCGCGAGATCGGATTCCTGATCCGACCGATCAACAAGACGATGGCCGAGTACGTCGAGTTGAGCAGAACGGGAGAAGCGGACTTGAACGTGGGACGCTGGAATGCAGACTATCCCGACGCGGACTCGTTCGTTCACGGCTTCGTGCACTCCGAGGCTGGTTATCTTGGTCGCTACATCGGTGATCCGGATCTGGATCGACTGGCCGACCAGGGCCGCGCGGAGACCGATCCGCGCGTGCGTCACTCCATTTATCGGCAGGTCGAGGAACGGATCGCCCGCGACGCTCTGCTTCTGCCCCTCTTCCACGACCAGATCTACTGCTTCGCCCGGCCGGAAGTCGAAGGGCTGACCTCCGTCAGCCAGGGGAGTCCGATCGTCGCCTACGAGAACCTCTCGATCCGGCGGTAGGAATCGGATCCAAGGCTAGGATCTTCGTCATTGAAGAGAAAGCGCCGTGAGACTCTCTCACGGCGCAATGAGGCCTGGTTACGGGGAAGGTCCTAACTCAAAGGTGTCTCTGTGTAGGAGATGATCCGCCACTTGCCCCCGCGGTTGACCCACACCTCCGTGGCGTAGACGGGCTTGAACGGCTTCCCCTCGAACGCCCCTTTCAGTTCGCATTTGTAATTCAGGATCGCGACATCCTTGGTCACCCACGTGACTTTCGGTTCGTCGATCGTGAAGGCTTCAATCGTGAGCTTGTCGATGGTGTCGATATCGTGTTTGAGATCGGAGGGGCCTTCCTGAGTGTGGGCCACATACTCGTCAGCAGTGAGCGCCCGCATTGCCGCAGTGTTTCGACTCTTGTAGGCCTCCCAGACCGCCCGGGAGTTGTCGACCAGCATCTGGTCGGAGGGGGCCGCGCCCGGAGGCTTGGCCTTCGACTTGGAGGTCGCGTCAGTCTGTGCGATGCAAAGAGCCGACGCTGTTACGA